>JBLHNH010000043.1:0-19124 GCA_047622645.1 Flavobacterium sp.
GATAAAGATTTTGGGAAGATGCTTAAGAATCATAAAAAAAATAAAAAATAGAATACGTATTTAGCATGATTGAATTCGACCACTGATTTGGTATTTTTTTAGTTGTGAGTGGTGAATTGTTTTGGAATACTGATTTAAGAAAATTTAGAAATCTTTATATTTTTTTAGTTCATCGCTTTGTTTTAACGGTTGAAAGTAAAAAAAATTTTACTGTTAAATAGTAAAAGATGTAAGTAAAAAGTTAAATTTTTTTTTTTAAAACTATACGTCTTAATCTACTTACATGTTAGTCGTAAATACCTTTTTTATTTGTATTTTCGTTTAGTAGAACTTACTGTTTTTTATATCATTTTAAAAATAGTTAGGATTAGGGAAACAATATAATTAACGCACACAATATAATTTTTTTAGCATGCAGAAAGAACTGTCGAAAATAAAAGAAGATGTTATTAATAAAATAGTTGTGATGAGTGCTATTTTTTTTACGCTTCCTTACCTTTTTTCTTTATTAAGATGGTTTGAAATAGGCTGGCAAAATTTATATTTATTTTATACTTTAATTTATATTTTAACAATTGGGTTAGCTGTTTTTAGAAAGAAATTTAATTATTTTCACAAAACAATCATAATCTCAATCTTATACCTATCTATTTCCTTATTTGGATTAATCAAATTTGGATTAAATGGAGGGTTCTATTTTGCGATTTTTTCAATGGCATTACTAGCGACGCTTACAAAGCGTAAATTTGCTATTTACGTTAATGTTATAATAATTACACTTTCTAGTCTTGTAGCAATTGCCTATTCATCATATATGATAGACCCATTAGTTGATTTAAACTTATTAGCGCGCTCGCCTTTGTATTGGTTTTTAACAATATTTTCTATTACCATCATTCTTATTTATGGTTTTGGTGATTTTTATAGAAATCTAACACAAACAATACTAGAAAAACAAAAAGTAACTTCAAAGTTGTTACTTCAAAATGAATTAATTGACACTAGCGAAAAAAAATACCAGATGCTTTTTAATAGTGCAAACGATGCCATATCAATTTTAAAAGACAACTCTTTTACCGATTGTAATGAAAAAGCATGCGAATACTTTAAACTCAGCAAAGAAGTACTTCTGGGAAAAAAAGTAGAAGAATTAAGTTCTGTCTTTCAATATGACGGACAAGAATCAGGCACAAAGGCATATCAGGTCATTAGCGAAGCACTTAATGGTAATCTACAACAATTTGAATGGCAGCATAAGAAATCTAATGGAGAGCTTTTTGATGCTTTTGTAACATTAAACAAAATTACTATTCAAGGAGAATCTTTTATTCACTGTGTAGTACAAGATATTACTATTAAAAAGAAAACAATTGAAACATTAAAGAAAAGTGAATACAAGTATAAAAGTTTATTCGAAAATTCTGCCGATGGTATAATTGTATTTAATGAACAAGGAGTAATTTTGGAACTTAACAACAAGATTTGCGCTATTTTAGGGTATAGTCGCGAAGAGTTAATCTTGTTAAAAGGATATGAAATTATTCACAGTGAAAATTTGTTAAATAAAGAGTATGAGGCTACACAAGAACAGCTTCAACAAGGAAAAACCTTAATCGTTCAATACCGTTTGCGAAAAAAAAATGGTAGCTATATTTTTACTGAACTAAGTACCAAAATGATAGCTGAAGGACAATTCTTAAACATTATTAGAGACATTACTGAAAAGAAGAAAATAGTTGATGAACTAATAATTGCTAAAGAAAAAGCAGAAGAAAGTGACCGACTCAAATCGGCGTTTTTAGCCAACATAAGTCACGAAATACGTACTCCAATGAACGGTATTTTAGGTTTTTCTGAATTGCTTAAAGAACCTAGTATTACTGGTGTTGAGCAAAGAAAATATCTCGAAATTATCGAGATAAGTAGAAATCGTATGCTCAATATCATTAATAATATAGTAGATATTTCTAAAATTGAAGCAGGCTCGGTAGAAATGACAATTTCTGAAACAAATATAAATGATCAAATAGAGTACGCCTATACTTTCTTTAAACCCGAAGCTGAGAAAAAGGGAATTCAACTTATTAAGAATTCTTCATTTATAAAACAAGAAGCTATTTTAAATTTAGACCGCGAAAAATTATACTCCATTCTTTTAAACCTGATTAAAAACGCTATAAAATATACCGATAATGGTGTAATCGAAATTGGATATAAATTAATAAAATCTAATGAAAGTTCTTATATAGAATTTTATGTTTCCGATACAGGCATTGGTATATCAGCTGCCGAGCAAGAAGTTATTTTTAAGCGATTTTTTCAAGCAGATATTTCTGATAGAAATATACGACAAGGAGCAGGCTTAGGGCTTTCTATTTCAAAGGCATTTGTAGAACTTATGGGAGGTAACATTCGGGTTGAAAGTAGAGAAGGTAAAGGGTCAGTTTTTTATTTTACGGTACCATATTCTCATTCAAATCGAATATCAGAACAAGAAACGAAGTATATTGGCAGTAGTGATTATAGAATTCCGAATAAACTAAAAATTCTTATTGCCGAGGATGACGAAATTTCAAAAACTCTTTTAGTCTTTCTACTTAAACCGATAGCTAGCGAATTGCTAATTGTTCCAAATGGTCAAGAGGCAGTTGATTTGTATAAAAAAAACCTTGATATTGATATTATATTTATGGACATACAAATGCCAATCATGGATGGTTTTGAAGCTACACGACAAATTCGCCTTTTAAACAAAAATGTAAAAATTATTGCACAAACTGCTTTTGCCTTATCTGGAGATGAAGAGAAAATTAAAAACGCAGGTTGCAACAGTTATATCAACAAGCCCATTAAAAAAGAAGCTTTATATTTAGCTATTAAAGAAAACCTATAATAAGTTATTTTTTAATTCTTAAACATTATACAATTATAAAATCAAATTAATTAATACCTTTTAGTTATTTAAGTTTTGATATTAAAACTATTACTCATAGCCATAAAAATTTACCAATAATTAAACAAACAACTCACTTTACTAAATTATTTTTAAACAATGTCTGTACCAAAATACAATTTAAAAGGTTTAACAAATGAACAGGTAATTTCTGCAAGAGCACTGCATGGTCAAAACAAATTAAATTATAAACAAGACAATACGGTTTTAGATGCTATAAAAAACTTAGCTAAAGAACCCATGATTATTTTATTATTGGTGGCATCAATTATTTATTTTGTGAGTGGAAATATTGGTGATGGTATTTTTCTTTCGTCAGCTATTATTATTGTTTCAGTCATTGCCTTGTTTCAATATTCGAGAAGTCGCAATGCTTTGCAAAAGCTAAAAAATCTTACCCAACCTCTTTGTAAAGTCATTAGAAATGGAGCAACTATTGAAATTCTGAGTGAAGACTTAGTGGTAGGAGATAACGTGGTTGTTGAAGAAGGTACTTCTATTTCAGCTGATGGTTTTATTATACATTCTAATGATTTTTCGGTCAATGAATCTATTTTAACCGGAGAATCGATGGCTATTTTTAAAGACAAAGATGGAGACAAACCTTTTGTGTTTAGTGGTACTTCCGTTGCTAGTGGTTTAGCCATTATAACAATTACACATGTTGGAAACGAAACCCAATTAGGAAAGATTGGCAAGAGTTTAGAAAGTATTGAAGAGGAAAAAACACCTTTAGAATTGCAAATCAACAATTTTGTAAAAAAATTAGTTTTCGTTGGTGCTATTGTTTTTGTAGTGGTTTGGGCGATTAATTATTTTCATTCGTATGATATATTAGATAGTTTATTAAAGGCACTTACTTTAGCTATGAGTATTTTACCTGAAGAAATTCCGATGGCATTTACTACGTTTATGGCTATTGGTGCTTGGCGATTGATGCAAAAAGGAATTGTTGTTAAGCAAATGAAAACCTTGGAAACATTAGGCTCAGCAACTGTTATTTGCACTGATAAAACCGGAACGATTACTGAAAACCGAATGAGTTTGGCTAAAGTCTTTTCGCTAACTACTCAAAAGATAGTTGCTCCAGAAGAAGCAAATGCTACAGAAAAAGACCTGATAACCCTTGCTATGTGGGCTAGTGAACCTATTCCATTTGATCCAATGGAAGTTGCATTGCATAAGGCTTACAGCGCTTTTGAATCAGAAGATGTGCGACCTCATTTTAAGCTAGTTCACGAATATCCGTTAGGTGGAAAACCTCCCATGATGACACATGTTTTTCAGAATAAATTAGGAAAACGAATCATTGCAGCCAAAGGAGCACCTGAAGCTTTACTAGCTGTTTCTACTTTATCTAAAGTAGAAAAGGAACAAATAGTCAGTGCTATAGAAACAATTACTAAAGAAGGTTACCGAGTATTAGGTATTGCAGAAAGTGATTTTGAAGGGACTAATTTTCCAGAAACACAACAAGAGTTTCAATTTCAATTTAAAGGTATTGTTGCCTTTTATGACCCACCTAAAAAGAACATTACTAAAGTATTAGAAGATTTTTATCAAGCAGGAATTGCTGTAAAAATAATAACAGGTGACAATGCTGCAACTACGATGGCTATAGCAAAACAGATCGGATTTAAAGGTTATGAACATAGCTTAACAGGAGACGAATTGATGCAATTGTCGGATTCTGAATTACGAGAAAAAGTAATGCAAACTACTATTTTTACACGAATGTTTCCTGAAGCTAAATTAAGAATTATTACGGCTTTAAAAGAGCAAAATCAGATTGTAGCTATGACAGGTGATGGTGTTAATGATGGGCCTGCTTTAAAAGCAGCACACGTTGGTATAGCTATGGGAAAGAAAGGTACAGAAATCGCCAAACAAGCAGCTTCTTTAATTTTATTAGAAGATGATTTGTCCAAAATGGTAGATGCAGTAGCGATGGGTAGAAAAATTTATATTAACTTAAAAAAAGCGATCCAGTATATCATATCCATTCACATTCCAATCATTTTAACTGTTTTTATTCCTTTGGCTTTAGGTTGGATTTATCCGAATATATTTTCACCGGTACACATTATATTTTTAGAATTAATTATGGGTCCTACATGTTCTATTGTTTTTGAAAATGAACCTATGGAGAAAAACACAATGTTGAATAAGCCAAGACTATTTACTGCCTCTTTTTTTAATTGGAAAGAGCTCACAACGAGTATTATTCAGGGATTATTTATTACAGCAGGAACACTTTTTACATATCAATATTCTATTTATTTAGGATTCAATGAAGCCCAAACACGAACTATGGTTTTTACTGCTTTAATAACATCTAATATCTTTTTAACCTTAATAAATCGTTCTTTTTACTATTCTATTTTTACTACTTTAAAATATAAAAACAATATGGTTTTATTAATCATTGGAATCACCTTAACTCTTACTGGATTAATGCTTTTTGTGGCTCCTTTGACTGCTTTCTTTGGGTTAGTGACTTTATCTGTAACAGAATTTATTACTTGTATTGGAATAGGTTTTGTATCTGTAATTTGGTATGAATTGGTAAAATTAAGAACTAGGATGAAAAGCAATTGTGATCCGCTAAATAATATTTAATTTGAACTTTTCAAACTAGACTTATTATACTAGACTTTTTTTTATTTACAATAATTTTTTAGCTTTTGCTTAGGTTTAACTTTTTTATTTTCATAACTTTATACTATAGCCAAGTATTTTAAGCAACCTACAAATACGGAGTTAATTATCAAACGCCTCAAGTAAAACTTAGCTATTGTAAATCGAAAATTTCCATTTACTAAAATATGAGAAAGTAGTATCATAAAAAAAAAAAAAGCAAAATGAAAACTAAAGCAGACTTAGAACAAAGTATTATTAAGATTACAACCACAATTAAAGAAGAATATCCCGAACTTTCAAAATTCATTCACGAAATGCCGATGAATAATTCAGAAAATGAAGAAGTAAACCTTAAAAGTCTTAAAAAATATTATAATTCTTTAGAAGACCTTTTAGATAAATATGCGAAAACGCATAAAGAAGCAAAAACTAAAGAAAAGAATAAAACACCAGAGTATAAAGACTTAGAAGACTATCCCGCATCTGAAGATATTTATGTGCAATTTAAGGAAGAAACAGATTTGAATCCTGAAGATATTTCGAAAAAGAAAGCACCAAATGAAAAAGTTGGTTCACAAAACGAAAAAGATTTTACAACCGATATGTCTGGTAGTGATTTAGATGTTCCTGGGTCAGAATTGGATGATCAACAAGAAAGTGTTGGAAGTGAAGATGAGGAAAATAACTATTATAGTATTGGTGGAGATAATCACAACGATTTAGACGAGGATAAGGGTTAAAAAACAACAAATTATAAACTAAAAAACATACGCTATGCAAATACAATTTAATACTGATAAAACTATAAATGGAGACGTAAATCAAGAAGATTATTTTACTTCGTTACTTTCTGAAGCTCTAAAACGTTTTCAATCACATTTAACACGAATAGAAGTCCATTTATCAGACAACAATGGATCAAAAGAAGGATTAAATGATACTGAATGTTTACTTGAAGCAAGAATTGAAGGCAGGCAGCCTATTGCAGTTTCATGTAAAGCCAAGACGACAGAATTAGCCTTAACGGGTGCTATTGATAAATTAAAATCTTCTTTGGAAACTATTCTTGGTCGAATGCAAGATCATGAAAAGTAAAATTTACTTTTCATGAAAACACAATTCTGAATTACAGAAACTAATCGGGAAACAGTTGCTAATGATTTAGCTAAAATTTTGACCTAAAAAATGGAAACAAAAAAAAGCTTAGGTATTTGGATGGATCACGCAACTGCCAATTTAATTGATTTAAATTCAAATAATAAAATTCACGATGTACTATCAAAATTCACTTATGAAGTTCAAGATGAAGCCATACGTAAAAGCGAAAGAGGCATGCACAACAAACGTCAACAATTGCAGGAAGCTTATTACAAAGAAATAGCCGATTCAATTTTAAACTATAATCATGTGCTTTTATTTGGACCTACAAATGCTAAAACCGAATTACATAATTACCTGAATGAAGATATGCATTTTAAAAACATACAAATTGATATTGAATCTGCTGATAAAATGACGGATAATGAAAAAGATGCTTTTGTGAAAAAACATTTTAAGGATTAGTTTAAATAGGTTTTTTTTGAGTTGTTCAACTTAAGTAATTTGCTTAACAGTTAGCGCATCAATATATTAAATTATTTACCATAATTGCCTTACTAACACTTTGGTTAGTAGTTATTACAACTGTTTTTAAAATGGAGTTTCTATATTTTGACTATCTCAAACCTTGATTACAATGATTAAGGTTTTTTGCTTTTTTCCCTATATATAATTATTTAACAAAAACAGCTTATTTAAGGTTTACAATTAGTCCATAAACATCATCTAGAGCAAACTTTCGGTTACCTGAAAACACTTGTTTTTTATTATTAACAGCAAGTTATAATTAAAAAGATACATGCTACTAATAGAGTAGAATAGAAATAATGAGACTTTTGTAAAGAGGTTCAAGATAAACTGATATATAAAATAGAAAAAGGCATACACAGTAAAAAAACAAAATCATTAAGTATGTAATAAAGAAATTTTAATTTAATTTTATACCAGTTTCATTTGATTCTGGTTGATCTATTAAAAACTAAAACTGAAATAAATAATTATTTGAAAGTAGATTTTGTACTTTAATAATATATAAATTGACATTGAAACGGCTGATACAATAACAAATAATTATAAAGAGGTTTTGTCTGTTTTTTTATAGTTGTTTTATATTAAATTTTGATTTACAAAAGAGTTTCTTTCATAGTTGAGGAAGTCGTAAATATGTTGTGGAAATGTTTTTGATATTTGAAATAAATAAATTAATAACCTTTCATCTCTACTAAACTTGGGTTATAGATGTATGTAATTATTACACATGTTAAATAGTTTATCTATTTCCCTTAAGGCGTTAAATTTTAAAATTTGACGAATTACCAAAGATATAATAATAAGTAAAATTTAAAAATTCGGCTTATTTTTATCTGAAACGCAATTGCTTTTAACTGCACGAAGTTTCATATAAAAGACTGTTGTCGCAGAACCAAAAAAATAAAATAAAACTATTCAATTATGAAAATTCAAAACCTTAGTCAAAAATTAATCAGTGCCCATCTTATTTCAGGTAATATGAATCCTGGAAATGAAATCGCATTAAAAATCGATCAGGTACTGCTGCAAGACGCCACGGGCACCTTAGTAATGCTCGAGTTGGAAGCGTTAAATTTAAAAAAGATAAAAGCAGAGATCGCAGTTCAGTATGTAGACCACAATCTGCTCCAAACGGATTATAAAAACATGGATGATCATATTTTTCTACAATCAGCCGCTACTCGCTTTGGATTTTGGTTTAGTAAGTCTGGAAACGGAATTAGTCATGTTGTACATATGGAACGTTTTGGTAAACCAGGAAAAACCCTATTAGGATCCGATAGCCATACCCCTGCAGGAGGCGGCATTGGAATGCTTGCTATGGGTACAGGTGGCCTGGATGTAGCACTGGCTTCAGCAGGTGAGCCTTATTACATTAAAATGCCAAAAATTATGGGTATCAAGCTTACTGGAAAGCTGCCTGACTGGATAAGTGCTAAAGATATTGTTTTAGAAATGCTTCGTAGGTATGATGTGACTGGAGGCCGAGGATATATCTTAGAATATTATGGTGAAGGCCTGAAATGCTTGAGTGCTTGGGATCGTCATGTTATAACAAATATGGGTACGGAGTTAGGGGCTACTTCTTCTGTATTTCCTTCAGATGAAATCACGCGTGAATTTCTACGAAGCGAAGGAAGAGAAGGTGATTGGATTAAACTGGAAGCCGATGAAGGAGCGTCATACGATCATTATGAAGAAATAAATTTATCTGAGTTAGAACCTTTAATTGCACTTCCCAGCAGTCCAGGAAAGGTAGTTCCGGTAAGAGAGGTAAGCGGATTAAAAGTAGCCCAAGTCGTTATTGGCTCTTCTGCCAATCCCGGACTGCGTGATTTTTGGATTGTATCTCAAATTATAAAAGGAAATGTAATGTCTCCTCATATTTCATTCGATGTCAATCCATCTTCTCGTCAGGTCTTGGAAAACTTAATGGAAATGAAAGCTCTGGGTCCATTAGTCGCTGCAGGTGCAAGACTTCATCAGTCTGGTTGTATGGGATGTATTGGAATGGGACAAGCACCCGCTACCAATACGATTAGTCTGCGAACAATGCCTCGTAATTTTCCCGGACGTTCAGGCACACTTGAAGATCAAGTCTATCTTTGTAGTCCAGAAACCGCTGCAGCTGCAGCATTAATGGGAGAAATTACTGATCCGAGAGAACTCGAAACACTCAAAAATATTTCATATCCTAAATGGAAAGAACCCACACATATCAAGATAAGCAAGAATATGCTAATTGCTCCGAATGAAGAGTATACAGAATTAATTAAAGGGCCAAACATTAAAACACTTCCCGATTTTGAAGAACTACCAGATGAAATGGAAATTCCTATATTATTAAAAATGGATGATAATATTTCAACCGATGGAATACTAAAAGCGGGGAGTGACGTACTACCTCTTCGTTCAAATATTCCTGAGATAAGTAAGTTTGCTTATTATGCCATTGATGAAAGCTTTTATGATCGCGCCATTGAAAATCAAAAACATTATAAAGGCTTTTGTGTTGTAGCAGGCGAAAATTATGCCCAAGGTTCAAGCAGAGAACATGCAGCTTTGGCTCCTAAGTATTTGGGGCAAAAGTTCGCATTAGCTAAATCCTATGCTCGTATTGGTTGGCAGAACCTTATCAATTTTGGTATAATTCCTTTTGAGTTTAAAAACACAGCTGATTGGGACAAACTAGAACAAGGGGATGTTTTACGGATAGAAAACATTAGGGAAACTATAAAAAACAATGATTCAATAACTGCCACTGTAGTTGGAAAAGGAACAGAAATCCAGCTAGCATTCAATATCAGTAACAGACAAGTTGAAATCATTTTAAAAGGAGGTATTATTAATTATATAAAGCATAGTTGATTTGCAGATTTGTTTTCTTTCAGGATATAATTTTATAACAAATTACTATCAAACCTACTCTATAACACTGTTTATTAAATCTGTAATTCAATATTTTAGTGCGTAATAAGCCAAACTTTATTCCAAAAGATAAGCAGTTCAAAACACGCAACTAACCTTGCAAAACAATTTTGTGCGTCATAATTTGGAGACAGTTCGAACCTCTATCTGATAGTAATCCATACAATTTATATTTGTATATAAACTAAAATGAAAAAGGAAAACTATTATTATCATTGAAGATCATTCTGGTGACCAAGATATGTTTGGTGAAGTGTTGAAAGAGCTCAGTTATAAAAAGGAAATTATTTTTTTAACACAGCTACGAAGCATTTACCTTTTTGATCGCAAAAACCACTGAAGATTTCATTGTGTTTTCTTAAATCAATTTGCTAAAATTATATGTCATAAAGCTAAGTCAAAAAATTCATGAAAACGAGGACATAAGATTAAAAACTATCCCTTATTTATTTATCACAACAATTGCTGAACAAGATGCTGTTATCGACGCTTACTCAAAATCTATTCAAGGCTTTTTTATCAAACCTTCTAGTTTTCAAGATTTAAAAAGTGTACTTAAGACAGTAGTTGATTATTGGCAAAAGTGTAAATCTCTAAACTATACGAAGTAACCTTATTATTGAAATAGATATTTTATTTCTTAGTTGTAATTATAGTCTACGCTATATTAAAATGATATATCTTTATGCGTAGTTTTTAAAGAGTGGTGAGAAATCACGTGTCAAAGCAATTTACTATTGTCTACTTAATTATTAGGGAAAAATAGCTACTATGATAGGGCTTATTAATTCGAATTGGAAAGAGTTCAAAAAAGAGAATCTAGAAACAAACGATGATTTTGTGAATGGATTTATAAATGGATTTGATGAAAAAATAAAAAAAATAAAATCTCAAAACAAGCATATTTTGCTTCAGTTTAAAAGATCGAACACAATAAAGATTTATAGAAAATAAAAATAGTTTATGAAAAATTGGGCAAAAGATATAAAAGAGGTTTTAAAAAATAATACTAAAAATTTTTCAATTCAGGAAAAGGAAAATGTAAGTTATGTATATTTAAATAATTTGCTAGAAAAAATTGAGAACGGATTAATTATTGAGAACGAAGAATTAAAGTCAAAAATTGAATACGTTATCAGTGAAATGCCAAGCAAAAAAGATGAAAAAAGTATAAGTTACAAAACAAAACATTTAAATGGGATAACTAATTTACAAACATTTGTTGAGGAGAACTTTAATCTTATTAAAGAAGGAGGACTAAAGATGCGTTATATTTTATTGGGAATTCCATTAGGAATGCCATTAGGTTTGCCTTTTGGTGTAGCAATTGGGAAAATTGGGTTCAGTCTGTTAATTGGTATGCCGATTGGGATGATTGTAGGGTTTTTATTAGGTAATTATTTAGATAAAAAGGCAAAAAACGAAAACAGAGTATTATAAAACCGAACGCCCAATATAGGTTTAGCAACATGCCAAGTTTAGAGCTAAAGTCAAGTTTAGTTTTTTATATTAAATTTCATTGCAAAACGAAATAATTGAGCTCCGATTTCAGAACAACCAAACACTACTATAGAAAATAAATTATGAAGCAAAATATTTTAATTAAGAATACAACTATTGTAAACGAAGGAAAAGTATTTGTCGCAGACGTACTTTTGTCGAACGGACTTATTCAACAAATCGGAAATATTGGTATTGAACCAAACCACAAAGTAATTGACGGAACAGGAAAACACCTTTTACCAGGAATTATTGATGGACAAGTTCATTTTAGAGACCCAGGCCTAACACACAAAGGTGATTTATATACTGAAAGTAAAGCTGCTGTAGCTGGTGGAGTTACTTCTTTTATTGATATGCCAAATACCATTCCAAATATTTTGACCGTTGAAAGTCTAAACGAAAAGTATGAAATTGCTTCAAAAAAATCTTTAGCCAACTATTCATTCTTCCTTGGTGTAAACGGAGATAATATTGATGATGTAATAAATTCTGACATAAGCCAATTTATTGGTGTTTCAGACGACGGTTTATATTTTACCAAAAAAGGAAATTTACTTGCCGACAATCCAGAGACAATGGAAAAATTATTTGCAAAATGCAAGGCTATTATCGCCATTCATTCTGAAAAAGAAGAGATAGTAGAAAAAAATGAACAAGCTTTTAGAGAAAAATATGGTGAAGATATTCCAGCAAAGTTTCACCCAATTATTAGAAGTACTCAAGGTTGTTATGAAGCAACCAAACGAGCTATTAAATTAGCTAAAAAACATAATGCCAGATTACATATTTTGCATTTAACTACTGAAGCAGAAACCCACTTATTTCAGAATGATATTCCTCTTAAAGAAAAAAAAATAACAACTGAAGTTTCTGTACATCACCTATGGTTTTCAGACAAAGACTATGATCGATTAGGAATGCTTATTAAATGGAATCCAGCCATAAAAACAGAACAGGACAAAGAAGGCTTGTTAAAGGCATTACTTGATGATAGAATAGATATTATAACCACAGACCATGCTCCACATACTTTAGAAGAAAAACAGCAACCCTATTTTCAATCTATGTCAGGAGCACCAATGGTTCAGCACTCGTTAAACTGTATGTTGGAGTTTTATAAACAAGGCCTAATTTCATTAGAGAAAATAGTTGAGAAAATGTGTCACAACCCTGCAATTCTCTACAGTATGACAAACAGAGGATTTATAAGAGAAGGTTATTACGCAGATTTGACCTTGGTAGATTTGGATAGCCATTGGACAGTTGCAAAAGACAACCTACTTTACAAATGTGGTTGGTCCCCATTGGAAGGAACAACATTTCAAACAAAAATTAAACAAACATTTGTGAACGGAAATTTGGTATATGATAATGGAGAATTTTTTGAGCATGAAAAAGGCAAAAAAATTGAATTTGGAAAGTGGGATGAATAAAAAAAAGCTAATTACATTTATAAAACATAGTTGTTAAAATCGTTTCGAGAGATTTTAGCTTATTAACATAGGCTATCTAATTATTTAAAAACAACACCTTAAGCCTAATTCAATAAAACAGATTGAAATTTTAAAAATAGTTAATTTTCTTTTTCATTACTATACGTTTGTTTACCTATGGGTTATACGTAAAAATAAATGGCAAGAAAAAGGGAATTTAAAGAAGATTAGGTTGC
Organism: Flavobacterium sp.; assembly: GCA_047622645.1. GTDB lineage: Bacteria > Bacteroidota > Bacteroidia > Flavobacteriales > Flavobacteriaceae > Flavobacterium. The sequence goes on from JBLHNH010000043.1 coordinate 13,323, forward strand.
TGAAAAGGCATTGAATTTATTTTTGAAAAATGGTTATGTAACTTCATCTATGCAAATGCTTGAAAAATAAATGGGCATAAATAAGTTTTCTGTATACTCTAGTTTCGGAAATAAAAATGGTATTTTTATTGAAAGTTTAAAGTAAAATAGACAAAAGATAAATAAACTAATAAATACATTGAAATCAGCTGAAAATGGCGTTTTGGGAATAAAACAATTCTTCTACGATTTTATTGACTTTACTAATGAAACAGAATTTAAAAAAGGATGTTTAGTGTCAAACACGTTTGGGTTATGTTCTGCAAGTAGAGTATTTAGTAGAACGCAATTGAACAATTATATAGAGTATATATTTAAAAGCACCTAACATTTTTTTTAATATGAATAAACGATTGTTTAGTTATTAATAAATAAAAAAATAAAAATATGATAAGATTAAAAAGTTCAGAACATCGGATGGGTTCCAGAAAATATCGAAAATTTATTAGAACAATCCATTAAATCAAATGTTATGATTCCTGGTTTAATCGGCTTACTAGCTTTATCAGTAGATTTATTAGAACCCTATCGAACTTTACGTAAACCTTTATCTCAATCTTCCTTCAACATAGAAGAATTAACTGTGGTTTGGCAAACAATTAATGTAGAACACAAATGTCATTATTGTGTACCTTATCATATTGGTAATGCAAATATGATGAAAGTAGACCCATTATTAACTGAATAATTTAGAAATAGAACAACTAAGCAAATAGAATAGTTACAAACTTTGCAAGACTTTACTTTAAAGATTGTTAGAAAACAAGTACAAGTTACGCAAGAAGATTTAGACACTTTTTATGAGGCAGGTTATGGAGAAAGACAAGTTTTAGAGGTAATTTTAGGTCTGTCACAAAAAGTCATTAGCAATTAGACTAACCATATAGCCAATACATCTGTAGAAGTTCGTTTTGTAAAATATGCTTGGAATCAGAAACAGTTTAATCAAATAGAAAAAGACATAATCAAATTTTATTAAATATAGTATGAATAAAATATCTTCAAATGGAAACTAAAATCAGGCCAAAAGTATTATTTTTTGATGTTAACGAGACGCTTTTAGACCTTACTCAAATGAAAAAGTATATAGCAAAACCTTTAGATAGTAGAGAAGATTTATTATCTCTGTGGTTTACGACAATGTTACAATATTCTTTAGTTACTTCTGCAAGTGGACAATACGAACATTTTGGCAATATAGGTGCTGCAGCTTTACAAATGGTTGCTGCTAACAATAACATAATTATAACTCAAGAAGAAGCACGTCATGTTGTTGTGACAGCTTTGAGAGGTTTACCAGCACATCCAGAGGTTAAAAATGCTTTATCTAAATTAAAAGATAATGGTTACAAACTAGTATCTTTTACAAACTCATCAAACGAAAGTGTTAAAAAGCAATTTGAAAGTGCTGGCCTGACAGAATATTTTGATGAACAATTAAGCATAGAAGATGTTGGAAAATTTAAACCATTTAGAGAAACCTATGATTGGGGAGCAAAAAAAATGGGAGTTAAACCGAATGAAGCCATGTTAATTGCAGCTCACGGTTGGGATGTTGCCGGAGCATTATGGGCAGGTTGGCGTGCAGCATTTATAAGTAGACCGGGACAACAAATATTTCCATTAGCACCAAAAACAGAAATTATAGCATCTGACTTACAACAAACAGCAGATATCTTAGTTATGTATTCATAAGGTACTAGTAATCCTTAGAAGTAATTTAAATAAATAATAAAATCATTAAAATGGACAAAAACATAATTTTAACAACAGTATATTTTTTATTTGTTGTGTATTGCTATGATTTACATTGTTGGTTTTTATGGCCCAAAAGTAATTTTGCCTCTAATAATTACTGGAATAGAATTCTTTTTAATTGCTTGGGCCATTATTAATGTCTTAAAAAACAAATTATAAGCTACAATATCTAAATTGCCAATAATAAGATATTCACAATTAAAAGGGAAATATTTTTTCTCCTTTTTGTAGTTGATTTTTAGCTAAATTTATTTTTTTTAAAAGAAAATACGATAAAATGCTACTTGTTTATTTATGTTTTTATTTTAAATTATTGGTGCCTAAAAATTAATTTATTTTACATATTTATTTTTAAAGAAAATTATCTAAAAATGTTTATTAAAAAATAAAATCGTGGCTTGATTATTATAAAAATATAGCAAGTAAAAAAGAGTAATTATTAATACTATTTGATGCTAATATGTTTTTTTTAAAGCAAAACATTGAAGTTTCTAAATTTTTAATATACATTTGTTTTAACAGTAGTTTTGTTAAACAATAAACTCACTTAAAACCAAATCTAAAACCAATTACCATGAAAAAATTCTCTATACTTTTAACCATAATCTGTTTGACCATTGGACAGTATTCTTTCGCATGTGATTGTGATAGTCAAGACGAATTTAAAAAAGCTGCTCCTCAATCAGAATTTGTAGCCTTAGTAAAAGTGACCAAATATTTGACTTATAAAAACATTTATGGTGTTCAAGCACCAATTTCGATGGAACTAGAAATTGTTGAAATTTATAAAGGAAAAGAAAAGAGAAAAAAAATCACGGTTTGGGGTGGAGATGTAAATATGTGCAGACCTATGTTAAACAAATTTAAAGAAAATCAATACTATGTAATTGCATTAGACAAAGTAGTAGAGAAAAGCAATGAAGTTTCACACCAAGGAGAAAAGAGTTCTGATTATTTTATTGCTAAATGTGGTGAACGTTGGTTGAGTGCTGATGTCAAAAAAGGAACTACTACTAATTGGATGACTGAAGAAGTTAAAGAGTCAAGTCTTACAGAAATAAAAGCCCTTTTTTTAAAGGACTAAGCACTATTTAGTCGCTAAGGATAGCATAAGTTATTACATATACTTCTCAAATTTTAAATAAATTTGAGAAGTTTTTTTTCGAACTAAATTCAATATTTTCTAAATTAAAAAAAATCTAGCTATATTACATCTTAAAAAATTTCCCTTTCCGAAATTGCCTTTACAAGAAATGATACTTATCCGAACATAGCTACCAGTATTTTTGAATGATTCATTAGGTTGTCTTGAGTTGTGGAGAGATTTTGCTGTATAACTAGGTCATATGTCGCAATTCAATCTCGTTTCCTTATCCTACAAGGAGAAAGCGATGATATGATTCTTTAAAACAAGTATAAAAACATCCTAGAGCAGGTGAGTGGTAACACTTAAAATTATATTGTTTTAGAAATTGGACATACACTTAATAAAGAAGCTCCAGCAAAAATTTTGTCGGAAACTACTACTTTTATTAAAACATTATTTTAATTTTACTAACACAACTAGTGGTTTAATGGAAGTAACAATATGAAATATGACTACGGAATAGTATTATCTGGAGGAGGAGCAAGAGGAATAGCCCATTTGGGAATTCTAAAAGCGTTAGAAGAATTAGGCATAAAACCTGCTGTTATTTCGGGCACAAGTTCTGGTGCTATTGCTGGAGCCTTTTATGCCAATGGTTTTGGTATTGACGAAATACTTTCCATAATTAAAAACGGACATTTTTTTAATTTTTCCAATCTAAATATAGTAAAACAAGGTCTTTTTTCTATGAAAGGTTTTGACGATATTTATAAAACTTACTTTAAAACCAATTCTTTTGAGGATTTAAAAATTCCTCTTTATATAGCAGCAACAGATATCTTAAAAGGAGAAATTAATTATTTTTCTGAAGGGGAATTATCTACTGCTTTGTTAGCCTCTAGTTGTATTCCTGTATTATTTCACCCCATACGTTATAGAGGAAGTTATTATGTTGATGGCGGTATATTAAATAATTTTCCAATAGAACCTTTGTTAAATAAATGCAATAAAATTATAGGAATTAATGTAAATTCTATAAATAAAGAAATACATGATATTCACATGAAAAATGTGCTAGATAGATGCTTTCATTTAGCTTTAAACTCTGCTAATAGTAAAAAGTTTGCCATGTGCGATTTGTATATTGAACCTCCAAAAATGAGTCAGTTCGGTATATTAGATTTAGATAAAATTGACTTAATTTATGATTATGGTTACCAATATGGTTTATCTCTTGAATCAAAAATAAATGAGTTGATAAATAGTAAGTAGATTTACTGTTTTTTTACTAATCTTCCAATTAAATAGTTTCAAAAGAACTATGTCTAAAACTAATTTCCATTAATTAACTGATTACTTGTATTTTATAGGGCATGGTATTTCAAATAAAAACCCGTAAAACATGTAACTTAAACATTTTATTTTGTAATATTTACTGTTTTATTTGCATCAAATTTGTAGAATAAATGCATTCACCTTTTTCACATTAATTGTGGGAATTTAAAACAGAAAAAAAATGAAACAATTACTACTGATTTTTGCTGTAGCCTTACTAACAGCATGTGGACCTTCTACTGAGAAAGTGGATGATGAAAATTTGGAAGTGACTTCAGAAACAACTAAAACCGTTGAAGAAGCTCAGGATTTAAATACTGAATTAGAAGAAATAGATGGAGAATTGGACTCATTATTAAATAAAATAAACTAAACCATGTATAAAGTAACACTTACAATTTTATTAGCTGTTGGAATAATGGCTTTTAAACAACCAAACGCAAATACCGAAGAACTTACTACTTTCAAAACGACTTCTCTTACAATAGATGCTTCTGTATTGGACATAAATACAAATGAGAACAACCTAAAAAACAGTTTAGCTTTCGATCAAAAAAATCAAGGAGAAAAGGGTGATAAAGGAAACAGGGGAAATAAAGAAAACCAGGGAAATTATGGTGACAAAGGACATAAATCTCAAAAGAAGAATGATCAAAATTATGGTAAAAAAGATAAGGTAAACCACAATGCCATAAAACAAGTTAATAAAAAGCATGGCAATGGAGACAAAGGACATAACAACAAAATGCATTATAAAAAAGGACATCCTAATTTTGACTACGTTTTTGTAAATAAACATGGCTATTTTTCGCATAAAAATTATGGACAATGGCGTTCAAAACAGGCCAGAATGAAACACAAAAAATACCACCCAGTTTACGAATACGAAGCTATTGAAGGATTTAGATTAATTCACACACGCAATGTTTTCTTGTATGACGAAACAGATTATAAAATCAACCTTTTAAACTCACTTCTTGCTCAAAGAAGAAAAGCAAACGAAATTGATGTAGTTCAATATGATGGATACACGACTCGAATTGTAGAACTTCAAGAAAGAAGAGCTGCTTTGAACATAAACATTAATTTATAATAGAAATGATCTTCTTTTTTTAAGAAATTAGAAATAAAACGAAATTAACAAAACTAGCAGTTAGTAAAGTAATTTATTAACCTTTAGCATAACATATAAAAAATTACTAAAAAGAGTATTTTACCTCTTTTTAGTAATTTTTTTTGTAGAATTTTCGTTGAAAAATTATTTTCACCGATTGTGGGAAACCGCAAGTATGTTGTGGGAATTTTTTAATATTTGAAGAATTAAATCAACAATTATAAAAAAGCTGCTGTTTTGTAGTTGTGTATGTTTTATGGATACTATGTTTGATGGAGCAAATGAAGAATATTTAAAAGACCATGAACACTACACAGTCATAGAAGGAATAAAGAATGTTTAAAAGCATTTGAAAGTACGATGAAAATAATTTGCTTGGTTATTACTTATTTACGAAAACCCTCATTGGTTTTATTAGGTTTTTATTTTGCTAAATTACGAGCTTAATCCTACAAGCAACACGACAAAC
>JBLHNH010000044.1:0-18143 GCA_047622645.1 Flavobacterium sp.
ATAAAAAAAGATTGATTATTTTATTGGGAGAGTTAGATAATGACCCAAGTTTGGGAACTTTCAGAACGACTGATCTAGCAATGGAACAAGGAGCGTATAGATTAGAACGCGGTGCTAATTTTTATAATGCAAATAAGGAATTAAAAAACAAAAACAATTGGGAATTTAACTGGACAATAGACACCATAAAAAATGTAGGTCACGACTATAAAAAGATGTCCAAAAATGCAGCTGAATGGATAAAAAACTAACCCTAATAATGTATAAAATTAATGCTTAGTTTAGTGCTTAACCAAAAGTTAGTACAAGTTTGCTAGCAGCAAAGCTAAACAGACGACTGAACAAACAATGACAACGAATAAAACAGACTTTTTTAGCGACCTATCAAATCAGATTTCAGAGCCATTGTATCTGACTGACAAGACTGACGAAGTAAATGAAGAAATTAATTATAATCATTGGATTTTATCTGCTCCAGCAGACATTATATCTCAAACGACAACAATTGACTTTTTAGAATTTATACAAAAAGTAAAGGACAATTATAAAAATCAACTTGACAAATCACAACTTGACATTGACCTACTATTTTATCTGTGGTTTGACGAAATGGCTGGACAACTTCGTTTCAATTTTATAAACTCAAATCACAACAAACTTCCATTTGGTTGCAAACTGAAATATACTGACAAACCTGAAGAAATAGTTGACCAATATTTGAAATCAAAATATCATGAAGGAATTCTGTGGAACGAACTTGAAACGATTGAAACACCAGAACAAATAGCGGAAGCAGATAGACTTGAAAAAGAATTACACGACAATTTTGTATTAACAATTTACCAAGAAAAAATAAAGAAAAAGAAATGATGGACAGAAGTTCAGCTGCTAACAGCAACTAAAAGAAATTGACGGTTCAGTAGTTAAATGAAGCTGTGCTTCGTATCAAGTTTTGTGCTTCTAAATTGCCAACTTCGTAAAGCCGCAAAACGGCAACTTTAATCGAAGAGCAAAATTTTTGAATAGAACAGTAGTGTTTTAGTATTATTAACGTTTTTAATCCCTTTTAGATTCAGCGAAAAGTAATCATTTTCAAAATCCACCAAAGTCGCTAAGCGAACTAATCTTATCAATAATATAAAATGCATCACAAGTACTTCTCTAAATCTAACAAAGAACAAAACCAAATTCAGTTGAAGATTGGCTCTGCTGCTTTCGCTTTGAATTTAGTAGTTTTAGTATTATCAATTTTGAGTGGTTTTTACTTTTTTATTTATCTTTCAATAATTATAACTCTTTCAATAATTGCACCCTTTTATGATATTCCAGCCCTTAAAAAGAAAGGTAAATTGATTTATTATTCTTCTCTTTTTATTACCGAAAAAGAAGAAAAAGGAATCATTAAAATTCACGGAGGTTCATTGTTTGATTATGTTTTTGTTATAGACAAATCATTAAGTGGGAAGCAAAGAACCAATTTTGTACTTCAAAAGTATTTAGAAGGTCTTTTAAATTTAATAAAAGCCTGTGAGGAAAATCATAATACTTTTGTTAAAATAAAGGGGACTTCTTACGTTATAAATGCAAGAACAGCAGAAAAAATCGGATTAAAAATTATTAAAACTGATTTTACTCAAAAACTGATCCTGACATTTAATTATGTCAACATTCTAATATCAATTTCAATTGCAAAACGAAAGATTTCATTTCCAAAATTGACTAATATTAAAACGTTTGAAAGTAATATAGTGGAATTAATTAAACGGAAGGAATTTATCGAAGGATTGAATGATAAGTTAAAAAACGCTATTGCTAACAAAGTTTAAAAACAAGATGTGTAAAGTGACTTACATAAAAAAATGGAAATTTTGTACTAATCACTTATTCTATTAGCGATACTTTGCGCAAAATAAAAGTGTTCCTCATTAGAATGCATGAAGACTTTTTTCTAAATGAATTTTATGCAAAATATGAAAGATCTTATTTAAAATTTTTAATTAAAGTACCTGCATTTACAATCACGGCAACTGAGTACTTGGAAAAATCATTAAATGATGAGTAAATAAAGATGAAATAACATCGCTAAACAACAGTTTATAGAAATTGAAAGACGTTACTTTCTCTTCATCTGAATATGCGGAATATCATCTTCTAAATACATTTCGCTAGTTTGTTCAAACTGATGTGCTTCGTAGAATTTTTTTAGATATTCTTGAGCAGAAATTGTAATAGTAGACGTTTTAAATTCTTCTTCAATAGTTCTAATAGAAACCTTCATTAAATCGTGTCCCCATTTTTTAGCCCTTACTTTTTGGCTAACTACAACTCTACCAATTGAAGCTTCATCAAAATAATAGCCTTTATCGAATAATCTGGTGTAAGCCACAATTTCGTTTTCATATAAACCTATAACGTGTAAAGCTTTCTCATCTTTACCATCAATGTCTTGATAGACGCAATTTTGCTCTACCACAAAGACTTCACTTCGCAATTGCAACAACTTGTATAGTTCGTGAATAGAAAGTTCGTTAAATCGCTTTATTTTAAATGTTAGCATGTTTCTCGTTTTGTGTCAGTTCTAGTCTTTTTTGTTAAATACAATGGAACAAAAAATGTATCGAGAACATTTTAAATCTCGATACATTTTTAATTGCCTTTTTTTAAATTGAAAAAATCACTTACACGAAGTTTTCAATCAAAAATTTATTTTATAATTTTTGCTGAATTTATGATAGCTTCCAATTCAAACATATGATCTCTTTTGGCTTTTGAAGGTAAGTAAGTAAATCCTTCAATAAGAAGATAACGGTTATTTTTGATGTCTCGAATAGCGTAATTAACGAAAGGACCAGCCATAAAATCGTTTTTTAAAACCCAAGTTCCTTTTGTTAAATAAGTAAACTTATTGTCTAATTTAGTTTGAAACAAATAAGGTGCATAGGCTTCTTCTGTAATCATCCAAGTGTTTGGTAACATTCCATGAATATTAGCTTTTCCTATAGAATCTCTAATGTTTATAATATTTTGAACTATATCCTGATTTTTCTCAATACTTTCAATAGGCACTTCATAAATTAAAAGACTATTATAACCTGATTGATATTCTTTTCGCAACCAAATAAATTTATCTTGAACCGTATCATATTCATAGCCATAGCCAATATTAATGGATAAGCCAAACATGTCTTGTATCTTTTTGTCGTTAACCAATGATTTTTTCATTCGTTTTTGATTCTCAACAATTTCTCCGCTTTTAATAGTGTTGATTATTTCTTGAGATTTAGCTTCAATAACTTTTAAGATATCTTCATTTGTTTTTCCTGATATAAAAAAAACATTTTGAGGTACTGCATATAAGTCTTTAGAAGCTCCAAAACCAGTTTTCTCTGATTTTTGAACAACGATTATGTTTCTTCCTTTTTTTACAAAACCATCAAATATTTTTGTAGGATATTGATTAATGTTAAGCAAAGGTTCTTCTTGAGGTAAACCGTCTACTGGCGCAGCAATTTTTTTTCGTAAGGAATCTCCAATTTCGCCGTTCCAAAGTGGTTCGTCAATAAAAATAGAAACATTATTAATGTTTCCTGATGATTCAGAAAGGCCTTTGTTATTTGAAGCATCTTCTTTACAAGAAAAGAATAAAATGGAAACAAACAGAAGTAAAATAGATCTTTTCATTTGAGGTTGATTTAATAAAATTTACCCGTTTATTTTTAATTTCATTCCGGGTTGAATATTATTACCACTAATACCGTTCCATTTTTTTAAATCTTCTGTAGAAACTCCAGGATATTTTTTTGCAATAGTATACAATGAGTCTCCATTTCTTACTAAATAAGTACTTGAGCTAGATTTAGAATTATCTTCTTTTGTACTATAAATTTTTAATTTATTTCCTGTGTTGATTAATGAAGACCTAAGATTATTCCATTTTTTTATTTCTGAAACAGAAACATCATATTTTTCGGCTATTACACCAAGGCTTTCTCCTCTGCTAACTTTATGATATGCTAATTTGTTTTTTGTTTCTTTATATTCGACTACGCTTGTCTCTTGAGCAGTAGAATTTTCAGCTATAGCTTCTTGTGCTTTTTCGCCTCCATTTTTTACATAATCTATATACGCATAAACAGCTTCTTCATTAGACACAAATAAACCAATTTTGTCTTTTGGTAATCTTAAAAAATGTGGTTTATCTTCGTTAAAAGGGATAATGTTTAATTTATAAATAGGATTTAAAAATTCTACTTGATCTTCAGTAATATCAAATAACTCAGAAACTTGTTTAAAGCTCATTTCTCTTCTAACTTTAATTGTGTCTGTTTCGAAATAAGTTAAAGGAGCTTTTTTAGGTTTAATTCCTAATTCTTTTTTAAACTCATAAATATACATTGTTGCTAAAAAGGCTGGTACATAATTGGCTGTTTCTCTAGGAAGGTTTTTTCTAATATTCCAATAGTTTTGACTACCACCAGAACGTCTTATGGCTTTAGAAACATTTCCTGGACCAGCATTATATGATGCTAAAACTAAACTCCAATCTCCAAAAATTTTATATAAACTTGATAAATATTGGCAAGCAGCTTCAGTTGCTTTTAATGGATCGTATCTTTCGTCAACATAAGAATTAACTTCTAAGTTAAATTGTTTTCCGGTTGGATACATAAATTGCCAAAGTCCTGAAGCGCCGACTCTACTTTTTGCTTTAGGGTTTAGGGCTGATTCAACGATGGCTAAATATTTAATTTCTAAAGGAACATCATATTTAGCTAAATGCTCTTCAAACATTGGAAAATAATATTCAGAAATAGCCATTAATCGTTCGAAACTTGGTTTTCTGTTTTTTAAGAATGATTTTATTACATTTTCTAGTGAAGTGTTGTACTCTATATTAAATGGTGATTTATCATCCATTTTTTTTAGTCTTTTCTTAAGAACCTCAGTTGACATTTCATAGGCAACAGCTTCTTCAATATTTAATTCAGAAACATCTTCATACATAGTATCAAAAAGTTCTTGGTTAGATAACTCTTCCATCCATCTGCTATCAATACAAGTGCTTGTACTGTGGTTAACAAAAGACGCTTTTAAAGAATCTAAATAAGATACTTTTATAACTGTTTCATCAATTAAGTTTGCTTCTACACTTGCTTGTGCAAAAGAAATTAATGGTAATAGTAAGAATAAAATGTTTTTGATTTTCATCTTGCAGGGATTTGTAATTTGGAGGTTTATTAATCTATGATAACTCAAAAAAGTCAAAAATAGTATTATTATTGCATAATAGCTTGAATTCCAGGTAAAGTTTTTCCTTCTAGCATTTCTAACATTGCTCCACCACCAGTAGAAACATAACTTACTTGATCTTCAAAACCAAATTGCTTTACTGCTGAAACTGAGTCACCACCACCAACTAGAGAAAAAGCTCCGTTTTTAGTTGCTGCTGCAATATATTCTCCAACTTTTATTGTTCCATTTGCAAAACTTGGCATTTCGAAAACACCAACTGGCCCATTCCAAAGAATAGTTTTTGACTTTAGAATTACTTCTTCAAAAATTTCTAGCGATTTTGGTCCAGCATCTAAACCTTGCCAATGATCTGGAATTTTGGTTACATCGATAATTTGAGTTTTAGCATCATTCGAAAAAGAATCAGCAGCAACTACATCTACAGGTAAATGTATTTGAACTCCTTTTTCTTTGGCTTGTTTTAAAATTTCTAAAGCTAATTCTAGTTTGTCATCTTCACAAATAGAATCTCCAATACTTCCGCCTAAAGCTTTAATGAAAGTAAAGGTCATACCTCCACCAATAATCATGTGATCAACTTTATCTAAAATGTTTTCAATAATTGTAATTTTTGAAGAAACTTTTGAACCTCCTAGAATAGCAGTAACTGGTTTTTGTGAATCCTTTAGCACTTTATTTATACTTTCAATTTCTTTGGCTAATAATAAACCAAAATATTTCTCTTCTGGAAAATAATTAGAAATTATAGTTGTAGAAGCATGAGCTCTATGTGCTGTTCCAAAGGCATCATTTACATATACGTCTCCTAAAGTTGATAATTTTTTTGCAAAATCTGAATCTCCTTCTTCTTCTTCCTTATAAAATCTAAGGTTTTCGAGTAAAAGTACTTGATTTGGTTGTAGATTTCTTGCTTTTGAGTGTGCTTCACTTCCAATACAATCATCTGCAAAAAGAATTTCTCTTCCTAAAACTTCTGAAACTTTACCAATAATATGCTTTAATGAATATTTTTCTTCCTTTCCTTTTGGCCTTCCTAAATGAGACATTAAGATTACACTTCCGCCATCATTTAAGATTTTATCAATTGTTGGTTTTGCCGCTTCAATACGAGTTGCGTCAGTTACATTAAAATTTTCATCTAAAGGCACATTAAAATCTACTCTAATAATGGCTTTTTTACCTTTAAAGTTTAAGTTATTGATTGTTTTCATAAGGAGTTATTGTTTTCAGGATTATTGAAATTGATCTATTTTTATGCAAAAATAAAAAAGACTCACAAATGAGTCTTTTTTTAATACTAATTTAACATTTACACGAGTTCGTCTTCTTCTGATCTCGTGGCAACTATTTTTTGTTGGGTACAAAAAGGGTTATTATAATCTACATTCTGTTCGTTACTTACTAATTGATCTGGACCTATGTTTACTAGCATTATCCAGGTATTGCCAAAATACTTTCCGTTTATATTTGAATAATATAAATTTAGAGCACTAGACCACGAATCATTTTTACTTACAAATACATATCTGTAGTTATTTTGGGGGTTGATAAAAAAATTAGCATCAATACCAAGACTTCTTAATTTTGCTACAAAGCGAATTGCATTTCTATGAACAGCAAAAACATTTGCAATTACATAAAATCCACGTTGTTGATTATAAATTTCAACCATCGGTCCCGGAATTGCCGTAACCTTTTGTTTTTGTCCATATTGACTTTGTGCTACTTGGCTCAATTTCTCACTTATCATAACTGGGTCAATCATTGTTTTGTTTGACGAAGCAACATCATTGTTTTGAACCTTAACTTTTGGGTGATTAACTACAACTTCTTTTTTTGGCGCTAAAACAACATTATTTGAGTTTTCTTTTGAAATTTTATCAATTTTACCTCCAATTATTGTTTCTTTTTTGATTGGCTGTATTGCTTTAACTTCTACTTTAGATGATTCAGCAACTAAAATTTCTTTTGTCGGTATAGACATTTCTGGTTTTACTTCGTTTTTAACAATTGTTGTTGATGTTGGTTTTGTATTGTCAATAATAACTGTTTCCTTAAGCATAGGAGTTGCTACAATTTCTTTTGTTTCTTCAGTGTTATTTGAAACAATCATAATTGTCTCTTTATCAAAATCTTGAACCTCTACATTGAAAGCGTTAAAGAACATGAAATATCTATCACCATCGGTTTTAAGCTTTAAAGTTACATTATCTGTATTATTTTGAATAACAGAATTATCAGGATTTGATATTGTTATTAAACTTGTATCATAACCAAGAGTATTTTTACTGTTAGGATTTCTATCTGTAAAGTATTGGTTATTAATAATTATATTACTATTGAAAAAATTATTTTCTAATTTTAGTGGGCTACTTAGTATTGTAAAAATTTCACTTAATTGAGATTTTATTTGTAATTGATCACCAGCCAAGTTATTATCACCTTCTAAACCTGCACAAGCTAATTTAGCAAAAACATCTCCTTGAGGTAACGTTTTAAATCCTGTAAATAATATTTCAGTAGGTTTATCAGTTACACCAGCAAATCCATCGTAGGAAGTTATAAATTTTGCTGTTTCATTGTCGTCTTCATATACAAAGAACATAGTCCAACCTCCAGATACACCGCCTTCTACAACACCTTGAGTTGCTTTTATGTTTGCAACAGTATATTCTCCAGCTGGGCTTCCTAACTCTTTTACTAAATCAGTAATATCGGCATAAACTGCATATGGAGCACTTTCATCAAAACCTTTTTGATCTAAACCATCAAAAATTATATTTCCTTTTAAATCTACATACTTAGATTCTCCAGGTAGTTTTAATTTAATTTGGTCAAACTCCTCTCTGTTTTTATCAAATGCTTTAAATTTATTACGTTTCTTTTTTATTCCACTGTTGTATTTATAAGTTGCAGACCAATATAGACCAGCGTAAACTATTTTTTTGTTTTCTAGATTTTCAAGATATAAAGTTGCGGCACTAGAGCTAAAAGTAGACATGTCACTATCAATGTCAATATAAAACATGTCAAACTCGTCATTAAGTTTTGCTGTTTTAGTTGCATTCATGTAAGGTATATTTGGATTATTTCCATACTCTTTTCTGTTAACAATATTGTTTGCAATAACAGTCATATCTCCTTTAACATAAGATTGATATCTTACTTTAAACGGAACGGGCAATTGACCATAAGAAAAAGATGTTACAAAAAGAATTGTAACCATTAACCCTAATTTTGAAATTTTGCTTAACATAATACTTAGTTTTACAATTAGTATACTAAAGATTCATTAACAATTATTTTTATGTACATTTACTTTTTTTGTTAGAAAGTGTACTCAGATTGATGATAAAACAACTGTTGATAAATGTTTTACTAAGCTATTAAGAATAGTAATTGATTTATTAACAACGAATTGTAACTTATTAACATTTTTTGTTGCGTTATTAACAAAACGTAAATTTATTGCTTATATAATGTTTAAAAATGTAATTGGAAATAAAAAAACAGTAGATTACTTAACTTCAAGTGTTGATAATAGTAGACTTGCGCACGCACAGCTTTTTGTTGGGCCTGAAGGAATTGGTTTATTACAAATTGCTATATCCTATGCAAAATACATACTGTGCAATGACAAAAATGTTGAAAACTCCGATTGTCAAAATTGTCAAAACAAGGTCATTCAACTCTCACATCCTGACATTCACTATGCATTTCCGGTAACTTCAACTGAAAAAGTAAAAAGTCATCCTGTCAGTGATAATTTTTATAAAGAATGGAAAGAGTTTGTAAATCAACAACCTTTTGGAAGTCTTCAAGATTGGTATTTACATTTAGGTGTTGAAAAGAAACAAGGTCAAATTGGGGTAGATGAAGCTTTAGAGATTGTAAAAAAGCTTTCTTTAAAGTCTTATGAAGGAGGTTATAAGATCATGATAATTTGGATGGCTGATAAAATGAACACAGCAACTTCTAACAAAATCCTTAAAATTTTAGAAGAACCACCACAAAAAACAATCTTCTTACTGGTTACAGAAAATATTGAAGAAATTATTTCTACTATAACATCTCGTTGTCAAATTATTGAGTTTAAAAAACCTGAGCAACAAGAAATAGTAGATTTATTAAAGAAAAAAGGAATTTCTGATACGCTAGCAAAAAAATATGCTCATTTAGCACAAGGAGATATCAATAAAGCTCTAAAATTAGCTAACAATGAGAAAGATGATAAGATATTTGAGGAATGGTTTGTTAAATGGGTAAGATTTGCCTTTGGAGCAAAAGGAAATGCATCCTCTATATTAAATTTAATCAGTTGGAGTGAAGAAGTAGCAAGCCATGGAAGGGAGGTTCAGAAGCAATTTTTACATTATTGCATTGAATTCTTTAGACAAGCTATGTTAGAAAATTACACTGCTGATAATTTGGTCTATTTAGATGAAGGGTTAGATGGTTTTGAGTTGAAAAAATTTGCCCCTTTTGTAAATGGAGCAAATATTAATGAAATTTTCAATGAAATTTCGGAAGCTATTTATCACATTGAACGAAATGGAAACGGTAAAATCATATTAACTGATTTATCAATTAAATTAACACGTTTAATTCACAAAAAATAATTCAATAGTAACTTATGACTAACTAACAATAGTAAACTAAAGTGTTTCTTTCAAACTTGCCTTGTACAACTTAAGTTCTTCCCAAGAGTATCTATCACCAACAGTTTCTTTTAATTCTGATAAACTTTCTCCTTTAAAGTATTTAAATAAAACTTGTAATTGTTTAATTTTTTCGGATGAAAGTACATCTTCAACTGCAATATATTCTTGTTGTATTAACTTTGCAAAATGACTACTAATAGTGGTTTCCGTTAATTTTCTAATAGTAGCAATCTCTTTGATTGTATGGTTTTCTTTCCAGAAACCTAAGGTGATTTCAATAGTTGGTTTTTTACTTTCTTTTGGTTTCTTAGTTTTTGACTCATAATAAGAAACGTCTGGATCAACATCAAAAACACCTGGTTTTACAGTATTTAAATCTCTAATTTTTTTAAGTTTATTAGCTTTATAGGAAAGTATTTCTTCTGAGATTAAGTTTTCTTTTGAAATTTCTTTTCCAGCGGCAACCATATCAATTAACAATTTAGCCTTCATTAAGCGTTGGATTGTTTTAGTTTGACTATCCTCTAAATCATTTAACTCGTCATAAAATGTTTTTACTTTTTTAATGCGTTTTATTTCATCTATTTTCAGTAATAAGTCATAAACAAAATTATCTAAGTCTTTATAAAAATAAGCATAAGCTGCGTTAAATCTTTCATTAATATATTGAACTTCAAATGGTTCCTTAGAAAAAATATTATTTAATTGCTTGATGAAGTTTTGGGCAGGAACAACCAATTTATCAATTTTATTTGACTGATTACCAGCCCATTTAGCATATTTAACTTTCGCTGATTTTGGAGCTTCTTCCTTATAACTAAATCTATGATTTCTCCATTCTTGTGCTAAATCTTGCCAATCAAAAGTAGTTTTTAAATAAGTAAACAAATAGTTTTTTGTCTCTTGTTCTAATGATTTTTGGATATATTCATCTGTTGCTTTTTGTTCAGCATAAAGCATAACATCACTATCGTTAGCGAGTCCGTTCATTTGAATAGGCGCTAGTAAAACTAATCCTTTTAAAGATCTTAAGCGAGAAAGTGCTACATAAGCTTGTCCAGGTTGAAAAACGCGTGAAACATCTAAAGCCGCTTTATCAAACGTTAATCCTTGACTTTTATGGACCGTTATTGCCCATGCTAATTTAATAGGATAATGCGTAAAAGTCCCGAGCACTTCTTCTTGAATTTCTTTGGTGTTTTCGTTAACTTTATATCTAATGTTTTGCCATTCATAACGCTCAACTTCAATGGTCTTTTTTTCTTCTGGGAACTCTACAGTTATCTCTTCTTTAGACAGATACTTTATTATACCCATTTTTCCGTTAAAATAATTTTTCTCGAATGAAAGATCGTTTTTAATAAACATAATTTGTGCACCAATCTTTAGCTCTAAATTATCATCCACTGGATAAATTTTTTCTGGAAAATCATCTACAACTTGAGCTTTAAAAGTAAAAGACTTACCTTCTAATTCAGTTATTGCTTCAATATTTATTGAATCTGCTTTTTTATTATGTGTAGTTAGTGTAATATAACCTTTATTCTTTTTGAAATCAAAGTCAGGGTTAACGAATTGATTTAGAATACTTAAATCAGCTTTGGTTATAGTGTTATTTCGCAGATTGTTAAGAACTTCAATAAATTCAGTGTCTGTTTGACGATAAATTTTATCTAATTCAATGTATAGTGGTGGATTTTGCTGAACTACATGAGAATGAAAGAAAAACTTACCTTGATAATATTTTCGTAGAATAGTCCATTCCTCAGGTTTTACAATAGGAGGTAGTTGTAGTAAATCTCCAATAAACAAAACTTGCGCGCCACCAAAAGGCAACTTATTTCTTCTAACAGATTGCATCATAAAGTCAATTGCGTCTAGTAAATCCGCACGCAACATACTTACTTCGTCAATAACCAGTAATTCAATATTACGGATAACATTACGTTTAACAGCACTCATTTTAAAATGACGAGAAAGCGTACTTTTAGACTCAAATTTAACAGCATCACTAAAGTGAGGTGCAATTATATCTGGAATGAATCCGCCAAATGGAAGTTGAAAAAGAGAATGAATAGTAACGCCACCAGCATTTAAGGCAGCAATTCCGGTAGGAGCAACAACAGCAGTATTTTTATGTGTTGTTTTTATTATTTCTTTTAGAAGAGTGGTCTTACCTGTTCCTGCCTTTCCTGTAAGAAAAACAGATTTATTCGTTTGATTTATAAACTTCAAGGTATAACTTGCAACGGCTGATAATGAATTCATTGGCTTATATTTATTGGCATAAAAGTATAAAAAAAACGCAAATAAAAAACCTCATTAAAAAAATAATGAGGTTTTATTGAAATTTAAAAAGAATTATTTTTTAACTTCTTCTTTTTCAGTTGCTTTAGAAGCATCAGTAGCCTTATATTTATCATTAAGAGACTTAAGTATCTCATCTGTAATATCATAAGATTCTTTAGCATATAAAATACTTGGAGTAGTTAAACCAGTTCCATATACATAATCATAATTATTGTTTTTTCCGTAGTCTTTAATATACAGTTTTATATCCTTTACTAGAGAATCCAATTCAGCGTTACTTGCCGTTTGAATTTCTTGATACATAGATTGTTGTTTAACGTTCAACTTTTGTTCTCTTTGTTGTAATTCTGCTGCTTTTTGTTGAGCCCATTGTGGGCCTTTTGCTTGAGCTTGTCTTAAAGCATTTTCATAATCTGATTGAAATTGTTTTGCTTCTGTATCAAGCTCACGTCCCATTTCTTCAGATTTTACTTTGTATTTATTTTCAATATCAATAGCTTGTAAATGTTCTTTCATTAACTTTTCAGTATCAACATATGCCGTTTTAATACCTGTAGGTGCTTCTTGTTTGTTACAAGACAATATTGCAAATCCTAATGCAATAAATAATAATTTTTTCATATTCGTTATTTCTAATTTTTGGTAAAAGTAAACAATTGAGAATAGTAATGCAAGTGTTAATTTTTATGGTATAACAAATATCTATTCAATTTATTTTTAAAATAAGTAAAATTTATAAAAAACTAGTGAATTATTTTAACTTTAGTGTGACATCTGTTCTAAAGCAATATAAACACATGGCTTTGCTGAAAAAGAGGCTTAAATCGATTTAAAATGATGTTTTAAGTGTTTTTTATCACGTAAGTGTGAGATGAAAACTCTTTTTTAAATAATCCGAAGCAATTTGACAAAAAACCGTAGAAAAATCCTTTTACAAAATTCATTTTTCCAGATTTGTATTTTTCTGATAAAAGGCAAACATAAAAACTATCAAACCACATAGGTTTAACTTTTTTTAAATTTAGATTTTCTTTGCTAAATAATTTATGAATGCTTGTTTTTGAAAAATGCCATAAATGTCTTGGCGCATCATAAGCCGCCCAAAATGATTTATAATGATTTGCATCAAAAGATTTAAAATTTGGAACAGCGATGATAATTGTTCCGTTTGGTTTTATTAATCTTTTTAAAGTTTTTATTTGATTTTCCAAATCGGGTACATGTTCTAAAACATGCCACATGGTAATAACATCAAATAAATTATCTTCTAATTCTTCTAAAGTAGTTGAGAATTTTACACCTTTAGAAACGGCACTTTGTTTTGCTTTTTCGTTTGGTTCAATTCCAATACAGTTCCAACCAGACTGTTTAGCTTGGTTTAGGAAATCTCCAGTTCCTGCACCAATATCTAATAAATTTCCTTTATTTGGATTTTCTTTTGTAATTAATGCAACTTTGTTTTTTAAAGCATTTGTTTTTACTAAATGATATAATTTTTCAAACAATGTTCTTTTTGAATCTGTATGAGAAATATAATCTTCACTTTCATAATAGGAGGGAAGTTTATCTAGTGAAGGTTGAGGAAATGTTTTTAGCAATTGCAATTCATCATCTAAAAGCAAATCGAACGATTCTTTAGAAACCGAATGATCTATAACTTTAATAAAAACAGCATCAGGAGAAAAATTCATATATTAAAATAAAAACTTAAACAAAGGTAGTAAATGTAAAGGTTAACAAAGTATGTTTCACGTGAAACAATTTTCAAGTGCTCAGTGTTCAGTTTTTAGTGATCAGCAAAAACTGCCAACTAAAAACTGAACTCTGCTAACTTTTTATCTTCCCATATAAATTAATAGTACAGAAATATCACTAGGAGAAACACCGCTAATTCTTGAAGCTTGTGCAATTGTCTTTGGACGAATTTTATTAAACTTCATTTTTGCTTCAGTAGAAATAGATTTAATTTTATTGAAATCGAAATTATCTGGGATAATAGCATCTTCTAAACGATTTAATTTATCAGCATGTAATCTTTCTTTTTCAATATAACCTGAATATTTTACATCTATTTCTGCCTGCTCAATAATTTCATTATCTAAATCATGTGTAGCAATATACTCTGAAACTTTATCAAACTTAACAATATCATCTAAATCAATTTGTGGTCTGGAAAAGACTTTAAACATTTTATCTGGCTGAGACATCAAACTCGAACCTTTAGCTTCAAGAATAGGATTAGCCTCTTCTGGTTTTGCACTTGTATCTCTAAAAAACTGAACCATTGCATCTGACTTAGAAAACTTTTCTTCCATACGAATTAAACGTTCTTCAGAAGCTAAACCTAATTCATGTCCTTTTGGTGTTAATCTAGAATCAGCATTATCTTGACGCAATAGAGTTCTATATTCAGCACGTGACGTAAACATACGATATGGCTCATCTGTACCCTTAGTAATTAAATCGTCAATTAAAACTCCGATATAAGCTTCATTACGTTTAAGAATAAACTCATCGCGTTCTTGAACTTTTAATGCAGCATTAATTCCTGCCATTAATCCTTGGCAAGCTGCTTCTTCATAACCAGTAGTACCATTTATTTGACCAGCAAAAAACAAACCTTCAACTAATTTAGTTTCTAAGGTGTGTTTTAATTGTGTAGGAGGGAAGTAATCATATTCAATTGCATATCCGGGTCTAAAGAATTTAACTTTTTCAAAACCCGCAACAGAACGCAAAGCTTTAAATTGAATATCTTCTGGAAGGGAAGTAGAAAATCCATTTACATAAACTTCAACAGTATTCCATCCTTCTGGTTCAACAAATAACTGATGTCTGTCTTTGTCTGCAAAACGATTAATTTTATCCTCAATAGACGGACAATATCTTGGGCCAACACTTTTAATTCTTCCGTTGAACATTGGACTTCTGTCAAAACCTTCACGAAGATAATCGTGAACTTGATTTGAAGTATAAGTCATGTGACATGACTTTTGATGCACTAATGGCTTTATACCTTCTAAGTAAGAAAACTTATGTGGTTTTTCATCGCCAGGCTGTTCTGCCATTTTAGAATAATCTAAAGAACGACCATCAACTCTTGGAGGAGTTCCAGTTTTCATTCTGCCAGCTTCAAAGCCAACTTTAATTAAATCTTCAGTGATTCCAAAAGAGGCACTTTCACCAGCACGACCACCGCCAAAATGTTTGTCACCGATATGGATTAAACCATTTAGAAAAGTTCCATTTGTAAGCACAACAGTTTTGGCTTTAATCTCAAGTCCGAGAGATGTTTTAATTCCAACAATCTTATTGTTTTCAATCAACAAACCAGAAACCATTTCTTGGTAAAAATCCAAATTAGGAGTTTGTTCTAACATCAATCTCCATTCTTCGGCAAAACGCATTCTATCACTTTGAACTCTTGGCGACCACATTGCTGGACCTTTTGACTTGTTCAACATCTTGAATTGAATCGCTGTTTTATCAGACACAATTCCAGAATAACCACCAAGCGCATCAATCTCTCTTACAATTTGACCTTTTGCAATTCCTCCCATTGCAGGATTACAAGACATCTGAGCGATGTTTTGCAAATTCATTGTAACCAACAAAGTAGAGCATCCTAAATTAGCCGCAGAAGCCGCAGCTTCAGAACCAGCATGTCCGCCACCTACTACTATAACATCGTATTTATCTTGAAATATACTCATTGTTCCACGTGAAACATTAAAAATTTATACTATAGATGTTTACTCTTGTTCCACGTGGAACAAAGCAATTTTGTCATCTTCTTTTTGACGCATTAATTTTGCATCATCTTCATTTTTATCTTTAAAACCACAGTAATGCAATACCCCGTGTGAAAGTACGCGTTTTAATTCGTCTTCAAAAGACACATTAAAAGTAGTAGCATTTTCTAAAACTCTTTCTGTAGATATAAAAACGTCACCCTGTAATAATTTACCGACTGTGTAATCGAAACTAATTATATCTGTATATGTATCGTGATTTAGATATTCTATATTGATGTTTAAAAGGTAATCATCATTGCAAAATATAAAATTAACTTCACCTTCAGTGAAACCTTCTGAGGTTATAATTTTTGAAATCCAATCTTGATAAATTGTTTCATCATCTAAAAGGAAATCATTTTCGTAGTTAAATTTAATCATTACTTATTAAAATATTGTTTGACTTTTAGGTCGTAATTTTTTTGCAAAGGTAAACTTTGTCTGTTTAATATCTCAATGCTTTTAATATAATCTTGTAATTCTTTAGGTAGGGCAGAAGCGTTGTTAGAAAACTTATCCGCAGAAGTATTAGATTTTCTCTTTTCGTCTTGACCTTGTTGTTGAATTGCAGTTTCTAATTTAAGCAATTCGTGCTTTAAATTAAGCATCTTTTGTAAGGTTTCATTTTTAAAACCTTTATTGATTAACTGCTTTTCTATGTCTTTCATTTGATTTAAAAGATTGTTTCCATTTATACCTTGTTGCTCTAAAGATTTTTGCAAAGCATCTCTAAGTTGTTGTTGTTCTTTTAAAATTTCTAAAACCTTTCCTGCATTTCCTTCTGAACCTTCACCTTCGCCATTTTCGCCCTGACCTTTACCTTCTTTCTTTCCATCACCAGGTTTTTCACCTGGGTTATCTCCAGGCTTATCACCAGGTTTTTTTCCGGGTTTCATTCCATCTTTCACCTTTTCAGAAAGACCTTCTTGTTTTTTAATTATATCAGAAAGTTGCTTGCCAGCTCCTTGTCCTTTACCTGGTTTTGGCTTTCCTTTACCTTTACCAGACATTTGCATATTCATATCATTTTGCACATTACTTAGAAAGTCAGCTAGTTTATTTGCACTTGATAAAACATATTGCTGAAGAGATGCTCCTCTGTCAACATTGTTATCTGCTAAAGTTTCAAGAGACTTATCTAAGTTATAATGAATCTCTCCGATTTCATTTAAAACAAATTCAGAAATCATTGGGTTACGAAGTGAGACAGCAAAGATACTATCATCCACATGTTGGAACTGAAGTTTAAGTTCTTGTTGTTTTTTTAATATTTTATTAAGTGCTAAAGAACGAGTTTGTGATGACTTTGTTGGTTGAATTAAAGCTTCTTCATCATAGGAAAAGGCTAATAAATTATCTAATATTTGACGAAGTGCTTTTGCGTCTTCTTCCATTTGTTGAGATTCTCCACCTTCCATTGAAGCGCTCATTTGCTGACTCATTTCTTTCATCTTCTTTCCAGCAGATTTTTGAGACTTTGATGCTTTGGGTTTATCGTCTTTCTTTAAATCTTCTTCGGATTTTTCTAAATCATCTTGAACATCTTCTTGTTCATTCTTATCATTTGGAATATCTAAAGGCTTTTTTAAATCCTTATTATCTTTATCTAATTGTTCTAATTCTTCTTTAATTTTATCAAAATCTTCAGCAATCTTTTTTTGTTCTTCAAGATTGTTTTTGTTTTCATTTGCTAATTTATCTTGTTTATCTCCAAGCTTATCTAATTTATCAGCAATTTGTTCGGCCTTCTTTTCAACATAAAATCGTTTTGTCAATTCAACAAGTTGCTCTAAATTCTTAGCTTGATTTTTTGAGTTCTGCTTTAATTTATCTGCTTTATCGAATAGTTTATCTTCATCTAATTTCTTTTGAAGTTCTTCTAATTCCTTTAAAAGCTTTTCGTTTTTTTCAGATTGTTTTTTACTTTCATCTAAGCGTCTTAATAATTCTTCTTTGATTTTGTCTTCTTCTTTTGGATTGAAATTTTCTAAATTTTCAGAAAGTTTTTTAGTAAATTCCTTCATCATATCATCTTGCTTTTGTTGCTTTTTGATGAAATCTTCAATTTTCTTTTGGTCTTTAAAATCGAGATTGGCTTTTTCCTTTTTCAATTTTTGAAGTTTAT
>JBLHNH010000045.1:0-18122 GCA_047622645.1 Flavobacterium sp.
TAAGTAACATACGGATCTTCCATATCAACCCAATAACCCATTTTTTCAGTTAAATCATTCCATACATCAGTATAACGCATAACGGTTTTTTTACACGCTTCGTTATATTCTGACACAGAAATAGTTTTTCCGATATCTTCTTTAGTAATTCCTAATTCTTTTTCGGTTCCTAATTCAACTGGTAAACCATGTGTGTCCCAACCTGCTTTACGTTTAACCTGAAACCCTTTTTGTGTTTTATAACGACAAAAAATATCTTTAATAGCACGAGCCATTACGTGGTGAATTCCTGGTAATCCGTTTGCAGAAGGTGGACCTTCAAAAAACACAAATGGTTGGTTTCCTTCACGAGAAGTTACAGATTGTTCAAATATCTTGTTTTCTTTCCAAAATTTAAGGGTTTCTGATGCTACAGTTGGTAAGTCAAGTCCTTTATATTCAGTAAATTTTGTGCTCATTTTGTCGTTTTCTTAAATCAATTTGCGAAAGTAAGGAATTTTGAAAAAAAGAACACAGATTTAGTTAAAATTCATCAAATTTTTATGATAATTTAAGATTTATAAAGGCTATTTTAAAAATTACGAAAAAACTTCCTTTAAAACATCAAGAGATTTAGGTTTTTTGAATCCATCTAAGTGAACTGAATAGAAATCGAGAAGAATTTTTAGCAATAACTGTCTTTCAATTGAGGCAAAATTGTTTTGAGTGTCATCAAATTTTAAATCAATTAATCTATTTAATAAGCTAGTTTCATGCTTAGACAAACAACTTGTTCCTTGAAATAGCGAAAAAACTCCATCAATTGTTTCAAAATAGGGCAATTCTCTTTCTGAAATATCTGGATAGAAACCTAGATATTTAGTCATTTCCAACAATAAAATTAAATGAAAATTAGATATTTCATCATGCGTATCTAACCATTGAAAAGCTGTTTCTAAAAATGAGAATAAGTTTTCGTTTTTTTCTTCTTCTTTTATGCTGTGATGCAATACTTCTGATAAAAAAATTACGATTGTACTCTTAAAAATATTAGTATTTATAGATTTATACGGAAAAGCTAATTTAATCTCTTTAAAGTGCTCTAAATTTCCTTTATTCTTGTGATTAGCTTCAATTTCAAGAATATTTAATGGTTGAAAATAAGCAATTTTCTGATTGTTCTTTTGTGAAGAAAATGCGTTTCGAACGAAATAAGATTTTAAACCATCAGATTGCGTAAAACACTTGACAATAAGGCTTTTTTCTTGAAATTTTAAAACAGAAAGTACAATAGCTTTGGTTTTAACTTGCATTTTTTGTTGAGAATTAACGAATAATCATGACTTTTTTGACTTTAGTTTCAATGCCATCTTCTGCAGAAATAAAAATCATATAAACTCCAGATGCAACTCTATATTTTCCAAAAGCAGTTGTATCCCACTCAATAGTTCCTCCTTCTGAAGTAGTTTCGTGTACAAGGTTTCCTTCAATATCAGTAATTTTTATAGTTGCATCATTTATCAATCCACTAATTTTAACTGTTCCATTGAAGTCTGGCCTAACAGGGTTTGGGTATACATACACATTTGACAAATCATCGCTTGGTTTAGTGTTTACTCCTAGAAAAGAAATTAACCCTTTATCGGTTGCCATAAATACTTCACCCGTTACATCGTCGATTTCTAAATCTATTATATTGTTACTAGGTAATGGAGAGTTTGTTTTAGTAAAACGATATATTGTTTGTTGTCCATTAGAAGAAACAAGAAAAACTCCGGCTCCGGCTATTGAAACCCATTTATTATTTGCTCCATCCACTGCAATGTCTAAAACTGATTGTTGGTAGAAAAGCTCTTGTGCTAAACCGTCTTCTTCGATAATAATTGAATTTGCAACAATTTCATTATCATTAATAAATTTATCTACAGACAATACTCTAAGTCCTCTGTAAGTTCCAATCCAAAGTTGATTTCTATTGTCTATAGCGAGGCAACGAATGTCATTGTTAGGTATATTACCATCTTCATCTTTAATAATAATAAACTTGTTATTATACTTTTCGTTAAAAGCAATTAATCCATTTGACCTAAAAGAAGGTATCCATTTAGTACTGTTTTTATCAATTACAATTTTTGAATATCTCTCAAAAAATGGTTCAACTAAATTATTTGATAAATCATATGATTGCCATGTTCCATTTTTTTTCAAAACCTTCAATCCTTTGTTTACCCAAGCATTTGTTACCCATAAATTTCCTTCTTTATCAAATGCTGACCCATTTATCCTAACTGAAATATAGTTTGGACTATTTGGATCTACTAGAGATTCTAATCCGTTTGAACCTGTATTTGATTGATTGTATAAAAAGATATCGTCATTATTTATTTTTAACAAACCATTCTCATTTGAACCAATATAAACTTCATTTTCATTACTAGGGTTTGGTACAATATCAGTTAATGAAGTTGCTCCAAGCAAATCTGAATAAGGAATAAAATCCCAACCTGTTTGTTTGTTATACTTACTAACTGGAAACTCTCCTAATGTTGGGTTATAAGAATTATAGGTTCTATCATAATCACCATAAGTTGCCCAAAGCGTTTGTGATGTTTTTTTTACTCTAAAAATATAATTTTGAACTGGTCCATTTGGAGAAAGTAATTCAAAACTAATTGGATTTGATAATTGAGTTTGAAAGAGGCCTTCTTTTTTTGTTCCAACAAATAAAACATCACCAATAGTGATGGCGCAAGTAAACAAATTAATATTATCGGGGATTTGAGTAATGTGTGCTATTGATGAAAACAAGATGTCTAATACATAAACATGATTATTACATGTGACTATCAAATTATCTTCAGTAGATATAAATTTAATTCCTAGTTGAGGAAGAGAAAAAACACTCTGAAACGAAGTACCGGTATATTTGTATACATTATTATTAGCATTTAAGGCAACTAATTGATTGTTAAAATTAGTAATTCCAATCCAAAAACCTGTATCAAATGTTGTCCACTGATTAAAATCTATAAGATTAGGGTTTGTAATTGAAGCCTTTTTTATTCCACTTGAACTAGTGACTGCATAAATATCTCCATTAAAAACAGTTGTTTGAAGAATGGGGGTGTCTTGACCACCAGAACCTATGTAATATGAATCTTCAAATTCTAAATTATTTAATTTTAAAACTGTTATTCCGTAATTTGTGGAAATATAAACCTTGTTATCAAACTCAAAAAAATGATTAATAGTTTTCATGTTTGGAGGCACAGGAACTTCATTAATAATATCAACTTTATTAATAATTGTTCCGTCATCCTTTGTAATAATTAATAAACCGTTATCATTTCCGGTTAGTGTCATTTTATAATTTTGACTATAGTATACGGATGAGACAGTTTCAGGCTTAAAACCATCAATTGAATTTTTTATATTTAATTCACTACTAACAATATCCTTAGAAAATAAAGCGTTTTCAGTAGCAGCTACAACTTTTGTGTTTCCATAAGAAATATCAATAATTTCATTATAAGAATAGTATCCCTTCCAAAGCTGATTAGTTTGTGAAAAAGAAACAATTGTAAAGAATAGTAATAAAAGTGTTTGTCTCATTTGAATTATTTGATGCAAATATAATACAAACGTTTATATTTAAGTTTTATGATAAAAAAAGCCCTTCAAATTGAAGAGCTTTAAAAATTTATTTAAAAAAAGTAACTTACACTACTCCTTGAGCAAGCATAGCATCAGCCACTTTTACGAAACCTGCAATATTTGCACCTTTCACATAGTCAACATAACCGTCAGCATCTTTACCGTATTTTACACAAGCTTCGTGGATATCTGCCATGATACTTTTTAATTTTTCATCAACTTCTTCACTCGTCCACGCAAGACGTAGAGAATTTTGAGACATTTCTAAACCTGAAGTTGCAACACCACCAGCATTAGAAGCTTTACCTGGTGCAAATAATATTTTTGCTTTGTGGAATACTTCAATCGCTTCTGGAGTTGTAGGCATGTTTGCTCCTTCAGCTACACAGATACATCCGTTTGCTACTAAAGTTTTTGCTTCTTCATCGTTTAATTCGTTTTGAGTAGCACAAGGTAATGCAACATCACACTTAACTTCCCAAGGACGTTTTCCTTCTACAAATTTTGCATTAGGATATTTTTTTACATATTCTGAAATTCTATCGAAATCAACATTTTTAATTTGCATGATGTGTGCTAATCTTTCAGCATCAATTCCGTCTGCATCATAAATATATCCTGAAGAATCAGAGGCAGTAACAACTTTTGCACCTAATTCTGTTGCTTTTTGCATTGCATATTGTGCTACATTTCCTGAACCTGAAACGACAACTGTTTTACCTTTAAAGCTATCTCCCTTTGTAGCTAACATGCTATGTGCGAAATAAACATCTCCATAACCTGTAGCTTCTGGGCGAATTAATGATCCTCCAAAAGAGATTCCTTTACCTGTTAATACACCTGTAAATTCGTTTCTTATTCTTTTGTATTGACCAAACATAAAACCAACTTCTCTTCCTCCTACACCAATATCTCCGGCAGGAACATCTGTGTTTGCACCAATATGTTTAGACAATTCAGTCATAAACGCTTGACAAAAACGCATAATTTCATTTTCAGATTTACCTTTTGGATCAAAATCAGCTCCACCTTTTCCACCACCCATTGGTAATGTCGTTAAACTGTTTTTAAAAGTTTGTTCAAAAGCTAAGAACTTTAATATACTTAGGTTTACTGAAGGATGAAAACGAATTCCTCCTTTATATGGTCCAATAGCAGAATTCATTTGAATTCTATAACCTCTGTTAACTTGAGTTTTTCCAGCATCATCTGTCCAGACAACTCTAAACATAATAATTCTTTCAGACTCTACCATACGCTCTAAGAGCATTTTGTTCTGGTATTTTTTATTTTCTTCTATAAAAGGGATAACTGTTTCTGCTACCTCTTTAACAGCCTGCATAAATTCAGGTTCATTTGGGTTTCTTTTAGCAACCGCATCAATAAATGATAAAATATTTGCACTCATAATAGTGTGATTTTGTATTAGAAAAAACGTTTTCGTAATCGTTGGCAAATATACATTTTATTGTAATATTAATATTGAAGTTTTATTAATTATCAATAAAATTTAACTGCTTTTTAGTAATTTGACCTGTATTTTGGCTACTAAGATTGACAATTATTTAAAATTTATGGCCTTTTTAAGTCTTTTTTGGGTTATATATTTAAATGTGAATATTGTTTTTATATCTTTGTAATTCAAAGTAATAAAACGCAAATGTTGAAAAAATTAGTTATTCCGTTTTTTTTCCTCCTTTTTATTGGTGTAAAATCACATGCACAATTTGGTAGAACATATCAAGAAGTTGGAATTATGGCCGGTCCAGTGTTTTTTAAATCGGATTATGGAGAACGTGGTGATTTTGAAAATTTCTCAAAAAATATGGGATATTCAGTCGGAGTTTTTTACTACTTTTCATTTATTGAAGACTATAAAAATTTAAGAGAAAATTTTAAACTTAGATTAGATGCATCATACATGAAAGCAGAATTAGAGCATTTTGGAAAATATGTTGACCCTGCAAAAACAAGCTTATTTGCTAATCAATTAAGAGCTATGAATGGATCTACAAGTACTATAAATTTAGGTCTTCAAATGGAATTTTATCCATGGAAAACAGATGATTACAATAGAGGAACTACATTTTCTCCATATGTGAGTTTTGGTGGGCAAATGGGCTATTACACTTCTAAAGTTAAGTCAGATTTAGGACCAATTGGAACTCCTTTAACTACTCCAGATAAATACGCAAGTGGAACCAGAAATGAAAGTCGTCCAGTAGCTTCATTAACATCTAGTGTTGGGGTTAGATATAGAATAGATGATTATAGCTCATTAATATTTGACTCTAGATTGCAGTATTATACTTCAGACTGGGTTGATGGTTTAAATCCTGATAGAAGAACATATACTGAAAACAAAACAAATGATTATTCGGTAACTTTTAATTTTGGTTACGTTTATTATTTTAATTAATATTTAGATATATTTAATTAATATTTAGCTCTGATTTCAGAGCTTTTTTTATTGTATAGGGTTATTGTTTTTACTATGTAAAACAAATGAAAGTAATAAACTATTTATATGTCTATAATTAGCAACCAACTTACTAGTGATTTAAAGGTATTTAAACTCAGTAAAACCTTTAAACCTTGTTAGGAGTTAATATAACAAAAAAAGCAGTATCATAAACCTGATACTGCTTTTTTTAATTTTATAAATCTTATTTTTTAGTTGATAATAACCTTTTTAGTGAAAGACAATTCATCTCCTTCAAGCTTTAATAAATAAATTCCTGATTGAATTGATTGAAGATTAATTGATTTTTCAGTATTAAAATCATTCATATTTTGATTAAAGACTTTTCTACCATTAATATCATATAATTCGATATTTAATTTACCACTATATTTAGCAATAGCTATGTTTAACAATCCATTTGAGGGATTAGGGAAAACTCTAATCATATCATCATTATTAAAAAGACTTGCTTTTAACACACAATTTGGTCCTGGAGTAGGTTGAGTAAAATCTTGCACTTGATCATTTGGATTGTTATTATTACCTGAAGATGCATTTACTCCAACGCCTCTTCTAGCAAACACTTCCCAAATTAAACAATAATTTTGACCACCAGTTGTTGCCTGATCTGCTGCAATTAATGCATCTCTACCAGCTACTATCCCCGGATTACATGGTTGTAATTTCAAACCATCTAAAACCAATTGCATAACTTTATTATTTCCACCTGTTCCTGAATAAATATTTGAATCAAATCCATACTTATTTATGTATGCCCAAGACAAATCCCATAATGTTGTCGCCCAAAATTCACCAACAACATATCTATATGAAGTATTTGAAGGGTCTGTTGGTATAGGTTCATTAGAATTAATAAAAGTTAATGGATTGACAGACATATTTGTTGTGTATGGATACTGTCTTAAACCTGGTCCTGTAGTTGGTTGACTAAGAACGAAAGTAGCAATACCTTTAGGAGTTGTTCCAACATCACCTGATTTTAATTGCATCATTAATGCAAACCAATCTGACCAACCTTCTCCCATTCCTTCATAATTGCTTAAACAACTTGAGTTTGCAGGACCACCTGCTAATCTATTAGAAATTCCATGTCCGTATTCATGCGAAATAATTCCATTGTCAAAATCACCATCAGAATTCACAAAAGTAACAGCATCTGTTTTAATAGTTCCGTTTACTGTACCAAGAGCCATTTGTGCTAAAATAGCATTTCCTTGATTGTATGTCATAAAAATAGCCGGAATTGTAATTGTTGCATCTGCTCCAGACATGTTAACTAAAGTATTTGGTAATGCAGCGTCATTATTATAAATAATTACAGCTGAAGCTCCTGCAAGTTGTGCATTTTTAACTTTCATTACAAAATCACAATTACCTCTTTTAATAATTGCAATCTTTCCATTCAACTGAGCGGCATTGGTTGCAGCTGAGCAAGCTTCACTTACTCCTGCTGCATCTAAATATAAAACAAAGTTAGATGTAAAGCCAGGCAATGGAGGTAAAGGCACATTTCCTGGAGAAAATACATTATTAGCAACAGTATAATCACCAGCAATTGAAGCAGGAGAATTAATTGTTAAAAATTTTGGTGTTGGACCAACATTCCAAAGAAACATCTGCATTCTAGGAGTTGAACCATCAACAGGAGTTGAGAAATTAGCATTATTGGTTCCTGACCCATCTTGGCAATCTGCAGCAACTGCATCACCTAAAAATGAAGTTGTTCCTCCTTTACCATAATTATTTTTTTGAAAATTTCCATTTAATTCATTGAAACCATACTGATACCAAACGTCGTGCATTATATTGTTCATATAAAACAAGTTTGTTGTTGCTGCGTCTAAATAAGTAGAAGGTTGTGCTCCCGTTCCACCATAAGAAAAATCAAACAATAAAGAAGCTCCACCAGATGGACTTAGACCAACTCCGTTGTTTCCATCTGCATCTTCTTGAGCATAAACATTATTACCTCTAGTATCTGTAAATTCGTTTCCTGCAACTCCATTCACATCATGCCATCCAAAAGGAGAAGCATTTGTATTGTGTGGATTAGCAATTAATTGTCGCGCAATATGATTTGGACTATCATAGTTATATGGTATTACTCTGTAAGAACCAGATTGAGGATTTAAAAAGGTGTTATTAAACTCATTGAATCCTTTTTTATTAAAGAAAAAATCTTTTTTATGGTTATGGTTTGCATGATTTGAATCTCCAAATGAACAAGAAATAACCCAATCTTGTTTTTCTAATATTTGATTAGTAATTGCATCAATTCTAACACTCCATAGATGATTATAATCTTGGGAATAAAAGTTTAAATCCCAAGCTAATCTTAGTGTATTTTCATTTGTAACTTGGTAAACTAATTCTGCTAAAACTGGATTATCAGTTAAATTTCCATTTGAGATTTTAAAGTTTTTTGCTGAAGTTGTTTCTATAATTTCAGAACTAACTGCTTCGTCATTAAGCACTTGTCTGACTGTTGTTAATGCTTGCAAAACAGAAACACTAGGTGTAGTAGTATTTGTTTTTTGAGCTATATTTGGCAAAAAAGAACTTGAAAAATTAATAACTTCTCCATTTTTTATCCAAACATTAGATGCTGATTGAAAAATATCAATTCCTTGATATCTTTGTTTGATGTAATAAACGTCAATTTTGGTTGCGTCAGAATTTCCTTGACTTTCAACAACCCAATCAGAAATATCTTGTGTTGATAATGCAAATTTCGCTTTATTATTATTTAAATAGTTTTGAATTTTTGCAATTGGTTCTTGCGAGAATCCGATACTAATTGTAAATAAAAAAAAGAATAGTAGTGTTTTTTTCATAGTTATTTTAGTTTCATAATAAGAACAAATTTAAACTTTTTGATGATATATCAAAATATAATTTGATTATTTTGATTATTTTTAACTTTTGTTTGATTCAATTGTGCTATATAGTTGTAAGGCTTTTCCATCAGTTAGCATTGATACAAAATGACAAATATGCAATAATCTGTCATATAAGTTTTCTTTTTGAAATTGATATCTTTCTGGTAAGACTTTTAGAATTAAATCGTCGTAGTTAGAAGCGTTTCCTTCTATTTTATTGTTGTAAGCTATACAGAATTTATCTAAAAGTGTATTAATTACTTTGTAACCAATTAATTCTTTGTCAATTACTTCTCTGCTTTGATACACATTTTTAACACTGATCTGAATGATGTCATCCATTTGAGCTGCATATTGACTTTTATCCATTAATGCAAAAGGGAATTCCCCTTTTAAAATTGCTTCTTCGTTTTCTGCAAAGATCTTTACTGCATCTTGAATTAAACTTCCAATAGCCAAAGCTCTTAAGTAGCTTATCCTATCTTCTTTTGTGGTAAGTAAATTGTATTTTTTAGAATCAATTCCGTTTTTGACTAATTTAATTAAATATTCTAAGGCAAATTCTTCTTGAATAAGTCCTAAATTTATTCCGTCTTCGAAATCTATTATAGTATAGCAAATATCATCCGCAGCTTCTACTAAATAGGCTAATGGATGGCGTTCAAAACCAATATCATTTCCTGATTTATTTTTAATTAAACCTAATTCATTAGCTACTTCTTTAAAAAAGGCTTTGTCTTGTTGAAAAAACCCATATTTCTTATCACAAATTTTAGAAGTTGGTTTTTTAGGCAAACTCTCTTTTGGATATTTCATAAAAGCACCCAAAGTAGCGTAAGTAATTCTAATAGAACCTTCTACACCTTCTCTTGAAGTCGTTAAAACAGAAAAACCATTAGCATTACCTTCAAAATCAATTAAATCTTGCCATTCTTTATCTGAAACTTTATCTTTAAATTGTTGACCATTTCCTGTTTTGAAATATTCTCCAATTGCTTTTTCTCCTGAATGACCAAAAGGTGGATTACCAATATCGTGCGCTAATGAAGCTGCAGCAACAATTGCTCCAAAATCATTCATTTGATAGCCATGAATCTCAGATAAATACGGATATTTTTCGATGATCTTTTTCCCAACCAGTCTTCCTAAAGAACGTCCAACTACAGAAACCTCTAAACTATGCGTAAGTCGGTTGTGAACGAAATCTGTTTTAGATAGTGGAATGACTTGGGTTTTATCTTGTAAACTTCTAAAGGCTGAAGAAAAAATAATTCTATCATAATCAACTTCAAAACCTAAACGGGTATCGTCTTCTTCTTTTCGAAGTCTTTTTCCTGTATCACCTTGTCTTTTAAGCGATAATAGTTGTTCCCATTTCATCATTGAATATACGTTTTAATATTTTTAAACTATTTTTTTCATACACATACTAGTTTTTACACCAACATATTGTCCATAATTAGGAATATCTTGATATTCAAACTTTCTGTATAAGGTTATTGCATTTTCTAATTTTTGTGAAGTTTCAAGAACAAAAGCTTTATAACAAGCTTCTTTTGCCCAATCTTCTAATTCGGTTAGGATTTTTGTGGCAATTCCTTTTCCTCTTGCTTCTGGCAAAACAAACATTCTTTTTATTTCTGCTGTTTCAGCATTAAATTCTTTGAAACTTCCACAACCTAATGGAATTTCGTTTTCATAAAAAACAACTACATTGTTTATATAAATTTGATTGAATTTTGCGAAAAAATCCTTTTCATCACCATCTATATCAACCAAAAATTCGTCAAATAACTTAGTTAAGTATTTAAAATCTTCATTTTCAGAAGTTGTTCTAAGTAGTTGATTCATAAAAATTACTTCTTTGAAAATTTAAATTTCCATGCCTATTTCTGAAATTGAATCTCGGCTATTTTTCATTTCTTCATATTTCTTTAAATCGACAACTACAGTATCTGTCCATGTATCGTGCCAACCTTTATCATCGTTTCCTAAAAATGACAAAAATTCAAAAGGAACAATTCTGCTTAAAGTTCTCATCAAAATCTTTTCTGATTCAGGTTTTGAACCATCTAACATAAAAACTTTTGTATTGGTAATATATTTACCAACTGTTCTTCCGTTTATGCTTTCAAAAATCACATAATAAATTAATAAAAATAAAAAACCTACTAAATACTCCGTCAAAGTACTCATGTTGTCCAAAGCATTAATAATGTCTTGATCACCTATAAAATAAGCATACAATGCTGCTATAAGTCCTAAAAGAAACATTAGTATTATTCTAATGATATAATCTATGACAAAATTTGCCAATCTTTTATTTTTTGAGGCAAGCATATCCTTAGTAATGCGAATATTATCCTGAGGCTTTGCATACATATGCTTATTCTTTATCGTTCGCTAAGAAAAACACTCTCGATTTTTTTGGGTACTTGTCATAACTAATATCACTTGGGTTTTCGATAACTGTTTTCAAATTCACTTCATCACCTATTTTGAAGGATGCAACAGTGTATTTATAATCTAATAAATATGGACCACAGAAGAAATTTCCGTCTGCGTCTTGCTCAATAATTCCAGTATGAACTCCTTTTTTTTCTTTTGACATGATTGCTAAATTTTATTTTTTCAAATATACTTCAAAAAAACAAAACAGCCCTCAAATTAATGAAGGCTGTTTCTAGGTCTTTTAAAATAATAAGAACTATTTATATTTAGTTATTATTTCACTAATAACTTTCTCAGTCAGTTCTTCTCCTTCTAAACTAGGATAACCTTCCCATCGCACAATACCTTTTGGATCAATAAGAACACAATGTGGTATTCCTTTTACTTCATATAAGTTATTCAATATTTTCTTTGTATCAATTGCGTTATAATATTCAATTTTAGGTGAATTAAAATTTATAACTTTTTCTTTTGACTGATCACTAATTCCAATTATAACTAAATTATCCTTAAATTTTTGTTGAAACACATTTAATTCCGGAATTGCTTTTCTACATGGACCACACCAAGTTGCCCAGAAATCTATCAAAACAAACTTACCTTTAATATCTGGCTCAGAAGAAATCCATTCCTCAACAACCAGTTCTGGAGCTTTTTCATTAAGAAAAGACTTTGCCCAAAGTTGTTTTTTTTGAGCAAAAATTGATAGTGAAAAAAGAAAAACGATTAAAAACATGCTTTTTCTAAACTTCATACATGAATGGTTTTTAGTGATTTATAAATTGATATTTTTTTTACTTTTATCAAATATACTTTAAAAAAATAAAACAGCCCTCAAATTAATGAAGGCTGTTTTTGTTCTTTTATCTTTATTCTATTTTCATTTTAAGAACCACACATTTCACAATCATCAATATCTGCATTTCTCGACAATTCTATCATTGCTTTATATTCTGCTGGTGTCATTTCAACTGGTTCGTTTACAACCGAAATTGTTTCTAATTGCGGTTTAACAATTGGTTTTTCGACAGCTTTTTCTTGTACTGGTTCTGCTTTTTTGTCGTTATTTAAGGTAAACTTAATAGCATCAACTGCAGATTTAGTTCTTAAATAATACATTCCGGTTTTTAAGCCACTTTTCCAAGCATAAAAATGCATTGAAGTTAGCTTAGAATAGTTTGCATCTTGCATAAACAAGTTCAACGATTGTGATTGATCAATAAAATAACCTCTTTGACGAGACATATCAATGATATCTTTCATAGAAAGTTCCCAAACGGTTTTGTATAATTCTTTTAAGTCTTGAGGAATATCAAGATTCTGAACAGAACCGTTATTTCTCATTAACTCTTGCTTTAAAGTCTCATTCCAAAGTCCTAAATCAACTAAATCGTGTAATAAATGTTTGTTTACAACAATAAACTCACCAGACAATACTCTTCTCGTGTAAATATTTGAAGTATAAGGTTCAAAAGCTTCGTTATTTCCAAGAATTTGCGAAGTTGAAGCAGTTGGCATAGGAGCAACTAAAAGCGAATTTCTAACTCCGTTTTTCATTACTTCTTTTCTCAAGCTTGCCCAATCCCATCTTCCTGATAATTCTTCGTCATTTATGTTCCAAAGATTGTGTTGGAATTCACCTTTTGAAATTGGAGAACCTTCAAATGTTGAATATGGTCCTTCTTCTATAGCCATTTCCATTGAAGTTGTTACAGCTGCAAAGTATAATGTTTCGAAGATTTCTTGGTTTAGTTTTTTAGCTTCATCACTTGTAAAAGGCATACGAAGTAATATAAAAGCATCTGCTAAACCTTGAACTCCTAATCCGACTGGACGGTGACGCATATTTGAGTTTTTCGCTTCTTCAACTGGATAATAATTTCTATCAATTACTTTATTTAAGTTTCTTGTAACTCTTTTAGTTACGGTATAAAGTAAATCGTGATCAAATTTTCCATCTTCTACAAACATTGGAAGTGAAATAGAAGCTAAATTACATA
This sequence comes from Flavobacterium sp., assembly GCA_047622645.1. Lineage (GTDB taxonomy): Bacteria > Bacteroidota > Bacteroidia > Flavobacteriales > Flavobacteriaceae > Flavobacterium. The sequence continues at coordinate 13,449 of JBLHNH010000045.1, forward strand.
CTGCTACTTCATCTGGAGCAGTATATTCCATAATCTCAGTACAAAGATTTGAAGAACGAATAGTTCCTAAATTCTTTTGATTTGATTTACGGTTTGCTGCATCTTTATACAACATATATGGCGTTCCTGTTTCGATTTGCGATTCAAGAATTTTTTCCCAAAGTTCGCGTGCTTTTATAGTTTTTCTTCCTTTTCCCGCTGCTTCGTATGAAGTATAAAGTGTTTCAAATTCATCACCATAAACATCACACAAACCTGGACATTCATTAGGACACATTAAAGTCCAAGTCGTGTTTTCTTCGACACGCTTCATAAATAAATCTGAAGTCCACATAGCAAAGAATAAATCTCTTGCACGCATTTCTTCTTTTCCTGTATTCTTTTTCAAATCTAAAAATTCGAAAATATCAGCATGCCAAGTTTCTAAATAAATAGCAAAACTTCCTTTTCTTTTTCCACCACCTTGATCTACATAACGAGCTGTGTCGTTAAACACACGTAACATTGGCACAATTCCGTTTGAAGTTCCGTTTGTTCCTCTAATATACGAACCCGTTGCGCGTACATTGTGAATTGAAAGTCCAATACCACCTGCAGATTGTGAAATTCTTGCTGTTTGTTTAAGTGTATCATAAATTCCATCAATACTATCATCTTTCATGGTTAAAAGAAAACATGATGACATTTGGGGTTTTGGTGTTCCTGCGTTGAATAAAGTTGGCGTTGCATGCGTAAAGAATTTTTTAGACATTAAGTCATAAGTTTCTAAAGCAGATTCAATATCGTTTAAGTGAATTCCGATTGAAACACGCATTAACATATGTTGTGGTCTTTCAACAATTTTTCCGTTTATTTTTAATAAATATGAACGTTCTAATGTTTTGAAACCAAAATAATCATAATTAAAATCCCTGTTATAAATGATGTAAGAATCTAATTCAGCAGCGTTTTCTTGTATAACATTATACACTTCTTGTGATAAAAGAGGTGCTTCTTTACCCGTTCTTGGGTTTACATAATTAATCATTTCTGTTGCCGTTTCAGAAAACGACTTAGTGGTATTTTTATGTAAGTTTGAAACTGCAATACGTGCAGCAAGTTGTGCATAATCTGGATGAGAAATTGTCATAGATGCGGCAGTTTCTGCGGCAAGGTTATCTAATTCTGATGTACTAACACCATCATAAAGACCTTCAATTACTCGCATTGCAACTTTTACAGCATCTACTAAATCATTTAAACCATAACAAAGTTTTTTAATTCGATCAGTGATTTTGTCAAAACTAACTGGTTCTTTGTGTCCATCCCTTTTTACTACGTACATACTCTTTTTGTTTTTTAAAAATAGAAAATCCCTTTCCTACTTTCGGGTTATTTGTAATTTGCTTTTAGGTGCTGTCTTTTACTTCCTAGCCCTACGGAAGTTATTCGTAATTTATTATAAATTTTATACTTAAAGAAAAACTCCTTATAATTATTAAAGTTTTTGTGAATTAAAATATTAAAAATCAGCGTCGAAGCTAATTTTTTGCGCTTCACTATCTGTATTCATTACACCTGCTTTTTGGTATTCTGCTACACGTTTTTCGAAGAAGTTTGTTTTTCCTTGAAGCGATATCATGTCCATAAAATCGAATGGATTAGATGAATTATATACTCTTTCACATTCTAATTCTACCAATAACCTATCGGTTACAAATTCTAAATATTGTGTCATTAAGGTTGCGTTCATTCCAATTAAACTTGCTGGCAATGATTCTGTAATAAATTGACGTTCGATATTTAAAGCATCAACAATTATTTCTGTAATACGTTCTTTTGGAACTTTATTTACTAAATGATGGTTGTGTAAATGAACTGCAAAATCACAATGCATTCCTTCGTCACGAGAAATTAATTCGTTTGAAAAGGTTAGACCTGGCATTAAGCCACGTTTTTTTAACCAATATATTGAACAAAATGATCCTGAAAAGAAAATTCCTTCTACCGCTGCAAAAGCAATTAATCTTTCGGCAAAAGAATCTGAATCTATCCATTTTAAAGCCCAATCTGCTTTTTCTTTAATAGCTGGAAAAGTTTCAATAGCATTAAATAATTTACTTTTCTCTGCTTCATCTTTTACATAAGTATCAATTAAAAGCGAATAGGTTTCACTGTGAATGTTCTCCATCATGATTTGGAAACCGTAGAAAAATTTTGCTTCTGGATATTGCACTTCATTTACGAAATTTTCAGCTAAATTTTCATTTACAATTCCGTCTGAAGCAGCAAAAAATGCTAAAACGTGTTTTATAAAATAACGCTCATCATCATTTAATTTATTATTCCAATCATTTAAATCGGTATGCAAATCAATTTCTTCTGCTGTCCAAATACAAGCTTCTTGCTTCTTATACCATTCCCAAATGTCTTGATGTTTGATAGGAAAAATAACAAATCTGTCTTTATTTGGTTGTAAAATTGGTTCAACTGTTGCCATGATAATATATTTTGGGTTGTGAATTTGAGTACTTCTTGATGTTTACAAAGTTGGTAATTTATTGTCTAAAATGAAAGTCAAACTTATCCACAATCAAGGGAAGTTTTTAACAAAGAGTAAAAAAAATCTTGCTAAAAATATTTTATCAAAACGTTGTTTATCAGCGCTTTATAAAACCAAAATTTAACTAAAAAACCCTGAAACCATCAGTAAACACATTAGATGCGAGCGTTTTATACAGTGAATAAAATGTTAAAAACAATAAGAAAATTTGAATTTCAAATTGTATCGCAATTTAAAAAATACAAAGCTTCCTTTTTAAAATTTAGATTTCATATCTTTAATTATTATTACAATTAACTTTATTTTTATGAAGACTTTATTTTTATTATTGATTAACTCACTTTTAATTTCTGCATACTCACAAACAACAACAATAGGATACAAATTAGAGCGAAATATTAGCGAAAAGAAATTTAAAGAACTTCCTGACTTTGCAAAAAAAGCATTTTCAAAAGATTACTTCTACATTTTAACATACAGCAACGACATTGTTGAATATAAAATTAATGATTCCATTAAAGACAATGAAACTTATTTAGATTATGAAAAAAATGAAGTAATAAGGATTGACAAATCAATGCAGAAATACATTTATAAAGACTTAAAAAAGAACATTACTTATTCAAAATTAAATTCATTTGACGAAACATTGAATGTAAAAGACAGCTTAATTGATAGAAAATGGAAAATCACAACAGAAACCAAAATAATCAATGGATTTAATTGTAAAAAAGCTATTTCAAAAGTTTTTAAAGGAAAAATCTTTGCGTGGTTTACCGAAGAAATTAATATAAAAACAGGGCCAGATTTATTTGATGGATTACCTGGATTAATTCTTGAAATAAACGCAGAGCATTTTAATTGGATTGCAACTTCTATAAAAACAGAATTAAAAGATTCTATTATTAAAAAGCCCGAATTTATAGGTAAAACTTATACTTTTAAAGAAGGAAAAAAACTAACTAAACAAAAATTGCAAAATCGTTAAAATTAAGATTTATTTTTTCATTTCGGCAGCCACTTTTTCTAAATCATCATACCATTGTTGTCCGAATTTTCGAATGAGTGCTTCTTTCAAAAATTTATAAACAGGCACATCCAATTCTTTTCCTAAAGAACATGCGTCATCACAAATATGCCATTTATGATAATTTACCGCAGAAAAATCTGCATATTCCTTAACACGAACAGGATATAAATGACAAGAAACCGGTTTTTTCCAATCTATAATTCCTTGATTATAGGCTTGTTCTATACCACAAAGAGCTGTTTTTTTATCAAAAATTACGTAAGCACAATCTTTTCCTCCAATTAATGTGGTTTCTGGCTCTCCATCAAGACCTATTATAGAAGTTCCTTGTTCTTCAATGGCTTTAATTCCTTCTTTTCTTAAAAAAGGCTTTATTTTTGGATAAATTTCTTTCAATTTTTCAACTTCAGATTCATCTAAAGGTGCACCAGCATCACCATCAACACAACATGCACCTTTGCAAGCAGAAAGGTTACACACAAACTCTTTTTCAAGAATATCTTCGGAAATGATCGTTTTATTTAGTTGAAACATTGTAATTTATTTAGTTGACAAAGGTAAGAAATTGATTGTTGTTTATTGAAATATTTCAAACTTTCAAGGTATTTTATCTTTTGAGTGATAATGTATCGTTAAATTCAAACTTAGCTCGACGCATTATTATTATATTTGCACCTAAATAGAGATAAATGATTGATTGGAAAGAAATATTTACTATTAGCATGATTCTTTTTGCGGTAATTGACATTATAGGAAGTATACCTATAATTGTTGGTTTGCGAAATAAATTAGGTCATATCCAATCTGAAAAAGCTACAATTGTTGCAGCTATTATCATGATAGCCTTTTTATTTGTTGGAGAAGAAATACTGAAACTTATTGGAATTGATGCTAATTCTTTTGCTGTTGCGGGCTCTTTTGTATTGTTTTTTTTAGCTTTAGAAATGATTCTTGGCATAAACCTATACAAGGAAGACAATCCTTCAACGGCTTCCATTGTTCCTATTGCTTTTCCGTTAATTGCAGGCGCAGGAACAATGACAACAATTTTGTCTTTACGTGCTGCTTATGACAAAATAAACATCATTATTGCCATACTTAT
>JBLHNH010000046.1:0-18094 GCA_047622645.1 Flavobacterium sp.
AATATTACTATTTCTTCTTGTTTGCATATTCGTTGAACTCTTTAAATAATTCTAAAAGGTTCATTGTAGCTTTTATTAAATCATTTATTTCAAGCAATAATCCAAAGTATAATTTACTGTTTTTGGGACTATTTTCTGTAGTTCTAATTCTTTCAATTTGTTTTTGAATTAGATCAGAAATTTTGTTTAAAACAGCTTCTTTTTCAGCTAACACTTTATCAATATTGTCAAAGTCCTTAGTGTCAAAAATGTTTTCAATATCTTTAAATAATTCTAAAATATGTAATTCAACACTTTTTAAATCTCTAGTTTGATTAAACTTTAATTGTTTGTGATTGTTGTCAATATGAGAATGACTGTTTTGAGTAATATAACTCAATGATTGCGTCATATCTTGTAAGTAACCTAATATTAAAATATAGAATTTACTAGCTTCAACAGAAGTTTCATCTAGATTCTTAATAAAATAATATACATTACCTTTAAGTTCATCAACTTGTTTTTCTAGTTTTTTGATAGCTTTCTTATTTTCTTTTAAAGAAGGTAAATCTTGAAGACTTAAACCGCTTACAACACCACTAAAAATTCCATTTGCTTTTTTAACAATATTTGCAATCTGATCTGAACTTTCTTTAATTACTTCGTGAATTGTAACGATATCTTCACGTTTTAAGCTATTCATTACTTCTTCTTCTTTTACTTTCTTTTTGTGCATTTGGTTACTTCTATAGAAGAAAATCGCAACAACAATCATAAATGCAAAGAATGCAAAAGCTTCTCCGATATATAATAAATAAGCAATAATTCCTGAAGCTACAAATGCAGCAAAAGCAGTAAAAAACCAACCACCAATTACATTTAAAACACCAGCAATTCTATAAACTGCACTTTCTCTATCCCAGGCTCTATCGGCAAAAGATGTTCCCATTGCGACCATAAAAGTTACATACGTTGTAGAAAGAGGCAATTTCATTGATGTTCCAATAGAAATTAAAACAGCAGCAACAATTAAGTTTACAGAAGCTCTAACCATATCAAACATAGGTTGCTCACTTCTTTTACCTGTAATTTCTGGTAAAATAAATTGCTGGTCAATTTTGAATTGTAATGATTTTGGTAAGATAAAATTGACTGCGTTACCAACATACATTCCTCCTCTTACAATACCTCTTGATAAGGTGTTCGCATTATATTTCTCAGAACCCTCTCCTTGACGCGATAAGTTTTGTTCTGTTTCAATGACATTTTTTGCTTTTTTTGAGGTCCATAATGTATAAATCATTATTGTACCAGCTAAAGCAAGAAAAATAAAAGGTGCTGGAAGATTTTCACCTTCTAAACCAGACATCATAAATTCTTTAGCTCCTAAAGTCTGGCCAGCAACTGTGTACATTTCATATGATTGAAAAGCTGCAATTGGCACACCAATAAAGTTAACTAAATCATTTCCTGCAAAAGCAAGAGCTAATCCAAATGTTCCAACAATAATAATAAGTTTAAAAATATTATATTTAAAAACACTCATTACTATTTGAGAAATGATTGTCCAGACTACAAAACAGTAACCGATAATCATTAATTGATTTCCTTTTATAAAGTCTTTTGCTTCACTTGAAATAAACGTAACTGATTTTAAACCTTTAATTAGAATAAAAAATGATATTGCAGTTAAAGCGATTCCTCCAAATATTGCTCCAAAATATTTATATCTTTTTTCTACATGAAAAGTAAATAATAATCTAGATGCATATTGAACAATAGAACCAAGAATAAAAGACAGCAATACTGACAATAAAATACTATAAACAATTTCTGATGCTTTTTTGGTGTTTATATAAGAACCCAAAGTATCAAAATCTCCATCAGAAAAATAGATTTTAGTTAGTGCGATAAAAACTGAAGCACCTAATAATGAGAATATAATGGAAACTGTTGTTGATGTTGGCAAACCTAGTGTATTAAAAACATCTAGCAATAAAACATCTGTAATCATTACTGCTAAAAATATCATTAAGACATCATTAAAACTAAACATACTCGGTGTGAAAATTCCGCTTCTGGCTATTTCCATCATTCCATTAGAATACAATGCTCCAACAGCAACTCCAATACTTGCAACAATCATTATTGTTCTAAAGGAAACTGCTTTAGAACCGATTGCTGAATTTAAGAAATTTACTGCATCATTACTTACTCCAACCATTAGATCTATAGTAGCTAAAAGAGCTAAAGCGATAAGCATTATTACATAAACCTGTTCCATTTATATTATTTTAATATTGGTTACTTTGGGCAAAAATATATTATATTAATGACAAAACGTTAAATACCATATAAAAAAAAGGTCAGACTTATTAAAAAGTCTGACCTAAGTATTTTAAATCTAAAAAATAAATCTAAAAATGGATATCAAATTGTAATCTCCACATAACTTCATCTGTTCCGTTTTCCACACCTAAGTAACTAACGTCTGTTTGAATTTTTAATTTGTGTCCAACTATATATTTTGAAACTCCCAATGTAGTTTGTTTTTGAGCTCCTTTATTCGATATGGTTTTATCTAAGTCTATTTGAGTATAACGTGCTGCTATTTCATAATTGTTTTTAAATAAATATCCCGATTGAAGGTTAATAGCTTTTCCTATTTCTACTTTATCACCTGTTAAAGTTCCATCAGAGTTTTTTGCAAAAGCATCTCCAGCAGTTCTATCTGCATATTCACCCATAAATGAAAAACCATTGTATTTAAACATTGCGTCTACAAAAAGTGTTTTGATATTTGTTTCGTAAAAACCCAAATCATTAAACATATAAGCACCTTGATTACTTCTGTTTTTAACTGCATTGTTGTTAAAATCATACGTTGAAGCAACAGATAGTTTTGGTGTTTTTTCTCTTTTTAAATCTCCACCAGAATAATCTCCATCACTTGTGAATTCTCCAAATGGTAATAATTCAACTCTTGCAGTATATTCATGACCACCAAGATTTCCTGTGGTTATATTTCTTCCTTCACCTTGTGAAAGAGCTAGTTTTTGTCTTACAACAAACTCTTTTCCTAAAGTAAACTCATTTCTTAATTGAATTCCCATGTCACGATCAATATTAAATCTACTGTTTAATAAAGAACGATCTACTAATTGCATATTTCCAGAAGAAACTACGCGTTCCACATTTCCAGGTAATTTAGTTTGACCAACCCAAAGTGAAAAATTTTTATAAAAATTCCACATTACAACTGCATCCAAGATATATCTTGGAGTATTGCTTGTAAATTCAGAACCACCAGAAATATCATTATTGGACAGTCCTAATTCCATTTTATAAGTTAATTTTGGACTGTAAGCAAAACCATCAAATTTTAATCGAGATCTTCTTACCATAAAATCTTGAGTAGGATTTACAAATTTATTATCTGATACTTCCCAATTTGAATTTGAAAGAAACTGCATACGAGCCGAAAAATTCATACTCCAAGTACTGTCTTTATCAACAATATGGAATATTCCTTTACCAAATTTTGATGTTTTAACTGTGTTTTCTTGAGAGTAGCTAAATGCAGTAATTAACAAACAAATGTTTGTTATTAGTAATAATTTTTTCATGATGCGTTGTTAGTTTTTGTCACTGCAAATAACATAAACTAATGTTAACTAAGTGTTAACTAAACTTAACTATTACATTAAAAAAAAAGCTGCCTGGCCAAGGCAGCTAAATCAAGAAACAAGTTGACAAAAACTAAACATTTCAAGAAATTGTCTTAAGACAGTTGCAAATATCTCTATTGTTTATTAACTGAGGGTTAAGATGATGTTAATAATCGATTAAATACATAATTCGAAAATTAATTTGACTCTTTTATCTTAAAGGCTATCTTTGTCGAAATTAAAAAATATTATGCCAGAAAGAGAAATTAGTACTTACTTTGATTATATCAAAAATTACGTTTTAGAATATTCACCAAAATTAATTACAGCATTAATCATTTTCTTCGTCGGATTTTGGTTGGCTAGTTTTATTACTAAAGTGATTAAAAAATTAATGCGCAAACGAGAAGTTGAACACACGCTAGTCTTGTTTATTGGAACTTTAATTTTTTGGGCAATACGTATATTTGTTATTGTTGCTGTTATATCAAACCTTGGTATTGAAACAACTTCATTTGTTGCAATTCTTGGAGCTGCTGGTTTAGCAGTTGGTTTAGCATTACAAGGTTCATTGTCAAACTTTGCCGGTGGAGTTCTTATCATTATATTAAAACCATTTAAGGTAGGCGACTTGATTGAAACACAAGGAATCGTTGGAACAATTAAAGAAATTAAAATATTCTCAACACTCATAACCCTACCAGATAATAAATTAGCTTTTATTCCTAATGCTAAACTATCGAATGACAATATAATCAACTATACTGTTAATGGAGAATTACGTGTAGATATAGAAATTGGTGTAGATTATAGCTCTAATTTTAAACTAGTAAAGGAAGTAGTTTTTGAAGTTTTACATTCAAATCCATTAATTTTAAAGGAGCCACAACCAACTGTTTTTGTAAAAAATTTAAACAATAGTTCAGTTGATTTTGCAATAAGACCTTGGACAAAATCTGAAGATTATTGGACAGTACGTGCGGAAGTTTTAGAGGCTTGTAAGTTAGCTTTTGATAAAGCAGGAATTGAAATCCCATACCCACATCAAGTAGAAATTAAAAAAATAGCAAAATAATATTATTTATTAATTAAAAAATCTTTTAAATAATAGGGTTCAAAATAAGCGACATCTACAAAGTCGCTTTTTTTGAATTTATCAAATGATAGTAAACTCATTTCGTTTGCAGAAGGATAAACAGCATCATTATGAAAAACGAATTTATCATCCGTTAAAACTTCTTTAAATTTAGAAATTCCATCACCAACAAGGTGAATTTTAGCTTGTATTTCAGCATATGAATTTGAGTCTATAATTTCCGCCTCCACTTTTCTTTCTTTTGTATAATCTACATCGAAAATAGCTGAATAGACTTCCATTCGCCTAGCGTCAATCATTGGAATGATTACACCTTCTGTAACAGAAATTTTTCGTGCTAATGATTCAAGCGTATCAATAGCAATCAAAGGAATACTTAATGCGTAGCACAATCCTTTGGCAGACGAAACTCCAATTCGCAAACCTGTGTATGATCCTGGTCCTTGACTAACAGCTACTGCTTTTAAATCTTTGAATCTTAAATTATTTTCTTTTAATAATTCATCTATAAAAACATGTAATTTTTCTGCGTGCGAAAAATTTTGCTCTGCAATTTCTCTGCAAGCAATAGTTTTACCATCTTTTGCAATGGAAACCGAACAGTTTTTTGTAGCTGTTTCTATATTTAAAATTAATGCCATAGTTGTTTGTTTCGGTGCAAAAATACAACCTTTTATATTTAATTCTAAAAATATAAAAACAAAAAAAAGCACTTCAGGATAATGAAGTGCTTTTAGTAATATAATAAAAAGAATTTATTTAGCCTTTTCTTTTTTATCGTCTGCATTTTCTATTCGAACTTTATCATTAGAAGACAATTCCTTTGAAACTGTTGTGTAAGGACCAATGATAATTTCTTCTCCTGGTTTTAAACCTGAAACTATTTCGATGTTTGTATCATCCTGGATGCCCGTTTTAATAACTCTTAGTTTAGCTTTATCTCCGACTTTTACAAAAACACATTCAAATTTTTTATCTGATTTTGGAGCAGTTCCTTTTTTCTCTTGATCTTCTTTTTCTAATTCAGCTAAAATATCTTTTTTAACAGAAGTTGTATCGTCTTTTATAACAACTGCACTAATTGGCACAGCAATAATATCAAATTTAGTTTTTGTTATAATATCGACTGTTGCAGTCATTCCAGGTCTAAAAGGAGAATAATTAACAGATTTTCCTTCTAATAAATCTTTATAAGAATCTTTTTCGATTCTAATTTTAACTTTAAAATTAGTCACTTGATCAGCCGTTAAAGCTGTACTTGCAGAATTTGAAATACTTGTAACTGTTCCTTTAAATTTTCTTTTTAGATAAGCATCTACCTCAATATCTGCTTCATCACCAATACTTACTTTAACAATATCATTTTCATTTACATCAACTTCAACTTCCATATTGTTTAGATTGGCAATTCGAAGAATTTCTGTACCAGCCATTTGTTGCGTTCCTAAAACTCTTTCACCTAATTCAATAGAAAGTAAAGAAACCGTACCGTCTGCTGGAGCATAAATTGTTGTTCTCCCTAAATTATCTCTTGCTTCTGTTAAAGTTGCACTTGCGCTTTGTACATTAAAATAGGCAGATTGTTTTCCGGCAACAGCAACTTCGTAAGCAGAAACGATTCTATCCCATTCTGATTTAGAAATTACTCCTTTACTAAATAAAGTTTTATTTCTATCATAATTGGCTTTCGCTTCTTTAACCTGAGCTTCAGCTTGAGTTAAACCTGCTCTAGAATTTGACACAGAAGCAGCTGTTCTGTTTACTCCAGAAACATAAATATCTGGATTAATTTTTACCAACAAATCTCCTTTTTTAACTTGTTGACCTTCTTTAATTGGTAAAGCAATTACTTCTCCAGAAACTTCAGACGAAATTTTAACTTCAACTTCTGGTTGAATTTTTCCTGTAGCAGAAACGGTTTCAACTATTGTCATCTTATTTGCTTTTGCAACTTCAACAATTTTAGTATCATCGTTTCCTCCTTTTCCAAAGATCATAATTCCTGCAACAACAGCTACAATTATTCCTAATACTATAAAAATGGTTTTTTTTGACATGATTTGTTATTTTTTTATTAATGGTATTCCAAAATAGAACTCTAATATTTTAGTTCTAAAAATGTAATCGTATTTAGTTCGTAATAATTCTGATTGTGCATTATCGAATGCTATTGATGATTGAGAAAAGTCAAAAGTATTCAACAATCCAACTTCATATCTTTCCTTTGAAAAATTAAAGGCTTGATTACGAGCGTTTAATGTTTTTTGAGCAGCTTCATAACTCTTTTTAGCATTAATTACATCATTATATGCTTGATAAACATTACTTTCTAAATCTAATTCAGCTTGTTGCAACTGATATTCTGAACGTTCTTGGTTTATTTTTGCTCTTTGAACTCTTCCTCTTGTTGCTAATCCGTTTAGAATAGGGACAGATAATTGCAATCCAATAGCAGTACCATCAAACAAGGATAACTGATCTGCAAAATTAAACGGGGTACTTTCAGACCAACGTGTATTATACCCTATAAATGCGGATAATGTTGGCAAATAAGAAGATCGTGAAATAGAAAGATCTTTTTTTGCAATACCAACATTTGAAAGCGCAATTTTAATATCATTCACTGATTCTTTTGCTTTTAATAATATCGTTTGCTGTGTTTCATTACTTAAATCTGTTAAAGGCAAATCTATCACTTCATCTGAAATATCAAATGTTGAATAATCATTAATTAACATTATTTGAGACAAAGCAATCTTAGAAATTAAAAGAGTGTTTTCTGTACTAATAATTTGTTGTTGTTGTGTTGCATCGGTAGCTTGAAGTTCATAAATATCACCAGCTGGTAATGAACCTGCATCTATTAACTGTTGCGTTCTAATTAAGTTCTCTTTAGTAATTGTATTTTGATTGATTAAAACTTTTAATTGCTCTTTATTAAATAAGATTTGCAAATAAGAATTAGCAATCGAAAGTGCAATATCGTCTTTCATTTTATCTAAACGATATGTATTTGCAATTTGGTTTAATTTAGAACGTTGTAACGTTTTCCAGTTAGCTAAACCATTAAACAAAACAACACCAGAGTTAGCTGACGCTGAAAAAGATTTAAACGTTTGATTTTGAAATTGGTTGGTTACAGGATTAATACTTGCTCCAGTATTCATACTATAATTGGCATTAGCACTTAAAGTTGGTAAAAAACCACCAATAGCTTCCATTTTTTCTACATCCGAAGTTTTTAAATCTAGTTCAGACTGTTTTATAGAAATATTGTTTTTAATGGCATAATCCACACATTCTTCAAGTGTCCATTTTTTATCTTGAGCGGAAACTTGGATTCCGACCAACAAGAGAAAAAGTATAATTTTTTTTGTTATCATTTTGTATTAATTACATTCTGAATTCTCTTATAAGACCAAATTTTCAATAAAATGTTACACAAAAGAATTAAAATTTTAATTTTACATCAAATTATTCTTTTGATATGAAATATTTCGTTGGCCTATTAACTCTCTTTTTTACAATAACATTATTAGGTTCTTGTGCAACCACTAAGAAAATTGAAGCTTTAAAACCTTTACCTTCAGACGACAGTCCAATGGTTTACAAAAACAAGACTTCTTTTATTGCTATGCCTGTAGAGATTTCTGTAATTGAAATTGAAAATCAACTGAACAAAAATTTATCTGGTTTAATTTATGAAGATGACAATTTAGAAGATGACAACACACAAATGAAAATTTGGAAAACAGGAAAAATAAAGTTAACCGAAAAAAACGGAGTTATTACTTCTGAAATTCCGTTGAAAATTTGGTCACAATTTAAATATGGAACAGAATATTTTGGATTAAATGATACGCGCCAAATTAGCTTAGACGGAACTATTATTTTAGAAAGCAAAGCCAATCTAAAAAATTGGAAACTTACAACAACTTCAAAACTTAAAGATTTTAACTGGAATGAAAGCCCGAGTATTTTAGTTGCTGGAAAGAAAATTCCGATTACTTATATTATAAATCCAACCTTATCCATTTTTAAATCAGAAATTTCTAAAATGATTGACGACGCGATTGATACCTCTTGTGATTTTAAACCTCAAGTTTTAGCGACATTAGGCATAATTAGCAAACCCTTTTTAAGTAGTGAAGCTTACGAAACTTGGTTTAAATTAATTCCGATTGAACTTTATGTTACAGATGCAATATTAAAAAACGGAAAGATTACTATGGATATGGGTTTGAAATGTGACATGCAAACTATGGTCGGCTTAGAACCGAAGAACAATTATGACGCTAGTAAAATAGCTTTAAAACCTGTTGCAAAAATGCCAAACAAAGTTACGGTTTCTGTTGCAGCAGTTTCTCCTTACAAAAATGCTTCAAAAATAATTACTAAAAATTTTAAAGGACAAGAATTTAGTTCAGGAAGTAGAAAAGTTATCGTTCAAAATGTAGAAATTTGGCAAAAGGACAAAAAAATAATAATTGCTTTAGATTTATCTGGAAGTTTAAACGGAACTATATATCTATCAGGTTATCCTAGTTACAATGATTTGTCGAAAGAAATTTATTTTGATGAATTAAATTATGTTTTGAACACTAAAAGTGTTTTGTTAAAATCTGCAAATTGGTTGCTACAAGGAAGTATTTTAAATAAAATAAAAGAAAGTTGTCGTTATTCTATTCAAGAAAACTTAAACGATGGAAAGAAAAATATGGAACCTTATTTAAATAATTATTCTCCTATGAAAGGTGTTTATATAAATGGTTCTTTAGATGATTTTAATTTTGAAAAAGTAGAAATAACGGACAAAGCCATTATTGCATTCATCACAACTTCTGGAAAAATGAGCATTAGGATTGATGGAATGGAGTAAAGATTGTGTTCGGTGTAAAATAAATTATTTCTTAGCGTATTTTAATTTATAAACTGCAAACCCCACTAAAGCTACTAAAACATAAGGCACAACCATTAAAAAGACTATGCCATCATTAACAGCTTCTGCTTGAACTGTATTTTCGTTGTTTTGTAAAGCAGCTCTGCACATGGCACATTGCGCTTGTGATAAAAGAGGAAAAAGGAAAAAGGGAAGAAGAAAGAAGGTTACTAATCCTTTTCTCTTTATTCTTTTATATGGTCTATTTTTTTTATTTACTTTAATTAGCATAGTAGGGAGCAATCATTAAATAAACTACAACACCTGTTACAGCAACATATAACCAAATTGGAAACGTAATTTTTGCTATTTTTTTGTGTCTATCAAATCGTTGGGCTAAAGCTCTAACATAAGTTATCAAAACCAAAGGAATTATAATGACTGATAAAATAATATGAGATATTAATATTGGATAATATATAAAACCTAAATCACCACCATATTTTGTAGAATCTGATGTCATGTGATAAGCTACATACATTACTAAAAACAAAACTGAGCAAAGTATTGCCAACTTCATTAATCTTTCATGTAAAACTTTCTTTCCGTTTTTAATAGCAATAACAGCCGTAACTAACAAGATTGCCGTAAAACCATTCGTTGTGGCGTAAATTGGAGGCAGAAATGACAATGGTTCAACATCAAAACCCATTTTACGTAAATTCACACCAAATAAAATAGCTACGGCTACTGGAATTATTATTGATAAAGCAATAATTACTTTATTGTACTTAGTCTCAATTGAATTATTTTCCATATTTATTCTTCCAATAGTTTTTTAATATCTTCTTTTATTGCTTTAATTCCAGCTGGTTCTAATCCGTCATAAAAATAAATTGGATTATTAAAACTGTCTTTTCTACTTCTGATCATTCCTTTTTTATCGATTAATGCAAACATTCCAGAATGATATAATCCACCTGGTTCTTTTTCATCTTCACCTGCATTTAATTTAAATCTCTTTTCGGCTAAATTAAACACATAGTCTTTATCACCTCTTAATAAATGCCAATTGTAATGCTTAACGCCAAGTTCTTTTGCATGTTCTTTCAGCACTTCAACCGTGTCATTATCTGGATCGATAGTGATTGATGCTATTCCAAAATCAGGTTTGCCATAAAACTCTTTTTGTAGCATGAGCATATTTTCATTCATTTTAGGGCAAATAGTTGGACAAGTTGTAAAGAAAAACTCCACAACATAAACTTTACCTAAATAATCTTTATTCGTTATTGTCTTATTATCTTGATTAGTAAGTGAAAATTCGGGTACTGTTCCCAATTCTGTTAAATCTGATTTTTGAAATTTGGCTATTATTTTAGGTACGGCCCAAATTCCGAAAATTAAAATAATAAATGAAATTCCGATATATGATTTATTCTTCATTAGATTTTACGTTTATTGTTGCGTTTTAAAGCCAAACGATATTCTGCTAAAATAACTTTTACGTCGTCACTCATGTTATTATGCAAATCAGCTGCCGAAATTGTATTATAACCCTCTTTGTATTCTAATTCTCCTTTAAGATCTTTTCCTTTTCTTCCTCTAAGATTTAAATCCTTATCAATAATATAGACGTTTGAAGTACCAATTACTGGATTTAGAGTTTCAGTAAGTTTTAGACTTTTATGAAAATCGGAAATAGAATCGTGCGTAGTAAAAACAAAGTTCCAAGCTGTTAAATCAGAAATAGTGCCAAGTTCGGCGATTATAGATTTAATATCATCTTGCGTTCCGTCTGGAGCAATCATAACAATTTGAAAATCTTTAAACTCTTTGTTTTTATTGTATATTTTTTGGTTTAAGTTGAATAGATTTCCCTTTTCAGTAAGAACGTCGTCGCCTAGAAAACCAAGAATTGTAATTTTCTCTTTAAGCATGACTTTATCATTTGAAAGAGAATTCCAATTTGGAATTTCATTTACGTTTTCTGTCAATGTTGGAAGGTTAACAAATTTGTTCACACCCGTTGCAAAAAACAGATAGACAACTAAAGGCAATATAAAAAGGATGACTAATACTATTTTCTTTCCCATTTTAAATACTTATTTTTTGAAGAATACAAAGATAAAAAAATCCCGATGTTTATCGGGATTAAATTTTTATATTAAAATGTTAAAAATTCCATTTTATTGTTCCGGATTTAAAGATGTCATAGATATAATCTCCTTCTATAAGTAGAATAAAACATAAATACAATATCAAAAAAACCAAAGGAGCAACGATTGTCGTTCTTAAGCTCTTTTTTTCGCCTTCTAAGTGCATAAATGCCCAGACGATGTAATATGCTTTAACAACTGTTAGAATTATGAACAACCAGTTCAATAAATTCATTTTTAAAAAGTCTGTTTTGAAAAGGGAATCTGGTCTTATAATACCAAATGCTACTTCAACAATTGTTATTAAAGAAAGAAGTCCAAATACAAACCAGATTCTTTTAGTGTTAGATTCGTGTGCGTGTGCCATAATTACTATGCTTTATATGTTATTATACTAAATAGAAAAATGTGAATACAAATACCCAAACTAAATCTACAAAGTGCCAATACAATCCTACTTTTTCAACCATTTCATAACTTCCTCTTTTTTCATATGTTCCTAATAAAACATTAAAGAAGATGATAATATTGATTAATACTCCTGTAAATACGTGGAAACCATGAAAACCTGTAATAAAGAAAAAGAAATTTGCGAATAATTTTTGACCATATTCATTTCTAATTAAATTAGCACCTTCAACCACATAATGAACAGAAGCCATTCTTTTAACAGACTCTTCTCTTGAAAGAACTACTTTATGCTTATCTACAATTTGTTCTGTTCTAACTAAAATATCTGGATGGTTTTTAAACCCTTCCACAACTTCATTAACAGAATAAGTTGGCAAAGGATCTTCGGAAAGAAACCAAAAAGCTTTACTTTTTGTCAATTGTTCTCTTTCTTCAGGCAAATGCGCTGCAAAATCTGCTAATGCAACTCTGTGACCTTCTTTATCAACAAATTGAAGTATTGAACCTCCTCTGGTTTCTACTGCTCCAAATTCACCTTTGATAAAGTTTTTCCATTCCCAAGCTTGAGATCCTAAGAAAATTAAACCCCCAACGATTGTTAAAAGCATATAAAATGCAACTTTTCCTTTATTTAACTGATGACCTGCGTCAACAGCTAATACCATAGTTACAGAAGAAAAGATAAGAATAAACGTCATCAATGCCACATAATACATTGGTGCTTCTACACCGTGTAAAAATGGAAAGTGAGTAAAAACTTCGTCAGCAATAGGCCAAGTTTCTACAAATTTAAACCTTGAAAAACCGTAAGCAGCAAGAAATGCTGAAAATGTAAGTGCATCAGACACGATGAAAAACCACATCATCAATTTACCATAGGTTCCTCCCATTGGTCCTGGTCCTCCGTCTAAAGCGTGTTCATGTGAAGTAACTGTTGCTTCCATAAATTAATTTATTGTTAAAAAGTGCTCAAATTTATTGATTTTTTTCTATTTGTAAAAGTAGAAAAATAAAAACAGATAAATCCATATAAAATCCATAAAGTGCCAATACATCGCACTAAGCTCAATACCAAGGGTTTGAGAAGGATTGTATTTTTGTTTAAAATGATTATAAATTACAATTAACAGTGAAATGACCCCTCCTAAAAGGTGTGCGATGTGCACAATTACTGCTATATACAAAAATGAAGTGGTAACATTGCTTTCACTTCCAGTAAAAAAATATCCATTTGCAACAACTTGAGAAAAACCTTCAAGTTGTAATAAAATGAATGCAATCCCTAATGACAAAGTCGTTAACAACATAATCGTTGTTAGTTGTCTATTATTAGATTTAATTGCTTTATATGCTGCATAAAAAGTAAAACTACTAATAAATATTACAATTGTACTATAAATAAATGCACTTGGTAACTGAAAATCTTTTAACCAATCTGGTCTAGATTTACTAACTACATAGGCACTAGATAATCCAGCAAAAATCATAAAAATACTAATCATTCCAAAAAGGAGTAGCATTTTATATGTTCTTCCTTTTCTAGCTTCATGTTCTTCTAATGTCATCATAATTTATTGTTTTAAATAAACTTATCTATTACGTAAATAATCTGTAGCAATGTTATGTAAGAAACACTCACCAACATTAACTTTCTTGCTGAAACAGCATCCATTTTGTTATATAACTTGAAAGCATAAAACAACATCCAAAGTCCTAACAAAAATATAATAACTGCTGCAGTTATTGAAATCTGGAATTTGCCTGTAATTCCTAAAACTGGAATTAAAGACGCAATAATTGTCCAAATTGTATATAATATAATTTGCAAAGCCGTTTTCTTATCCCTTTTACCTGTTGGTAACATAAAAAAACCAGCTTTTTTGTAATCGTCAAATAAAAACCAGCCAATAGCCCAAAAATGGGGAAACTGCCAAAAGAACTGAATAACAAAAAGAGCTCCTGCTTCTATACCAAAAGTTCCAGTTGCTGCCACCCATCCTAACATATAAGGAATAGCTCCAGGAAATGCTCCAACAAAAACAGACAAAGGAGTAACTGTTTTTAAAGGTGTATATAAACTAACATACATGAATATAGAAATAGCACCAAAAAGAGCTGTTTTTTGATTAACTGAATATAAAATAGCTAGCCCAAAAACAGTTAAGATGCAACCAAGTATAAATGCATTACGTTTTGAAATTGTTCCTGATGGTAATGGACGATTTTTAGTTCTATCCATCAATGCATCTAAATCTATTTCGATAATTTGATTAAAAACATTTGAGGCACCAACCATACAATAACCACCTATTGATAAAATCAATAAGGTCTGAAAAGCCGAAGCATTCCAATGATCAACTCCAAGAGCATATCCTGCTAAGGTTGAAAACATTACACTAATAGTTAAGCGAGCTTTTGTAATTGCCGCAAAAACATTAAATAGTGAAGGATTAGTAAGTGGTTGATTTGATGAACTCAAAATAAAATAATTGTCTTTTTTTATCGAGTGCAAAGATAGTGATAAGATTTTTTATTTATAGCACAAAAACAATTGATTTAACAACTGTTTGAAATGAAAATAATAGTTTTAAAAAAAAAATCGATTAATAATCAAAATACCAATTAAACAAATCTGTTTTTAATCCTGCCGAAAACCAAGTAGTTGCTGATGCTTTTGTAATTAAATCTTCTTTTGTGGGATTAAAAACTCTAAACATTAAATTAGCAAAAACTTTCATATTCGAAGATGGGTTTAGAATATAACCTGCCTGAAAATCTGCAATTATTAACGTAGCCTTGTTTCCTTGCCCAACGATAACTCCTTTATCAAAAGGACGATTGTCATCATAATTTAGGTAGATATTTGCTCCATAATTGTTAGTATTTATTCCGTCTGTATAGTCAAAACCTTGAAAACCATAATTAATTTTAGCTTGCGCAAAAAATCTTCCTTTGTTATATCTGGCAATTGCGACTAATTCACTTGCATTTGCACCCCAGTTATGCCCCATACTTTGATTGTTATGTCCGTAGTTAGTTATTACATTACTATGAGCATAGACATAAGGTCTAATTCTATTATATTCTACTTGTAAAGTAAGATTGTCAATTCCGAAAGCATTATAATACTTTGCTCCTACTTGATAAGCAAATTTATTTTTCCAACTTTTATCTCTTGCTTTTACATCACCAATAGAAAATTCATCTAACAAAAACTGCGCATAAAAATTAATACTATTGTTAAACTTATATTTAGATGTTAACCCCAATAAAGCATTCCCAGATCTTGAAGATGATGAGAATTCAACGGCTCTATAAAATATAATTGGATTTACAAAATTAACATCAAAACCTCTATTATTATCATTTCCCCAAACTACACTTTCAAAGAAACCGATATTCACTCGTTTAGACACATTCCAACTCAAGTAATGATTTGCCATGAATTTAGTAGTATAAGTTCGGTCTATGGTCACTTCTGGACGAACATCCTTTAACCACATGTAGGTGTTTGTGTATTTAATCTTCCAAAATGAAGTATTAATTTTAAAAAAAGGATAAGGACTTGTTCCATCACCTTGAAGTAATGAACGATAACCGTCTCCTATAAAATTCCTTCCATAACCCAGTTGCAAGTCAATAAATTTACTTGGTCTGTATTTTATATTTGCTTCAGCCAACGGAAAATCATAAGCATTATCTTTAAATTGTTTTGCAATACCAATACCAGGAATTATTGCAGGATTTCCTCCTGAAGGCTTAATGCTATTAGCATATTCATTATAATAATCTGCAAATAATCCTTGTGATTCATATATCTGTGTAGAGAAAGACAATTGTTCCCCTAATTGTCCGTTTACAGAAACTCCTCTTGTATTTACGTAAGTGTAATTATTTTTACTACCAAAATCTTTCCCTACATTAAGGTTTAGAATTGGATTTATGGTAAACCAATAGCCATCTCCTTGAATTGCTACAAGATTTTCATTCCATAGCTTTCTTCCCCACCACGATTTTTTATCTTTTTTTAGTTTATCATATGTTGCATCAAAGTCGTAATATTTCGCTACTTCAGCATAAGAATATGGTTTTGAAGCCGTATGATTATTACTGCCGACAAGGTTCAAATTTTGATCAAAATAAGCATAATTAGCATGTGAAAAAGGCAAATTATTGTTTCCTTTATAAATACTATTCTTATATTCTTGTAGTTTTATATTTTCATATTCTGTTAATTCGGCAAATTTTTCTATTTTTTCCTTTTTAGCAATTGTCCCATTTTGATCAGATATGCTTACAAAAGTAGAATCAAGCGGAATTGGAATTGTTATTGTAAATTTTGCATATATTTTTCTTCCTTGATAAGTTGCAGGCTTTACCTTTTCCAACAAATCAAAAACACGTTTAGTTTCTGTTTTTAAATCTTCAGAATAAGCTTCTGTATAGAGAATTTTAAATTTTCCAATTGTATCAACTTCAAAAAGCGCATAAACATTTCCATTATAAGAATTGGCTGATTCAGGAATTCTAAAATTTAACAAGATATGCATTTGAAGGTTTTCATAGAAACAATCTTTCATGCTTAAGATTTGATTGTCTTCACAAGTTTTAAATTGAGGAAAAACTTCGTTGATATTTTTTTGTGAGAATACAATTTGCCCAACGAGTAATAGAGAAAATATAATACTATATTTCATTTTATTTTATTTAATAACTATTTTTTGAATCAATACCCTCAACAATTGCCTTTGCAGAAGATGTTCCAATGCGTTTTACTCCTAAATTTAACATTTCAATTGCTTCCTCATAATTTCGAACTCCACCAGCTGCTTTTACTGGCAAAGGAAAAGAATTCTCGAGCATTATTTTGACAGTATGTATTGTTGCTCCGTTTGGTAAATTGTTTTGAGTTTGATAAAATCCTGTAGAAGATTTAACAAAAACATTATCATATTGATCTTCATTGAAGTTTGAAATTACTATGTTTTTAATAAGCGTACATAATCCAATAATTTGCGAATCATTTAAGGCAGCAACTTCAATTATCCATTTTACAATTTTATTATTTTGCAAGCCTAAAGCAGTACATTTTGTTACTTGATCTTTCACCAAATCAATATTACCCTCTTTATAAGCCTCATAGTTTACAACAAAATCTAGATCATCTGCACCGTCTTCTATTGCTTTTTGAGCCTCATTTAGTTTATAATCTAGTTGATTTTGACCTAAAGGAAAATCGATAACTGTTCCAATATTGACTTTAGAATTTGCTTCTGAAATCATTTTTTTTGCAATTGAAACAATTTCAGGACGAATCATAATTAATTTAAAATTACAATCTATAGCTTCTTGTATACTCTTTTTATTAATTTCAATAGTTTCTTTTTCTGAAACTGAAGCTTGTTGAGCCGTTTTTAGATAGGTAGAGTCCAGAAATTGTTTAATGTTCATGATTTATATTATTATTGGCTATAAAAATAAATAAAAATCCCTTTTAAAAAAGGGA
Source organism: Flavobacterium sp. (assembly GCA_047622645.1). Lineage (GTDB taxonomy): Bacteria > Bacteroidota > Bacteroidia > Flavobacteriales > Flavobacteriaceae > Flavobacterium. The sequence goes on from JBLHNH010000046.1 coordinate 17,699, forward strand.
TTTTATAATTATTATTTACCAATCTTAAAAGATATAGGTATAGTATATGTAACTTTTACATCTTTTTGACCTTGTTTAGCAGGAATAATCTTTGGTAATTTTTTTACTGCATTTTCAACAGCTATTCTCATTTCGTTTGTTGCCCTATTGTTTTCCGCGGATTTTATCGAAGTAAAATTACCTTTTTCATCTACAATAAACTGAACAAAAACAGTACCTTCCTTTTTGTTTTCCAAATCTCTTTCAGGATATTTTAAGTATTTGAAAATCTCTTTTTTTAATTGTGCATCAAAACAAGCTTTTTGATCTGCTTTAGATACATTTTCACAACTTGGAAATCTTGGCAAAAACTCTACAACAACAAAAACTTCTTCTTTATTTCCACCACCTGAGTTT
>JBLHNH010000047.1:0-18091 GCA_047622645.1 Flavobacterium sp.
TGGATATGCAAATAAAACCTGCAGTATAAGTTAAGCTACATTTTTGTAATTAATTTGTTTAATAATCTGTATCGATTATTTAGGACTAGTCAAAAATATTTTTAAATACTTGGCACTTGTACCATTTCGTTAGCGTCAGCTGAATAATCTACACCTTCAAAGCCAAAACCAAATAAGTTTAAGAAGTCTTGTTTGTAACCTGCTAAATCTCCAATTTCAGATAAGTTTTCTGTTGTAGCTTTTTCCCATAACACTGCAATTTCATCTTGAATATCTTTTCTCATTTCCCAGTCGTCAATTCTAATTCTTCCTGCTTCATCTAATGGAATTTCTTTTCCTGAAAAAACTCTATCAGCGTATAAACGTTGGATTTGTTCAATACAACCTTCATGAATGCCTTCTTCTTTCATTAATTTATATAATAATGAAATATATAATGGTATAACTGGAATTGCTGAACTTGCTTGAGTAACTAATGCTTTATTTACAGAAACATAAGCTTTCCCGTTAAGGTCTTTTAAATTATCTGTAATCTCAAAAGCAGTTGCTTCTAAATGATCTTTTGCACGACCAATTGTTCCTTTTCTATAAACTGGCTCTGTTAATGATGGTCCAATATATGAATAAGCAATAGTTGTTGCTCCATCAGCTAATAGGTTTTCACTTTTTAAAGCTTCCATCCACATAGCCCAATCTTCTCCACCCATTACGGTTACAGTATTATCAATATCTTCTTGATTAGCTGGATCAATTGAAACTTGTGTTACATTTCCGGTATGAAAATCAACCGTTTTATTTGTGAAGTTTTGTCCAATTGGCTTTAAAGTCGAACGATGTAAAACTCCCGTTTTTGGATTCATTCTTACTGGTGACGCTAGACTATAAATCACTAAATCAACCTGACCTAAATCAGCTTTAATCATGTCTAAAGTTTGTCTTTTAACTTCGTCTGAAAAGGCATCACCATTTATACTTTTTGCATATAAACCTGCTTTTGTTGCTTCTCGTTCAAAAGCAGCTGAATTATACCAACCCGGTGAAGCTGTTCTTCCTTCTGTTGGTGGCTTTTCAAAGAACACTCCAATTGTACCAGCATCTGAACCAAAAGCGCTTGAAATTCTTGATGCAAGACCAAAACCAGTTGAAGCACCAATTACTAATACTTTTTTAGCACCGTCAATTTTTCCTTTTGATTTTACATATTCAATTTGATTTTTTACATTTTGTTCACAGCCTTTTGGATGAGCTGTTAAACAAATAAATCCTCTCATTCTTGGTTCAATTATCATGTTTTTATGTTTTTTTTATTTAGTTTGTTTGTTGTAAAAATTAATTTGCTAGACAAATATAAATGAATATATTAATTCAACAATGCTTTTGCGTGATTGATTGCTGATTCAGAAATATCTTTACCTGATAGCATTTCAGCAATTTCCACTACTCTTTCGTCTTCTGTTAGTAATTTGATTTCTGAAATTGTATCGTTGTTCTGTGTGACTTTAAACACTTTATAATGTTGATTTCCTTTAGAGGCAATTTGTGGTAAATGTGTAATGGCAAAAACTTGCATTTTATTACTCATTATTTTCATGATTTCTGCCATTTTTAAAGCAATTTCACCTGAAACTCCTGTGTCAATTTCATCAAAAATTATGGTTGGTAATTTTGAATAATCTGTTAAAACAGCTTTAATTGACAACATTATTCTAGACATTTCTCCACCAGAAGCTACTTTTTTAATAGGTTCTAATTTTGAACCTTTATTAGCTGAAAACAATAAGTTAATTTGGTCTTTACCAAATTTATTATAGCTTTCCATTGGCGTAATTTCAAACTCAAATTGTGCATCAGGCATTCCTAATTGTGTGATAATTTGAGTGATTTGAGCTATAAATATTTTAGAAGCTTTTTGTCTGGCTTGTGTAATTATTGAAGCTTGTTTATCTAACGTTTCTTTTGAAATTGAAATTTGGCTTTCTAACTTTTTAATCAATGAATCAATATCGTCAAACTTAACTACTTTTTGTTCTAGATTTTCTTGAACTTGAAGCAGTTCTTCTATTGAATTCGCTTGATGCTTCTTTTGTAAATCATAAATAGCTTGTAGCTTATTATTTACCAATTCTGTTCTGCTTGGATCATCAATTAGTTTTTCGGCTAACGATTCATTTTCAGCAATAATATCTTCAATTTCGATTAAAGAAACGGTAATTCTTTCATGTAAATCATTGAATTCTGTTGATATTGAAGCTATCTTTTGTAAACTAGATTTCACTTCGTTTAAATTAGCTAAAAGTCCTATTTCTTCTTGGTTTGAAATCGTAATTACTTTACTGATATTTTCTTTTAAAAACTCAATATTGTTTAATTTTTCTGACTCTACTTCTAGTTCTTCTTGTTCACCTATTTTTAATTTTGCTTTTTCTAATTCTTCAAATAAAAACAAATTGTATTCTTGTTCTTTTCCTAAAACTTCTTTTTCTGAAACTATCTTTTTTAATTCTGATTGAAAAGCTTTATGTTTTTTTAATTCAGCTTGAAAATTATGAATGATACTTTCATTAGTAGCCACTTTATCTAATAAATCAATTTGATATTCTTCGTTTATAATGTTTCGAGTTTGAAATTGCGAATGAATATCAATAAGATAATTACCTAATTCTTGAAGTTCACTTAAATTAACTGGACTATCATTCACAAAAGCTCTAGACTTTCCTGAAGGCAAAATTTCTCTTCTAATTATTGTATTGTCGTCATAATCTAAATTCAAAGATTCAAACAATTCCTTTAAATTATAATTTAAAACAGAGAAATGAGCTTCAATAATACATTTCTGTTCTTTATCCTTAAGTGAAGCTAAGTCAGCTCTATTTCCTAAAACCAAACCTAAAGCACCTAATAAAATAGATTTTCCTGCACCAGTTTCACCAGTAATAATAGAGAAGTTTGTAGAGAAATTAATCTCTAACGATTCTATAAGGGCGTAGTTTTTAATATATAACGATTGAAGCATGTAGTTTATAAATAAGCTTCAAATTTAAGCAAAAAGATAAGACTTAAGAACGCTTATCTAATTATATTCCATTTACTTGAATTAAGAGGCGATATTTTGTTTAATATTTCTAATAATTCATTGTTTGGCATGTTTGGTCCTCCAGAAAATATACTTACTATTTCATCTGATTTTGCATCAAAAAAAGTTCTAGTTAATAAAGCATTTGGCCTCACCTTATTAATCTGAGAAATAGTTTTTATAGCTTCTAAAATTCTTTCTTTTGCTTCTTTTTGGTCACCAGCCATTAAATCTAATCCTTTCAAGTGATATTCATATAATGCTTTTCTGTAAGGTGAATAAGTGCTTGACAATATATCTGAAATAATATAATACCTGTTGTTGTATTTCGCATCAGATTGACTCCAACCTCCATAACCACTAGATTGTGCCAAATTCATTATACTAGATGCTGTTTCTAGCTGTTTTGTTCCTCCCATTTCTTCAAAGGAATCTTTATCTAATCCGATAGCAACATTTGCATAAAAAGCTAAAATCGAAATTAGATTTGAAGTATAACTATTTGGGTCGTAAATAAAATTCTCATATTCGATATATCTAAAGTTTACATCATTGTCGTTAAAGTTAACAATTGGAGAATTATAGCTAGAATTAAATATTGGTCTAGAAGATTGTAATTGAAGTGTTGCTCCAAAATTATTTGAATCATAAGAAGCTATATTCAAGAAAAAAGAACATTCAATTTTCTCGTTTTGTTCATATTCTTGATTGGTGAATTTTGTGTTATTTAAAAACTCAGTCATTTGCGTTTGAAGAGTTTTAAATATTTGTGTATTAACATTCGTTACTCTGTCATAATTAATTGTAACAGTAGCTTTTAACTCTTGAGCATTAGTGTTACAAACAAGGAATAAAAAGGCAACTATAAATGTTAATTTCTTCATCTTATGTGTTTTATTTTTGAAAATATTGCAATACCTTTTCAAGAATATCTTTTGCAACTTCTTCTTTAGATTTTAATTCTACTGGTTCTATTGAAAAGTTTTTATCAATAAAAGTAACTTTATTTGTTGGTTTACCAAAACCTGCTCCTTCATCATTTAATGAATTTAAAACAATCAAATCTAAGTTTTTTTTCTGAATTTTCGCTATTGCGTTTTCAATTTCGTTTTCAGTTTCTAATGCAAAGCCTATTAAAAATTGATTTTTCTTTTGTGCTCCTAATGATGCTAAAATATCATTTGTCTTCTCTAACTCTATAGTTAACGTAGAATCGTTCTTTTTTATTTTTTGGGAAGCCACATTTTTTGGACGATAATCCGCAACAGCAGCAGCAGCAATAGCTACGTCAACATTTAAAAAATTAAGATGACAAGCATCATACATTTCTTGTGCTGAAGTTATTTTTATTAATTCAACCAAATGATGGTTTATAGTTTGATTAGAAGGTCCAGAAACTAAAATTACTTTAGCACCTAATTGAGCTGCTTCATAAGCAATATCATAACCCATTTTTCCAGAGGAATGATTTCCTATAAAGCGAACAGGATCAATAGCTTCATAAGTTGGACCAGCTGTAATTAGTATTTTTTTTCCCTTTAAAGGCAATTTACTTTCAATATCTTTTTCTAAAAATAGAATGATATTTTCAGGCTCAGCCATACGACCTTCACCAGACAAACCACTTGCTAATTCTCCACTTTCGGCAGGAATTATTGTGTTTTTAAAACTTGCTAACTTATCAAAACTAACTAAAGTAGATGGATGTTTGTACATATCTAAATCCATTGCTGGAGCAAAATAAACAGGACATTTTGCAGAAAGATAAGTTGCTAATAAAAGATTGTCACAAGTGCCATTTGCCATTTTTGATAATGTATTGGCAGTTGCTGGTGCAATGACCATATAATCTGCCCAAAGACCTAATTCAACATGGTTGTTCCACATTGCATTTTCGTCTTCTTCATTATAAAAACTTGTATAAACTGGATTTTTGGATAAGGTAGATAATGTTAAAGGAGTAACAAAATCTTTAGAAGCAGGTGTCATTACTACTTGTACTTGAGCACCTGCTTTTATGAAGAGTCTAACTAAAGACGCTGTTTTATAGGCAGCAATTCCACCAGAAATACCTAGTAAGATTTTTTTACCGCTTAAAACAGACATATTTTTATTGGTTTTTTGAATCTCTGTAATAGATTTTACCTTCTAACCATTCTTGAACAGCTAAAGCATGCGCTTTTGGTAATTTTTCGTAAAATTTTGAAACCTCAATTTGTTCTTTGTTTTCGAAGATTTCTTCTAAACTGTCATTGTAAGTTGCAAATTCTTCTAACTTTTCAATTAACTCCTTTTTGATATCAGCATTGATTTGATTAGCTCTTTTAGAGATAATTGTAATAGCTTCATACACATTTCCTGTTGGAGCTTCAATTTCATTCTTGTTGTAAGTAACTGTGTTTACTGGAGCAGTTGTTTTCTTTAAATCCATCTTAATTATTTGAATATTGCGTTAATTCTCTTTCAATTTCTACTAATTGTTTATCAGCAGTATCTTTGTATTTAGTATCGCTCCTAAATCTCAATAACGTTTCATAAGCCAGCTTAGCAGTAGTTAAACGTTCTTGCTTCTTTGATTCTACACTATTTAATGCATATTGATACAAAGTGTCAAATTTATAATATAGAGCATCTTCTTTATACTTTGTACCAGGATAATCTGCTAAAAAAATATCTAATACTTTTATTGGTGCATTAAAATCTCTATAATATTCAGCAATTGAATTGTATTGCTTTGCAATTTCGAATGCTTTTTTCTCTAGTTTATCTGTCAATTCTTTAACCAAGATATTAGCCATTGGCATATAATCTGATTTTGGATAGGTATCAATAAAACCTTGTAACTTTTCTAGTGCTTTGTATGTATCAGTTTGATCTAAACTATATCTTGGCGACTTAGTATAAAAACATTTAGCTCCTAAGAAAGCTGCTTCTTCTCTTTTTTCACTGGTAGGATAATTAGAAGCAAAACTTTCAAACGCATAACCAGCTAAATAATACTGTCCCGTTTCGTAATACGCTTTTGAAAGCATATAAAATATTTTCTCCGCATTAGGCTTTCCTCTTAAAGAAGGACTAGCTTGTTCTAATAAGGTAATCACTTTTTTATACTTTCCAGTTTCATAATAATCAGCCGCTAACTTTGTTTTAACAGCTAAATCATCTGATTTTAATGCTTTTTGATATTCACTACAAGAGCCAAAAGCAAATGCAATAAGAAGTATGTAAATTATTTTATTCATTAATGTTTTTTTAACTTATTAAGTTCTAAATTGATAGACCATAAAAAGCAGTCGGCAAATTTAGGGAATATTTATGGAGTATAAAAATCTTTTTTAGCTTATGTTTTTTGTAAAATCATCTAATCTTTTAGCCAAATTATCATCAACAGTAACTAGAGGTAATCGAACTGTGTTTTCTGACAAACTTCTAGATTTAAAGACTTCTTTAATTCCAGCTGGGTTGCCTTGTTCAAATATCATATCTATTGAATCTGCTAATTCGTAATGCAACTCATATGCTTCATTCACTTTTCTTTGTAATCCTAACCGAACCATTTTAGAAAATTCTTTTGGAAAACCTTGACCAATTACTGAAATCACTCCTACTCCACCAGCTAAAATCATAGGTAAAGTTATCATATCATCACCAGAAATTACAAGAAAATCTTTTGGTGTAAGTTGAATTAATTTCATAGCTTGAACAATATCTCCTGCTGCTTCTTTTATTGCAATTACATTTTTAAAGTCAGTTGCTAACCTAAAAACCGTTGTTGGCAACATGTTACTTGCCGTTCTACCTGGAACATTATATAAAATTATTGGAAGTGGTGATGCTTCCGCAACCTTTTTAAAATGCTGGTATATTCCTTCTTGAGTAGGTTTGTTATAATACGGTGAAACTGATAAAATAGCAGAAAAACCAGTAAAGTCTCTTGTTTGAAGTTCTTCTACAACTTTCATTGTATTATTTCCTCCAACACCTAAAACCAACGGCAATCTTCCTGCATTTGCAGTTCTAATTGTATCTATGACTAACTCTTTTTCTTCTTGTGTTAAAGTTGCAGATTCTGCAGTAGTTCCTAAAACAACTAAATACTCAACTCCACCATCAATTACGAAATTAACAATTCGAATTAAAGCATCAGTATCAACTGAAAAATCTTTTTTGAATGGTGTGACTAATGCTACACCAGTTCCTACAAACATTTGCATATTATATCTTTTTTAAAATTTTCAAATAGTCAAACAAAACTTGAGTAAAATCCATATATTTATCTACAAAAGTAGCAACAAAAAAATGGTTTAAATCTTTATTTACCGAAGCAAAACCTACCTTAAATTTAGCTTTTGATGAACTAGTGATTAACTCCAGATCAGCATTACTATCATCATAATAATTAACCAACAAATCAAAAGGAAAAGCTACAAAATCATCAATTTCACCTTTAGAAAAACTTCCTGTAAAACCTATGTCACTTTTTGTGAAATATGAATATTCTATACTTTCGTCTTTCTTTGCTTTGTTTCTATAAACCAATAAATTCACTTTAAAGTTTCCGTTGGCATATTTATTAAATTCATTCACCAATTTATCTTTGTCCGAAAAATGAATTCCATCAACAAGAATACCAATTGTTTTAATTGGCTCGTTACTAACAGCGAATAATCCTAAAGCTAATGATTTTTTAATCTGCTTTTTTACCAAAAAATCTTTAATAATTCTATAAAACATAGTATTTTTACCAAACACAAAAGTAAATTATTCCTCTTATGTTATGTTGGTAAAAGTAAAAAAGATTAACGCATTCTCAGCCTATTTTGTTATATTATTAACATTTACAAGTCTAGTTTCTTGTAAATCAAAAAACTACTATAATTATGAGGTTAATGGTTCGAAAATAAACATCAACGAAACTTTTAATTCTGACCGTTCAATTGAACAATTTATTGCTCCTTTTCGGACACACATTAACAAAGATTTGGATAGTGTTTTGGCTTATTGTCCTGAAAATTTAGATAAAAGCAAAGGAAAATGGGAAACAAATATTGGGTTATTTATGGCAAATGTGACTTATGATTTGGCTAATCCAATATTCATGAAGCGTGAAAACAAATTGATCGATATTTGTTTGTTAAATCATGGTGGTATTCGTTCTCTAATACCAAAAGGAAATGTAACAACAAGAACAGCATTTAATGTTATGCCTTTTGAAAACAGCGTTGTAGTTATTGGATTATCAGGTTTAAAAATCAGAGAATTAGCTGAATACATCACTAGCGAAAGAAAACCACACCCATTGCATGGTTTAAAAATTTATTTAAATAAAAGTAATGAAGTTTCCAAAATAGAAATCAACAACCTGCCTATAGATGATGCTAAAACTTACTATGTAGTAACATCAGATTATTTAGCAAATGGTGGAGACAGCATGACTTTTTTTGTAGATAGTCAACTTAAATATGATTTAGATTATAAATTGAGAAATTTGTTAATTGATTATTTTAAAAAAGTAGATACAATTGAATTATTTACTGAAAAAATCGTAATTGAGGAGAATTAGAATTACAAAATAACATACTACTTATATAATTTTCAGCAACATAAGATGCTGAAATAAATTCAGCATAAATGAGAAGAAGAGAATTTATAAAAAAAACAGCTGCAACCTCAAGTTTATTGACTTTTGGAGGATTATCATTAACTAGTTTTAATTCTGTCGAAAACATAAAGAAAATAACTATTCTCCACACAAATGACACGCATAGTCACATTGATCCCTTTCCTACTGATGACCCAAAAAGCCCTAATCAAGGTGGCGCTGCACGAAGAGCTACCATAATTGAAAAAATTAGATTAGAAGAAGACAATGTATTGCTATTAGATGCTGGTGACATATTTCAAGGAACACCTTATTTTAACTACTATGGCGGTGAATTGGAATTCAAATTAATGAGTATGATGCAATATGATTTAGCTACTTTGGGAAATCATGATTTTGATAATGGAATTGATGGTTTTTATTCACAATTACCACATGCGAAATTTGATTTTGTTTCGGCTAATTATGATTTTAAAAACACAATTTTAGACGGAATTGTAAAACCATATAAAACTTTTAAAAAAGCAGGTTTAAAGATTGGTGTTTTTGGTTTAGGGGTAGAATTAGAAGGATTGGTTGACAAAAAACTTTACAAAGAAACGGTTTACAACAATCCTGTAGATATTACAAAAGATATAGTTCGTCAATTAAAAGAAGTTGAAAAATGTGATTTAATTATTTGTCTTTCACATCTTGGTTTTAAATATAAAAATGAACCAGAAAAAATTTGTGATATTCTTTTAGCCCAACAAACAAAAGATATTGATCTAATTATTGGTGGTCACACACATACTTTTTTAGACAAACCTGTAATCGAAAAGAATAGTGATGAAAAAGATGTTTTAATTAATCAAGTTGGCTGTTATGGTATTAATCTTGGAAGAATAGATTTTTATTTTTCAAAGAATGAAAAATACATAAATCAAACAAAAAACATAGTTATTTAATTTCAAATATTTTATTTCTATTTAATTCATATCTAAGTAAAAAATAATAAACCAAGAGTTGGGGTAAAAAAAACAGGTATTTTACCATCAGTATTTCGCTATATACTACATGAAAAACATAAAAAACATCACTCACTACAAGGCAAAAAACAACAACTTCAAGATTCGTATTTGCTTTATTAGGCTTAACAATATATTTGATTGTTATTAATAAACCCATAACAAACATCAATATAGCATAAAGAAAAAACAGCGGATAATATTGTACATTTTGATCAACTAACATATCATTTACTACCCAAACAACATACAAAAAAAGTAAAAAAACAATAACAAAAGACATATAAAATATGTAATCTAATTCTCTTAATTTTAAAAACTCCATTTTTTTGAAAACAAAAATCATTAAAACAGAGTAAGCTACTGCGTTTAAAAAGACACATAACAAGTTATTAATATTGGGGTCAATTAACAAATGAAATAAATCTGTAAAATACAAAAACACTAACACTACTATTAAATACCACTTAAAATTATGCTTAGCAATTCTAAGATAAATCAACAAAATAATAGGAGCTGATAAAACATTTGATAAAATATGTAAAAAATCAAATTCAAAATAAATTGAAATAAATTCGAGAATAACTAAACCGAAATATAAATTTAAAAGTCGTGTATTATCCATTTAATAAATCATTAAATTGAAATTCATTTATAATTGGAATATTTAATTTACTTGCTTTTTCTAATTTTGATGGCCCCATATTATCACCTGCAATAACATAATCAGTTTTAGAAGAAATTGAACTACCTACTTTTCCTCCATTGGCCTCAATAGCCTTTTTGAGGTCATCTCTCGAATAAATCTCAAAAACACCTGAAACAACAAATATTTTTCCTTTTAATTTATCCGAAATACTTGTGTCATTTTCAGCATTTATTTCTAACTGGACACCGTAATTTTTTAATCGATCAATGATAAGTCTGTTTTTTTGATTTTCAAAAAACAACACAACACTTTGAGCAATTTTTTCACCAATTTCATCAACTAAAACTAAATCCATTAAACTTGCAGTAGCAATAGCATCAATATTTTTATAATGTTTAGCTAATTTTTTGGCTACTGTTTCTCCAACATATCTAATTCCTAGAGCATATAGAACCCTTTCGAAAGGTACGTTTTTAGAATCTTGAACACCTTTAACTAAATTTTCAGCTGACTTTTCAGCCATTCGTTCTAATGGAATAATTTGTTCTTTTTGCAATTCATACAAATCAGCATAATTTGAAACTAAACCAGCATTAAAAAGCAAAGCTACAGTTTCGCCTCCAAGACCTTCAATGTCCATTGCTTTGCGCGAAATATAATGCTGAATTCTACCTATAATTTGAGGTGGACAGCCGTAGAAATTCGGACAATAATGATTTGCTTCTCCTTCAATTCTGACTAATTCTGTATTACATTCTGGACAATTTGTAATGTATTTTGTTGGTTCTGAATTTAGTTTTCTTTGAGACAAATCAACAGCAATTATTTTCGGAATAATTTCCCCACCTTTTTCAACAAAAACGGTATCCCCAATTCGAACATCTAGTTTTTCAATTTGATCTGCATTGTGCAAAGAAGCTCTTTTAACAATGGTTCCAGCTAATTGTACTGGTTCTAAATTTGCAACAGGTGTAATTGCTCCTGTTCGACCTACTTGATAAGAAATTGAATTTAAAATCGTGCTTACTTGTTCTGATTTAAATTTATAAGCCATTGCCCAACGAGGTGATTTTGCAGTATAATCTAATTCATTTTGGTACTGAATTAAATTCACTTTTACTACGACTCCATCTGTTTCATAAGGCAAATCATGACGGTGAAGATCCCAATAATCAATAAACTGAAAAACTTCTTCTAAATTTTTAGCTAATTTTGATTGATTTGGCACTTTAAAACCCCAATCTCTGGCTTTTTGTAAAGCTTCATCTTGCGTGGTTAAATCTAAATTATTTCCAATTATTGAATATAACAAACAATCTAAAGGACGCTTAGCAACCTCAGCACTATCTTGAAGTTTTAAACTTCCTGAAGCTGTGTTTCTTGGATTTGAATAGGGTGTTTCACCAATTTCAATTAAGTCTTGATTCATTTTTTCGAATCCTGCAAAAGGCAAAACAATTTCCCCACGAATATCAAATTTTTCAGGATAATCTCCTTTTAACTTAATTGGAACTGCTTTTATGGTTTTAATATTATTTGTAACATCATCACCTTGAAAACCATCACCACGAGTTACAGCTCTTTTTAGCAATCCATTTTCGTAGCTAATACTAATCGAAGCACCATCATATTTTAACTCACAGGTATATTCTATAGCAACATCCCCTACTATCTTTTTACAACGTATTTCCCAATCTTGTAAATCTTCTTTTGAATACGAATTCTCTAGTGAATACATTCGATATTCATGCTGAACAGTTTCGAAGTTTTTGGTTATTGTTCCTCCTACTCGTAATGTTGGCGAATTTACATCAAAAAATTCAGGATGTTTTAATTCTAATTCTTGTAATTCCTTTAGTTTAAAATCAAAATCATAGTCAGAAATCGTAGGATTATCTAACACATAATAGTTATAATTATGTTGATTTAATTCGGCACGAAGCTTCGTAATGGTCTCTAAAACGCTCATAAAACTAGTTATTGATAAGATGTTCTAATTTGGAATACAATTCACCTTTACTTATGATTCCACCTTCTTTGATGACTTTGAAAAGAGCTTGATTTCTATCTTGAGAAATCTCTTTTTTTCCTTTTTGGATTTCAACACTATCCGAAAACATGTGCTCACTTAGCCAATTAATACCTTCTTTGGTAAGGAAGTCAATATTTTTGTCGCTTGTATTGATGATTAATGAATATAGCATTGAGTCAATACATTTGAATAAAAAGATATAATTTGTAGAAAAATGATCTATAAAGCTGACATTCGCTAATGCTCTTTCCCAAATTAAATCAGAAAAAACATCAATTTCTTGCAATGCAACTTGAGGTTTATTGTCTTTAATTTCATCCCATTCTTTTTTATCAATAGTTTGGGTAGCAAGGAAATTTATAAATTCAGGATGCAATTCTTCTAATTGTTCTTTTGTAAGTCTAGCGTATTTCATTAATTGATGTAAATAGAAATGTAAAGATAAAAAAAAAGCCTTCCAAAATGGAAGGCTTTTTGTAGATATTTATAAAAATTATCCTATTTGAGCAATAACTTCATAAGCTAATTCAATAATTACATCTCTGTGCAATCTAACGTTAGCTGTATATTTACCAGTACGTTTAACGATTCCACTTGAAATGAATTTTTTATCTATCGAATGACCATTACTAGCTAAAACCTCAGCAATGTTAGCATTAGTGATAGAACCAAATAATTTGTCTCCACCTGCTTTTGCAGAAATTTTGATCTCTAAAGCGTTAATAGATTCAGCAATTTTATTTGCGTCATCAATTAATCTTTGCTCTTTGTGAGCTTTTTGTTTTAAATTTTCAGCTAATACTTTTTTAGCAGAAGGAGTTGCTAAAATGGCAAATCCTTGAGGAATTAAAAAATTACGACCGTAACCGTTTTTAACAGTAACCATATCGTCTTTAAATCCTAAATTTTGAACGTCTTGTTTTAAAATAAGTTGCATGTTGTTGTCCTTTATTGGTAGAAGTTAGGTTTCGTTGTATTGAAAACCAACAACTTTATTATTAATATTATTTCATTAAATCTGCCACGTAAGGCATAATTGCAATATGTCTTGCTCTTTTAACAGCTACTGACACTTTTCTTTGGTACTTTAATGAAGTTCCCGTTAATCTACGTGGTAAAATTTTACCTTGCTCGTTAACAAACTTTAATAAGAAATCTGCATCTTTATAATCGATATACTTGATACCAGATTTTTTAAAACGACAATATTTCTTTTGTTTGTTTGTATCTATATTTAAAGGAGTAAGATATCTAATATCACCCTCTTTTTTACCTTTTGCTGATTGCTCTAAAGATGCCATAATTAGTTTGATTTAGCTTTTAATTTGTCTCTTCTTCTTTCTGCCCAAGAAATTGCATGTTTGTCTAATGATACAGTTAAAAAACGCATAACTCGTTCGTCACGTTTAAATTCTGTTTCATAGCCTACTAGAACTTCTGCAGGTGCTTCAAATTGAAATAAGTGATAAAAACCACTTTTTTTGTGTTGGATTTCGTAAGCTAATTTTTTTAAGCCCCAATCCTCTTTAGATACCATCTTTGATCCTTTAGAAGTAAGAAAATCTTCAAACTTGCTAACTGTTTCCTTTATCTGTTGTTCAGATAAAACGGGATTCAAGATGAAAACAGTTTCATAATGATTCATACTATAAAATTTATTTTGTTATAAAATTGGGTGCAAAAGTAAGTCTTTTATAGATAACTAACAAACATTACATAAAAATTTATTGTTTTAAATATAAGCCTTATTTATTAGAGTAAATTTGCGTGTTATCATAATTAACAATATATTTATATTATATTTACATTATAATAACACATCTTTTGATAAATGAAATTAAACTGCATAGTTGTAGACGATAGTGCATTGCAGCGATTAACTGTAACCAAACGTATCAATGAAAATCAATTCTTACGCCTTGTTGGTGAGTTTTCCAATGCAACTGATGCCAAAAACTGCATAGCAACAAAAAGCATTGACTTAGTCTTTTTAGACATTGAAATGCCTGTAATTAATGGCTTTGACTTTTTAGATGGTTTAAAAGTTAAGCCTCAAATTGTTTTTATTACAGCTAAAACCGAATATGCACTTAAAGCATTTGATTATAATGCTACTGATTACTTACATAAACCCTTAACGAAAGAACGTTTTAATATAGCTGTCTCTAAAGCTTTTAATTTACACTCTCTTAAAAAAAGAATAAATGAAGATGATGAAGATTTTATTTTTATTAAAAGTAATTTAAAAAAGCTAAAAATATTTACCTCCAAGATCAGGTGGGTTGAAGCTTTTGGTGACTACATAAAAGTAATTACTGAAAGTGATAACCATTTGGTATTGTCAACAATGAAAGCCTTTCAAAAAGATTTACCTGTTGATAAATTTATAAGAGTACACAAATCATATATTATTAACGTAAATAAAGTGGAAACTTTTAATAGTAAGTTTGCCGAAATTGATACTTTTAAAATACCACTTAGTAGAAACAAAAAAGACAACTTAATAGAAGCTTTGAAAAAATCTTCTTAATAATTATCTACATTTATAGTGACTTTTATAGCTCTATAAAACCCAATAGCCTCAAAACTATTCATTATTTTATGGATAGTTTTTTTGGTTAAAGACAAATTCTTCTCTTTTGGAATCTTAATTAAGATAGTTCTAATGTATTGGTTTCTAATTCGACTTATAGCTGGTTCTTCTGGTCCAAGAATTGGCATGGGCAAATTTTGAGATAAGACATTATACAACCACAGAGAACCTTCTTTTAGTTTATCATAATCCTTATGTTTTAAGGTCAACTTAATTAATTTATAAAAAGGCGGATATTTAAAATTCTCGCGTTCATAAACCTGTTCCTTAAACATTGCTGCAAAATCATTAGTCAGAACTTGTTGAATTGTATTGTGAAACACATTGTAAGTCTGAATCATAACCAAACCTTTCTTTTCTGAACGACCAGATCTTCCTGCAACTTGTGTCATCATTTGAAAAGCTCTTTCGTAAGCTCTAAAATCGGGTTGATTTAACAAATTATCTGCATTTAGAATTCCGACTAAAGTCACATTATCAAAATGCAATCCTTTGGCTAACATTTGTGTTCCTACTAATATATCTACTTCCCTATTCTTGAAAGAATCTATAATTTTTTCGTACCCAAATTTTCCTCTAGTTGTATCTTGATCCATTCGACCAATGTTCTTATCTGGAAAAATGGCTTTCAACTCCAACTCTATTTGTTCTGTTCCAAAACCTTTTGTAGTCAATTCAACTGATTGACAAGCGTGACAATGGGTTGGATTAGCAATAGAATAACCACAATAATGACAACGCAATTGGTTTTTGTGTTTGTAATACGTTAAACTCACATCACAACTTGGGCAATTAGGTACATGACCACAAGTAATGCATTCCACATAAGGTGAAAATCCTCTTCTATTTTGAAATAAAATGACTTGTTCGCCTAATTCTAACGCTGTTGAAATTCCTGCAATCAATTCATCCGAAAAATGACCGTTCATTCTTTTTCTGAAATACTTATCTTTTAAATCGATGAGTTTTATTTCAGGTAAAACTACGTTTCCATAACGTTCGGTTAATTCGACTACCTTATATTTATTGGTTTTTACATTATAATAGGTTTCCAAACTTGGCGTTGCACTTCCTAATAAAATTTTAGCTTGATGTTGTTTGGCTAAAACCACAGCACAATCTCTTGCGTGATATCTTGGAGCTGGTGCTTCTTGTTTATAAGTTTGTTCGTGTTCTTCATCAACCACAATTAAACCCAGATTTGAAAATGGTAAGAACAAAGCACTTCGAACACCAATTACGACTTTAGCTTTTTCTGAATTTTCTAAAACTTGGTTCCAAACTTCAATACGTTCATTATTTGAATATTTGGAATGAAAAACAGCCACTTGATTTCCAAAATAAGCTACTAGTCTTTGGACTAATTGTGTTGTAAGAGCAATTTCGGGCAACAAAAACAACACCTGTTTCTCTTTATTGATTTGTTCTTCTATAAGTTTGATGTAAATTTCGGTTTTACCAGAAGCTGTTACACCATGTAGTAAAGTCACGTCATTTTCAGCAAAACTTTCTTCAATTTGGTCAAAAGCTTTTTGTTGGGGTTCACTTAGCGTGAAATGACTGTCATTATCTTTTTCAAAAATAACTCTATCTTGATTGATGAAATATTCAATAAAAATATCTTTATCAATTAATGTTTTTACGATGGCTGAAGAACTTCCTGAAAACTCAATTAGTTGTTTAGCAGAAATAGGCTTTTTTTCTTTAGCCTGAAGTTGAAAATAAGATAAAACTAATTCGCGTTGTTTATTGGCTCTTGATAATTCTTCTACTAAAACGGCTAAGTTTTCTTGTTTTAAAAACTCTTCTTGTAGTTTTATGTAGCGAACTTGTTTGGGTTTGTATTGCTCTGAAATTTCTTCTTGCAACTGCAAAGCTCCTTTTTCTAACAACCGATTTAAAACTGGAAAAACGGTTTTCTTTCCTAAAATCTTAACCACATCGTTAACTGTGATTGATGATTGTAATTTTAAAGCTTCAAAAATTAGGTATTCATCGTCTTTTAATTCGTTTTCATCAATTTCAACCTCTTTTTTGGAAGTAATAATTGTTTCACTTTCCAACATATAACTAGAAGGCAAAGCACATTTAAAAACCTCTCCAAGCGAACACATGTAATAAGATGCAATCCATTTCCAATGCGCTAATTGAATTTCATTTACGATTGGTTTTTCATCAATAATCTGATGAATTTCTTTGGCTGTATATAATTGTGGTGGATTGTTGTTTTTACCAATCACTAAAGAAGTATATACTTTAGTTTTTCCAAAAGGCACTGCAACACGCATTCCTATGGAAACATAATTAAATTCTGCTTCTGAAACCTCATAAGTAAAGGTTTTATCAACAGCTAACGGCAAAACGACTTCTATAAAAAACTGCATGTAGCAAATGTAAAAAAAAGTGTTCAGTGTTCAGTTATTAGTTGGCAGTTTATTTTCTGATTTTCTTTAACCACATAGGCACATAGATTTTTTTACTTCTTAATTACCTTTACCACCTGTTTATTGTCATTAATATCTATAACATGAAGCAAATAACTCCCTGAATCCAATACATTGCAATCCATTGTTTTATTTGATGGTGATAAGATTCCTTGTTTTATGATTCTGCCTTGTAGGTTGTATAAAATATAGTTTGAAGCTTCTTTAATATCAATAGTTAGAATATCGTTTACTGGGTTTGGATAGAAGTTTAAACCTTGCTCCTTTTCAAAATTATCGGTACTTGCCGTAGAACAGGGAGTTGTTGCATATTTTGCTATAAAAAAATCGGTTTGTGAACCTTCGTTGATTAATGTAGTACCATTTATAGTTAAATGATGACCAAAACCACCTCCAATTATATAATCACCAGATGAGTCTACTGCTAATGCTGAACCGTTATCTTCATAACCTACATCACCAGATATTTTATTTAAACCAATACAATCACCTGTTACAGTATTAAAACGAGCAAATAGAATTTCAGTACCTTCATTTGAATTAGAGACAAACATACTTTGTGTTCCCCAAGTATAATTAGGACCAAAACATGAACTTACTAATCCTATTTCAGTCCCATTAATAGCTAGACCTGCACTTTCATATACACCTGTTCCTTCAGCAACAGTTCCCCATAAAAGTGCAGATCCTG
>JBLHNH010000048.1:0-18004 GCA_047622645.1 Flavobacterium sp.
AAGTTTTTCAAGAAAAAAAAATGTTGTTAATGGCTACTTCTCCTGGTGCTCGTGGTGGAGAATCGGTTTTAGAAATCGCAAAAGATAGATTTCCAAGACATGATGCAAATTTAGTGGGCACATTTTCTTTACCCAGTTTTCATGAAAATTTCGACGAAATAGATGGAATAATAAATGAAGAGTTAAAAAACAAATTATTAAAAATCGTAAATTCTATTTAAACAAAAAAATCCAGCTAAAGCTGGATTTTTTGTTTTTATTTATTTCTTCAAGTTAATGTTCTTAAAGTTTGTTACATCAATTACTTCTTCTGTATCTAAATCGAAAGAAATGGTTACACTATCACCAACAATTGTTACCGGCAATTCGTTGGAAACTTGAGTTGAACCTACAAACATGTTAGGATAATCTTTAACTTTAAAATAATAAAAACTGTTACCGTTTTTAACATCACTTTGAATACGTGTAATAATTGATTTTAATGTTTTCTTGGTATCTGAACTAGATGGGTTAATTTTATTTCCTGCAGCATTATAAACGCTTTTAAATGCGGTCAATGTTTCTCTCATAGAGTTACCAACACCTACAATTGTATAATCATTTATAGCGACCATAGCATACATTTTCACTAAACCACCATCATCTTTTAATGTCATTACATAAGTTGGAATGTTATTAATATTATAAGGAATTGGCAATGAAGCTTTAAACCCTTTTTCTTGCACTTTTCCTTCTGCCGAACTTTGAGCAGCATATTCTGTTGCTCCGCTTTGTTTGTAAAAAGTGGTTTGTTTAGTTCGAGTATCAACTAATACAAACCCAACGGTACTTTCATCACTTCCCACAGAAGTTAAGCCAGTGTACCAATAAGATTTATTGTCTTTTCCATATACCAATGTTAATCCTTCTGTAGTTTGCAATTTATTCGTATTAGAAAAATTCCAATACCCTTTAATGTATTCACCCCAATCGTTTAACTGAGTTTCAATCAATTCAACAGGCTGAATTCTATCTACCCAATCAGGTGCATCTGCAATTGAATATTCTATAATTTCACCGGTTTGAACATCAACCACTAAAATTCCTGTAGCATCTTGACCTGAAAAGCCCACTTTTTTATCAAACGTTGTAATGACCCAAAACGGTTTTCCTGTTTCATCAATTTCAAAGGTAAAATCGGTTAGTCCTTTTCTAGCATAACCATTAAAGTAGACATGTCTATGAATATCACTTTTGAAAAAAGCATTTGGTTGGTATTTAATTTTTATGGCTTGGTCGTTTATGGTTTGGACTAATCTTACATCACGCTCATTAGTTGCAGAAACCATTACATAACCTGGTGTTCCTTCTTTATTATTGAGCCATTTGAAAAACCCGGAATGCAATAAGGGTGCAACCCAAAACAACTCGTTGTTCACTTTTTGTATAGAAAATTCACCCAAATCAATTTGACTTCCCAAAGCTGGTTGCGAACCTATAATCTTTTCGCCTAATAAAAAGGCTAATGTTTTATCCACAACTCTAATTTCATCAATAGAAATCGGTTCTATATGCGTTGCTATTTTTTCTCCATTTTTTACTTCACCAATCATAGCTTGATATTTAGAAGTATACAAAAGCGTAGCAGATGTTAGAAAAGGAATAATTAAAAGATAAGATAACAAAAGCAATAAAATTAAATTCATAATTTTACTTGGTTTGGACGTAATTGCAAAATTTTTACCTGTATTGTCCGTTTTTAATCCAATTAAACTTAAGTAATAAAACAAAAATAGTAGCAAAATTATGATTGCAATACTATAAAAGCCATAATTAATAACGGGTAAAACATTATAGAAAAGTAAAAACCCAATAAGAAGAAGAAAAATAAAGAAAATGGCTTTTTTCATATGTTTATATTTATTGTTTTTTTTAGGTCACCTCAGCTAAATGCGTAAAAGTTCTCTAGTACAGTGAGGAAATCAACATTTGTGCTTGTTTTTTTAAACACCCTATCTATTTCATGTCACATAATTTCATCTATTAGTGTACCTGTTTTCAATATTGTTACATCAGTTCTTAAAAATGAAAATAAAATATGTGATTAAAAATTAGTAATTTCGCACCAAATTCGATTTCAACTTTTAAACTTATAACCTTTTAAACTTAAATCATGAAAGCATACATATTTCCAGGTCAAGGAGCTCAATTTTCAGGAATGGGTAAAGACTTATATGAAAATTCGGCGATAGCCAAAGAACTATTTGAAAAAGCAAATGAAATTCTAGGTTTTAGAATCACAGACATTATGTTTGAAGGAACTGCCGAAGAATTAAAAGAGACTAAAGTTACGCAACCCGCTGTTTTTTTACATTCAGTTATACTAGCAAAAACCTTAGAAGATTTTAAACCAGAAATGGTAGCAGGTCATTCATTGGGTGAATTTTCAGCATTAGTAGCAAACGGAGCTTTATCATTTGAAGACGGTCTTAAATTAGTTTCTAAAAGAGCTATGGCAATGCAAAAAGCTTGTGAAATTAAACCTTCAACAATGGCTGCCGTTTTAAACCTTGACGACAAAATTGTAGAAGACATTTGCGCTGCTATTGATGGTATTGTTGTGGCTGCAAATTATAACTGTCCTGGTCAATTAGTGATTTCTGGAGAATATAAAGCAGTAGAAGCGGCGTGTGAAAAAATGAAAGAAGCTGGAGCAAAAAGAGCTATAATTTTACCGGTTGGTGGAGCGTTTCATTCCCCAATGATGGAACCAGCAAGAGAAGAGTTAGCAGCAGCCATAGAAGCCACTACTTTCTCTACTCCTATTTGTCCCGTTTATCAAAACGTTACAGCAAGTGCCGTTTCTGACGCTGAAGAAATCAAGAAAAACTTAATTATTCAACTAACTGCACCAGTTAGATGGGCACAAACTGTACAGCAAATGATTGCTGATGGAGCTACAAGTTTTACAGAAGTAGGCCCAGGAAAAGTATTAGTTGGATTGGTTAAGAAAATAAACAATGAAGCTGAAACCCATTCAGCATAACAAATAAATCTTAGAAAACTCCGATAGAAATACCGGAGTTTTTTTTGGTTATCTTTGTAAAAAGAACGCTGTATTTATGAATTTAGATTTACGGACTGTAAACGTTACACGATACATAACACCACTTCGCGAAGGTGGTTCTTTGCCCGCATTAGCTGAAGCTGACGATGATTTTAAGTATGTTTTAAAGTTTCGTGGAGCAGGTCATGGAGTAAAAGCGCTAATTGCTGAATTTTTAGGCGGTCAAATTGCAAAATATTTAGACTTACCCGTTCCAGAATTGGTTTTTGCAAATTTAGATGAAGCTTTTGGAAGAACCGAAGCTGATGAAGAAATTCAGGATTTATTAAAATTTAGTCAAGGGTTAAATTTAGGATTACATTTCCTATCCGGAGCCTTAACTTATGATGCAGCTGCAAATGATTGTGATGCTTTATTAGCTTCAAAAATTGTTTGGTTAGATGCTTTTATTATAAATGTTGATAGAACTTATAAAAACACCAATTTATTGATTTGGAAAAAAGAACTTTGGTTGATTGATCATGGTGCTTCTTTTTATTTTCATCATTCATGGACAAATTGGCAAGACACTGCAAAAACACCTTTTGCATTGACTAAAGATCATGTTTTATTACCAAAAGCATCAAAATTAGAAGAAGTTCACCAAGAATTTACTTCAAAATTAAATGCTACTATATTAAAAGAAATTGTAAATCAAATTCCTGAAGATTGGTTGCATTGGGAAGACCAAAACATTTCTCCTTCAGAAATTAAAGAAGTATATTTTCAATTTTTATCTATCCGATTAAAGAACGCTGAATTATTTTTAAAACAAGCTCAAGATGCACGAAAAACACTTATATGAATATGCTGTAATTCGTGTAATACCAAAAGTAGAGCGCGAAGAGTTCATTAACTTAGGGTTGATGCTTTATAGCAAGCGTCACAAATATTTGCGAATAAAATATCACATTCCAGCAAAAAAAATTCAAGCCTTTTGCTCGGAATTTGATTTAGAACAACTCAAAATAAATCTAGAGGCTCTTGTAACAATTTGTGAAGGCAAAAAAGAAGGTGGACCTATTGCTCAATTCGAAAAAGACGAACGTTTTAGATGGATATCTGCCATAAAAAGCTCTAGCATACAAACCTCTAGACCTCACTCAGGATTTAGTGCTGATTTAGATCAGACTTTTGAAAAATTATATAACGAATTAGTTGAATAAAAACATGGATAGCAATTTAGAAAAATTACTTCAAGAACAAAAAAACGTAAAAGTCGTTGATTCTTCCATTGATTATATGGATTATGTAGCTTTGGATTTATCGGCAACACATACAGATCAAATAAATTTAGACCTAACTAATGCAGCAATTTTTGAAGAGTTTATAGAAAATCATTTATCAAACAATAAGACAAAAGTTGCTTTTGGCGGTTATTTAGAAACTAGAAACTTATACAGAAGAAGTACCGTTTTTAAAAACGAAATTACAGATGAACGCAACATTCATATAGGTTTAGATTTATGGATAAAAGCTGGGACTTCTATTTTAGCAGCTTTAGACGGAAAAATTCATAGTTTTCAAAACAATACTTCTTTAGGTGATTATGGTCCAACAATAATTCTAGAACATAACATCAATAATATACGTTTCTACACACTTTATGGCCATTTGAGTGCAGAAAGTTTAATTGAAAAAAAAACTGGACAAAAAGTAAAAAAAGGAGAACAAATTGCAACACTTGGAGCACCACCAATTAATGGAGATTACGCACCACATTTACATTTTCAAATCATAAAAGACATGCAAGATAAAGAAGGAGATTATCCTGGAGTTTGTAGCGAAAAAGAAGTTGGTTTTTATACTAAGAATTGTCCAAATCCAAATTTTCTGTTGAAAATTGAATAGATTTTTATATATTTGATTATGAAACAATTATTAATTTAAAAGCATTAATTTATGAAAAAAACAATTTTAGCATTAGCATTTGTATCAACTCTAGCATTTGTATCTTGTAAAGAATCTACTGAAGAAAAAATAGAAGACGCAACTGAAGCTATTGGAGCTGATGTGGAAACAGCAACTAAAAACGCAGTTGACGCAATTGATTCTACTACAACTGAAATTGGAAACGATATGAAAGATGGAGCAGAAAAAATGAAAGAAGCTGTAAAATAGTCTCTTTTTAAAATTTAAAAACCCCAAATAATTTTTTAATTATTTGGGGTTTTCTATTTGTATTAGCTTCTGATTTTCTGTTCCCATTTCCAGGCACTTGCCAAGGATTCTTCTAAAGTAGATTGTGCTTTCCAACCTAAAACATTATTTGCTTTGTCTGTATTGGCATAAGCTTCTGTAATATCACCTTCTCTTCTACCAACAATTTGATAGTTTAATTTTTTCTCTGAAACTTTCTCAAAAGCAGTTATAACTTCTAAAACCGAACTTCCTGTTCCTGTTCCTAAATTAAACGTTTCTACTTTTTCAAGATTTTTTTTATCTAACAAACGCTTTAAAGCTACAACATGTGCTTTAGCTAAATCTACTACATGAATATAATCTCGAACTGCTGTTCCATCTGCTGTTGGATAATCATCTCCATAAACCGATAATTTTTCACGTAAACCAAAAGCAGTTTGCGTAATAAAAGGCACTAAGTTTTGTGGAACGCCAAGAGGTAATTCGCCAATTTCTGCAGTTGGATGTGACCCAATTGGATTAAAATAACGCAATAAAATCGAATTCACATTTGTTACTTTAGCAACATCTGTAATTATTTCTTCCCCAATTTGCTTGGTATTTCCGTAAGGTGACATTGCTGTTTGGATGGATGCGTTTTCCGTAATCGGCATTTTTTCGGCTTGACCATAAACAGTACAAGACGAACTAAATATAAAATTAGCTTTGTCTAATTTTGTCAATTCTTGTAAAACATAAACTAACGCATTTAAATTATTTTCATAATATAACAATGGGTTTTCGACACTTTCACCAACAGCTTTTGAAGCTGCAAAATGAATAACTCCAGCCACATCATTATGTCTAGCAAAAAAATCTTGAACAGCTGACTTTTCTCGTAAATCTAACTTTTCAAATATTGGTTTTTTTCCTGTGATATTAAAAATTCCATCTAAAACACTTTCAGATGAATTAGATAAGTTATCGATAGCAACAACTTCAAAACCTTCATTCTGTAATTCTACTACTGTATGTGAACCTATAAAACCTAATCCTCCAGTTACTACTATTTTCATACTTGTTTTCCGTGAAAACGGAAATCTTTTAAATTAATATTGTTATACAAATTCTAAAATTGAATCTGTTATAAATTTAATTTGTTCATCATCTAATTCGGTATGCATTGGCAATGCAATAACTTCTTTACATAATTGATTTGTTACCGGAAAATCCTCATCCTTATATCTTGAATCAGCATAAGCTTTTTGACTGTGTAACGGAATAGGATAATAAATAGCACAAGGAATGTCTTTGCTTTGTAAATGAGTTAATAAAGCGTCTCTTTTTCCATTTGTAATTCGAATTACATATTGATGAAAAACGTGACAATCACAAGTATCACAAATCATTGGTGCAACAATATTTTTATTAATACCCAGAGCTATTGAATATTTTCTAGCCGCATCTTGACGGGCTTTGTTGTAGGTATCTAAATGTGGTAATTTCGCATTCAAAACTCCAGCTTGCATACTATCTAAACGAGAATTTACTCCAACTACATCATGATGATATCTTTCGTACATTCCGTGATTTACAATTCCTCTTAATTTGTGAGCTAACGCATCATCATTTGTAAAAATCGCACCACCATCACCATAGCAACCTAAATTTTTTGATGGAAAAAACGAAGTTGCCCCAACATGACCAATAGTACCCACTTTAGTTTTAGAACCATCTTTATTAGTGTAGTCTGCTCCTATTGCTTGTGCATTATCTTCAATTACATATAAGTTGTGTTCTTTTGCAACTTCCATTATCGCATCCATATTTACGGCACGTCCAAATAAATGAACTGGAACAATGGCTTTAGTTTTTGGAGTAATCGCTTTTTTAATAGCTTCAAGCGAAATATTCATGTTATTCATATCCACATCTACTAAAACTGGAGTCAATTGCAATAAAGCAATAACTTCAACAGTTGCCGCAAATGTAAAATCAGCTGTAATAACTTCATCACCTGGTTTTAAATCTAACCCCATCATGGCAATTTGCAAAGCATCTGTACCATTAGCACATGGAATTACATGTTTAACACCTAAATATTTCTCTAAATCAGCTTGAAATTGATGAACTAAAGGTCCATTTATGTAAGTATTTGTATCTAAAACTTCTTGAATTGAAGCATTTACTTCATTTTTAATTTTTTCGTATTGACTTTTAAGGTCAACCATTTGTAGTTTTTTCATTCTTATAGAAATTAAGTGATACAAAAGTAAGAAATTAAGCCATACAATTTAAAGTTACACAAAAGAAACGTATTTTTAACCCATCAAAATAATTTTCATGTTTGCAATTTATAATTTTATTACCCTTTTAGCTTCACAAATAGTGCAATTAATCGCCTTATTTAATCCCAAAATGAAGCTATTTGTAGAAGGACGAAAATCAGTTTTTTCAACTTTACAAAGCAAAATCGATTCCAATGACAAAACGATTTGGTTTCATGCTGCTTCTTTAGGAGAATATGAACAAGGTTTGCCTGTAATAGAAAAAATTAAAGAAAAATTTCCTTCACACAAAATTATAGTTACGTTCTTTTCTCCTTCTGGGTACGAAGTCAGAAAAAACAATACAGTCGCAGATGTCACTGTTTATTTACCTTTAGACACGAAATCTAATAGTAAACAATTTTTAGATTTAGTGCATCCTGAATTAGTTTTCTTTATCAAGTATGAGTATTGGCCGAATTATTTAAATGAATTGAAAAAACGAACAATTAAAACTTACCTAATTTCTGGCATTTTACGCGAAAATCAGGCCTTTTTTAAATGGTATGGAAGTTTTTATAGAAAAGCCCTTGAGACTTTTGATTACTTTTTTGTTCAGAATGAAAGTTCCAAAAAACTATTACAAAGTATTGGTTTTACTAACGTTAAAGTTTCGGGCGACACACGATTTGATAGAGTTGTTTCTATTTTAGAACGAGATAATTCTTTAGATTTTATTGAAGACTTTAAAGACAAAAAAACGACAATAGTTATGGGAAGCTCATGGCCAAAAGACGAATCTTTACTCGTTGATTATATTAATAAGTCATCCGAAAACGTAAAATTCATTATTGCACCACATATCATTAAACAGGATCAAATTCAGGAATTAAAAAATTCAATTAAGAAAAAAACTATCCTTTTTTCGGAGAAAGAAAATCATAATTTATTAGAATTCAGCGTTTTAATAATTGACACAATTGGGATTCTAACAAAAATATATGCATATGCAGACATTGCATATGTTGGTGGCGGATTTGGAAAAACGGGTATTCATAATATTTTAGAACCCGCAACTTTTGGAATTCCGATTGTAATTGGCTCTAATTATTCAAATTTTGCAGAAGCCATAGCTTTAGTAAACATAGAAGGATGTGTTTCAATACAAAATCAAACACAATTAAATGAAGCATTGAATTTACTACTTCAGAATGAAGACGAACGTTTTGAAAAAGGCCATATTTGCAGCACTTTTGTTCAGATGAATAAAGGAGCAACTGCTGTAATTATGAGTCATATTCTTAATGAAAACTTAAATTAATTTTTACAAAAACCCAAAAAGCGTAACTTGCAATCCTTATCAATACTATACTTATGAAATTTATTAAATTATTTGTACTGCTTTTTGTTGTACAACTTCAAGCGCAACAGGGAGGAATGTGGATTCCTTCTTTATTAAGCGGCATGAATGAAACTGAAATGAAATCGCTTGGGATGAAAATTTCGGCAAAAGACATTTATGATGCAAACAATTCTAGTTTAAAAGATGCAGTACCTCATTTTAATGGTGGATGTACCTCTGAAGTTATTTCTCCGAAAGGATTAATCTTAACGAATCACCATTGTGGTTATGGAGCGATTCAAAATCATTCAACAGTTGAACATGACTACCTTCAAGATGGTTTTTGGGCTTACAAAATGGAAGACGAATTGCCAAACAAAGGAATGGTTGTAACATTTGTAGTCCGAATCGAAGATGTTACTTCTAAAATTATGGAAGGAGTTGATGCTTTAAATGATGAAGCTCAAAAACAAAAAAAGATACAAGAAAACACCCAGCGTTATAGCGAGACTTTACCAAAAGAATCTTGGCAAGAAAACAAAATCAAAACATTTTTTGATGGAAATCAATACCTTTTATTCGTTACAGAAACGTATAAAGATGTTCGTTTAGTAGGTGCACCACCAAGTTCAATTGGAAAATTTGGTTCAGACACAGACAATTGGGTTTGGCCACGTCATACAGGAGATTTCTCATTGTTTAGAATTTATGCTGATAAAAATAACCGTCCGGCTGAATATTCAACAGATAACGTTCCTTATAAACCAAAACATTTTTTACCTATTTCTACAAAAGGAATCAAAGAAAATGATTTCACTATGGTATTGGGATATCCCGGAAAAACGCAAGAATACTTACCCTCTTATGCTGTGGAACAAATTATTAATGATTTGAATCCTGCAAAAATCGAAATACGTGATGCCGCTTTAAAAGTGCAAGATGGTTTTATGCGAAAAAATCAAGCTATTAAAATTCAATATGCTTCTAAATTTGCTAGTGTTGCTAATTATTGGAAAAAATGGATTGGAGAAACTAAAGGTTTAAAAAAATCTAATGCTGTAGGAGTTAAACAAAATTTTGAAGCTGACTTTAATAACAGAGTCGCAAAGGCAGGAAAACAAGCTGAATACGGAAATTTACTTTCGGAATTCGAAAAAAATTATGCAGAAATTAAAGATTACGCTGTAGCAAGAGATTATTTTAGTGAAGTAGTTTTAAGAAATACAGAATTATTGAGTTTTGGCTTTAAATTATATCAATTAGAACAAGTTTATACCTCTAAAGGAGAACAATCGTTTAATGACAGGAAAAACAACCTTATTACAGCTTTTGAAGACTCTTATAAAAATTTTAATGCACAAGTTGATGAAAAAGTTTTTGAGCAGTTAATTCATTTATATGCTACAAAGTCTCCAAAACAATTTTTACCTAGTTCTTTAGAAAACATAAATGCTAGTACATTGTCCAAAGAAATTTATTCAACATCTAGTTTAACTAGTTATGTAAAACTGAAAGAATTACTAAACGGTGATGCAAAATCAGTACTTGAAAAACTAAACAATGATAAAGGTTTTCAGTTAGTAAAATCAGTAGCTGATGCCTATTATGCTAAAATTTCACCTAGTTATAATGAACTTGATTTAAAAAATTCGGCTTTGCAAAGAACTTATATGAAAGCTATTGTTGAGCTTTTTCCAAACGACAGAATTTTTCCTGATGCTAATAGTACTTTGCGAGTAACTTATGGACAAGTAAAAGGATATGCACCACAAGACGCAATTTATTACGAGCCCATTACTTATTTAGAAGGTGTAATGGAAAAATATATACCTGGCGATTATGAATTTGATGTACCCCAAAAACTAATCGACTTATACAATAAGAAAGAATATGGCAGTTATGCTCAAAACGGCAAATTACCGGTTTGTTTTATTGCAACCAATCATACTACAGGAGGAAACTCTGGTAGCCCTGCAATTGACGCAAAAGGAAACCTTATTGGGTTAAATTTTGATAGGGTTTGGGAAGGAACAATGAGCGATATTTATTATAGTCCAGATATTTGTAGAAATATTATGGTAGACATTAGATATGTATTATTTATTATTGATAAGTACGCTAATGCTCAAAATATTATCTCTGAATTAAAGTTGGTTAAAAAATAATTTTAAATCAATATTTTTGGCACGGATATTGGAAAGAGATACTGCGGAATTAAAGGGTAAAAAATAATTTGAAAAAAAAAACAAAAAACAATTTGTCATATCAAAAAATTTATATCTTTGCTCCGAAATAATTATTAACCTTTTATAATAAAAAAGATGAAAAAAGTTGTATTAAGTTTAGCATTAGTTGCTATGATGTTCGTTTCTTGTAAAGAAACTGAAGCTACTCCAGAAGAAGCAGTAACTGAAGAAGTTGCACCAGTTGTTGAAGAAGTTGCTACTGAAGTAGTTGCTGATACTGCTGTAGTTGCTGAAGAAGTTGCTACTGAAGAAGTTGCTAAGTAATTAGAAACGTCAGAAAAAATAAAGTCTCACAATGTGAGACTTTTTTTTTGATATATTTTTTTTAACGTAATCTATTTACTACATTTAATCTTTAAAAATATCCAGTTCTAAAGAAAAATCTAAAACTTCAGATTGATTACCATACTTAATAATCTCATTAATGCTTTTTTGCAACATCAATTGAGTGGAAAATTTACGACTAACCGCAACTTCCTCTTCATTTAAAACAATTTTAAAATAAAATTTACCTTTTGTAGATTTAAATTGCATGAAAAAACACTCTTGAATTTGTTCTTTTATTATTTCAATTTTGTTTTCACATTCAAAGCGCAATTCAAAATCCTTACTAATAAAAATAGGCTTACCTTTTCTAGATACAAATTCGTATTTATACAAATCGTTTATTCTTTTAGTAATGACAAAAGTTCCCATAATTAGTTTTAAAAATAAAAAAAGCAATCTACTATTTTAAAATAAGTAAAAAAAGTTTTTTAAATATTTAATACAAACTTAGTATATAAAAAGCTCCAAAAGATTACTAAAAGCTAAATTAACAGCAAGTTAATTTATTGTTAATAGTAATATTGTGTTTAATGATTTAATAATTATTAAGTTACATTTTATCGTTAAAAAGTGGTTTTTAACGATAAAAATGAGTAATATTGTAGTATTGATAAATAAATTTGAAAAAAATGATTAATTTTTCTGCCTTAATTGTTGAGGATATAGACTGTAATGATAATTTAACAAAAAATTACTTAAATAAGTATTACAAAAATATTGATACTATTTTTACTGCAACTAATATTAATGATGGCATCGATTTATTTTTAGAACATAAACCAGATATTGTTTTTTTAAATATAAATTTAGGCTCAGATATTACTTCATTTGCGCTACTTGAAAACTACAATACAGAGAATTGTGAGATAATATTTATTAGTTCTTATGAAAAATATGCTTTAAAAGCTATTAATAGTAATGTATCTGCCTATTTAATCAAACCTATAAAAATTGATGAATTAGTAAATGCAGTAGATAAAGTAATTTTTAAAATCACAAAAAGAAAATTAATTGAATCACAATTAAATCAATTTACCATACAAAACAGTAAGAACTTAAGTTTAATTGCAATACCTTCAACAAACAAAATAGATATGATAGCTGTTGATAAAATAGTCAATTGTACAGCTGATGGAAAGTATACTGTAATTGTTACTTCAGATGATGAAGAGTTTACTTCATCCAGAAACTTAGGCGAATACGAATTATTGTTGGACAAAAGTGTATTTTTTAGAATTCATCATAAACACTTAGTAAATATAAATTTTGTAAAAAAAATTAATAAAAAAGACGGCTATTATTGTGACCTTAGCAATGGTAAAAATTTACCTGTTTCTAAAAGGAAACAAGAAGAATTTAATAAGTTCATAAGGCTAAAGTTTTAGTCTACTTTTTATTTTAGTTGCCACCTACTTAAAGAAAAATACGATTTTTAATAGACTATAAATTCACTTTTTAAGTTGCTGTTAATTAATTTTTTGATCTCTTCTTTAAAAAATATAAAATAGTTCACACATACCAAAAGCATCAACCCTACTAGTTTTAAATTTGTCTTAAATTTTGGACTATTCATTAAAACAATAATTTTTAACCGATCTGCTGGTATCTGTTAATAAAAAATTGATTTCTCTGAACCTATTTGCCATTATTTTAATTCAAATTATTTTGTGATAGTGTTCAATAAGCACTTCTAAACTTTAAATTCACCTTTAGTTTATAAATTTCTTTAAAATTTGTAAACTCTTTGAAAGATTGGAATCGAAAAATAACGTTCAAGTAAAAACAGTAATTACAAAACTATTTTAATTATATAAAGAAACAAAATCAATAATACCTAAAAAAAACTGTACTATTGAGTTCATTTTATAGACATTATTGATTTGTTTAAAGTTTTTTTTTAAAAAAAATCTTTAATACTACAATGAATTAATAGATTTCTTTTTTTTATGCATAAACAAGAATGAAATTATCATAGCTGTAAATAATAACGGAAAAAAGACAGCATCAATTGGAGTTGCCAATGGCTCTGTAGCTGGGTCACCTGATCCACCACCAAAACCCGGATCGGCTGGAGGCGGTGACCAATCCTGCGCAAAAGAGAATAGTGTAAAGAAGAAAAAATAGAGGCAAAATAATTTTTTTGAAAACATATTTTATGTTTATTTAATAATTAAGGATTGTGTGAAATTTTGATTATTACTTAAATTATGTAATTGAATAAAATAGAGCCCTGTAGTTAACTTATTAGTAAGGAGAATAGTTGCTGTGGTACTTTGTTTGTTTAATACGTCAGATTGAATTAGTTGACCTAAAGTAGTGTAAATTTTATAGTCGTAAATGGCACTACTATCATCAGAATGAAAAAGTACTGTTATAGTGTCTTGAATTTTAGCCGGATTAGGATATACACTTAAATAATTACCATTTAAATTGTTAACGTTTAGTATAGAGGATTGAAAAACAATTCTAAAACGATTTCCTAGGCTAAGCGAGTTACTAGTTACTTGAAATGGATATTCAAACACAGAACCATCTGTAGGTAATTGTGTCGTTGTACCAGTAAATATATCCTGCAAAAAGGCATTTCCACTGTAGGTAAAGTTTTCAGTATATAATTTTAGTTTATAGTTGCTGCCTACTATTGCTTGTGTTAAACGCAGCGTTAAAAAGTCATTGTCTTCTATTGGTGCTCTATGTTCAATTGATAAAGAAAAGTTAGCGTTAAATAAAGCCAAATTTTCGCCAGGATTACCAAGTTTTATGGCATCATTACCATCAACTGCATTCGAACCTCCAGTATAAAAAGCCGCCACACAACCATCCATGTTTCCATAAGCACCTGATACTTCTTTTTCTAAAAGTATTCTAAATAAATCAGTAGAAGTATTATTTTGGGCAGTGGATGTTTTGTTTAAAGTTGTATTAGTAATTACATCACTTTTGTGGGATTCTTTTATCGTTAATGAAGTTATAGTTGAAGAAGCTATTACAAAAAAAGCTTGTCCCGATTGCAATATAGTGTTCCCACTAAAACTCGAACCTCCATTACTGTAACCTGTAATAGTATCCCAAGTTACATAGGCTCCTAACGAACCAACCGTTGGATCAATAACCCATATTTTATTGACACCTTCGTTGCCTGGTTCGGCTAAAATAGTTTCAAAATTAATAGGACTGGCATACGGATTACCAATAAGATAATATTTATTAGTTAAGATATTAGAATACGTAACATCTCCAGTTATTAATGCTCCAGAAGCTTCAGCTGTTAAATTGGATTGATTTGGGATATACCCTCCGGCATAATCTGTTCCATTTAAAAAGGAATGTGGGGCGAAAATTAAAAAACCTTTGTTTGCAGTTGCATTAAAAAGAGGCTCATTAACCGTGTTGGTTACATTAGTCCAAGAGCCAATAGTGTTGTCATATGTCCTAAGGTTATAACTCGAATTTACAACGGAAATCAAACCATTTCCAGCTACAGTATAACCATCATTATCAAAAGACAAATCACCTGTTGGACCCCAAATTTCTATTCCAGTATAAAATATATCACCATAAATACCATTATTTTGCCAATTATAATATATAGAATTGTTACTTGACCCCTTAACTGGTGCGGTTAAAAGCCTCCAGCTCCTTTTATTATTTGGAAGAAAACGTTGTACATTAACTTTCCCATTAATAGTTGGATTATTTAATAACTTTGCTACTCTTGCTGTATTTGAAGCACTAGAAATTAATGAAATTTGCTTATCGGTTAAATTAACAATTGAAGATGTTGGTACATCAAATACATCTAAAACATCAATTTTACCGGTACCTAAAATTGAGCAACTTGCAGTTATGGTTAAATTATTAGGCTTAAGGTCTAAATTTATGCTAACCCCATAAGTATTGCTAATCGTTAAATTCTTCAAAGGATTTGGACCTGCAGATACGGGTGTTAACTCTCTCCCTGATTGTTTAACTCCACTAGCGTTAGTTTGTAAATAGGTAACATTGTATGTGTTTGAAACATTTGACATCTTTGGTCTTGAACCATTTCCGTCTAAAAAACTTCCATCAGCTATGTAAATTGTTACATTGTTCTCGTAGGTTAAATACCTTACGGCAGGACCGGCAACTAAACCAGACATAATGCCTTGAATAAGTTGTAAACTTCCATCTTCTGCAATTGTTGTAGCATTGTTTGTCGTTCTAAATGTTCTTGGTGAATTAAGAATTAAATTTTTATATCTAAGGTAAGGTAAATCATACAATGTAATAGCTGCTGATCTAAACTCTACGGTTCCGCCTGAAAAATCAGGAGCATCAACACCCGCTGATGAAATTATAGGAACTACATTATTAAACACTATCTTGCTATCTCCTTGACCTAAATTGTTTGTTAAGTATCCTAGGCTTGTTATCCCCGAAGATTGTACATTAGAGATCAATTGGCCATAGAGATCAATGGTGCCTGATATATGTCTTAATCTCGCAGGATTATAAGTTGCATTATTTGTGTTTTCTCTTGATTCTATAGTAATATTGTTGTTAACAATTAATTGTTCAATATCCTCCACATATAAAGTTGTTTCTTTATTAGTAGTAGTTGTTAAAGCTGCATCACCTACATAAATAGCATTGGTTTCAATTATACCGTTTCCATATAAATAGGTAGTATTATCATTTGCATTAGTGGATTCCACATAAATAAATTCTAAAACAGTTAATTTAACAAATGTATTTACAGTAACAATTGATGTAAAAATGTCGCTTCCTGGATTTGTAGTCAAACTGTTGCAAAATGCGTTAACTGTAACTGTAATAGCATGATTACCTATATTAACAGCATCATCCGTAGATGGGACACCGTTTGGAGACCATGTTGTAGGATTATTCCAATCTCCTGATGCAACACTGGTATAAGTAATTTGTGAAAACGACAAATTAATTGTGCATAGTAGTAAAAATAATAAGAATTTATATGTTTTTCTCATTCTGTTTTTATTCGTTTTTAAGTAGTACATATGTAAAATTATCTTCTTTATAAAAATTATATCAAAATGTTTGCTGTTAATAGAGCAATGTAATAAGTTCCTTTAGTGTAAAATCAATCAAAGAAAAACTATATAACATCATTGATTCCGACATACAGGTTTGTACTATTAAATTCAACTTTATTAAATTGTATGTTTTAATTCTGATAGTTTAGTTTACTTAAACCTATAAGCCTGTTAAATGTTAATCAACTTTAAAAGCAACTTTTCTTACCAGTTGTCGTGCTAATTTAGAATCTATAGGTACCGAGTTGTCTTCTCCTTTAACTACTAAGTTTAATCTGTCCGCATCTATACCAGACCTTACAATCATTTCTATAACTTTTAATGCTCTTTTACGCGATAGTCTCATGTTGTAATCAAAATCACCAAATTCATCTGCATATCCAATAACTTCAGCTTTAGAATTGGGATTTGCAATTAAATATTTGATCAAGAAATTTATTGCAGACACTGAACCTGTAGTAATTTTAGTTTCATCAAAATCAAAGAATACATTTACATATTGACTATTAATCATACCTCGCATTTGTGCATTAGAATAATAGGTATCACCAGCCATTAAATTATTAATGTTTGTCTCCAAATCGCTATATCTAGCATTAACAAAATTCTCTATCTGATCTGGAACCCCATTTTTATTATAATCAATAGACCTTCCTTTAGTGTCGACAGTAACACCAGCAATTGTATTGTTTTCAGTATCTAAATAATCTGGAACTCCATCTCTATCAGTATCATTCATTAGTGTTTCTATTTCTTCAATTCTAGCTAAAAGTTCATCCGTTCTCTCCTTTTCATTTTCCGCATACCAATCGGCATGTTTATCCTTTTTACCTAAATAGTAAGTAAGTCCGATTGAACTGGTGTAGATAGAACCTGTTCTACTAAAGCTAGGATCTAATCTTGATTGGCCATCTAAAGGTATATGGTGCGTTAAATTACTAATCATGGTAAAATCCAAATTAAAGGCTAATTTATCAGATGCTTTAATTAATACTGTTGCGCCTCCTAAAACACTAAAAATATTATCATAAGCATCAAACGTAGTTGTATCTGGACCTTCTAAAAAAGACAAACCAGGACCAAAATGGAATTGTAACCCAAAAGTATCTGTAAACTCTTCCCAGTTAAAGGCTCTGTGTA
The DNA here is from genome assembly GCA_047622645.1 of Flavobacterium sp. Taxonomy (GTDB): domain Bacteria; phylum Bacteroidota; class Bacteroidia; order Flavobacteriales; family Flavobacteriaceae; genus Flavobacterium. Next base: position 17,580 of record JBLHNH010000048.1, read on the forward strand.
TGTTCAAAACTCCCTGAATACTAGTTCTATACATGTTGTTGCTAAAATAGGGACTTCCACTTTCGGAAGAAAAATTATCATAAGCAAAATCCCATCTTAGTCCAAACTTAGTATTAAACATTTTACGGACATTGAAATCCACATGGTTAAAATCAGGTTTTTTTAAATAATTTGGTGTAGTTGTATAATACCCTTCTGTAAAAGGTTTTATACCAATATTAACTCCAGCATTTAAATTAACGGACCATCGGTTGTAGTTTTTTTCAATATCCTGAGCAAATGCTTTCTGATTTTGTGTAAAAGTGGCTAAAAAAATAAAAAAAACCAAGTAAAGTGTGCTATTATTTTTGATATTCATAAGTTATTCTTGTGTTAAATTAAAAGTAAAAAATATTTAAGTGTTACTGATCTGTAAATTTATTAAG
>JBLHNH010000049.1:0-17644 GCA_047622645.1 Flavobacterium sp.
TCGGTTCGTTATTTAGTTTAAATGAAACATAAATTTTATGAGGTGTTGTGTGTAGTGTTTTTTAGTCCGTTTTATATAATTTAGTTACTTCTTTAAAATCAGTTGTTTTTTCAATTTCATAAAAATAGTTAAGTTGCCATTTTTGATTTCGTTCTGCTTGTTTTTAGTAATATCCCATGATGAATAAACTCGAAAAGCTCGTTTTCCTTCTTTTTTGTCGGTTGAGATTATTCCTTTATTAATCAATACTGATTTTGGAAATACAAATTGTCCACATTGATTTTCATTTCGAACTTTTACAACATAAAAGTCAATTCGATCAGTTTCATAAAATGGCTCAATCGGTCCATTTCCATTTCGTTTCCAAAATGTTACAAACTGACCAATTTTTTTCGGTGTTACTTTTGCGTTTCTGCAAATAATTTTTAATCCGTTGAGTTCAAATCTACAGGCACCATATTCCAAACTTTCAGGCTCATTTTTAAAGTCAAGAATATGCAATTCACATTTGTCGTAAATCTTGTTTTTGATTTTTATTAATTCGTTATTCATCTATTTCAGTTCAATTTTTTATATACTCTGTTGGCAACAGTTTTTTCCGTAACTATTAAGATTTTGGTTTTCCGTTTACTTTTTAAAATTTAGATTCCGCAAAATTTTTACAGATCATTTCTGTGCTGATTTTTAGTTCTGTCCGTTTAATTTTGGTCAGTATAATTAAATAAAGATGGGCAATTCTTTCTGCTTATTATATGCAATTCCGTCTTTCCGATTTTGCTCGATTCTAATTACGAACAGTTTTGAAATTTCCAAAGATTAAAGATGTAAGCAATAATCCAATTCCAATTCCAATTAAAGAACCGTTCGCCAAATCAGGTAATTCAATATAATGTGAAAACACTTGCGAAGTCGCAATTATAAATATTCCAATAGATAATAGAATTAGTGCTTTTCTTTTAGTTATTTTTTTCATTTTAGTTATGTTTTAATAGTTTGTATTCCAATTTTGATGTTTGTTACAGAGTTTTTCTCAAATTGTTGCCAACGGTTAGTATAAGAATAGTAGCCGACTGCGTGGCACTTCCCTGTCAAGTTACATGAAAGTTGGAGCGGGCTACAACCCTAGATTTTACCAAAATCTCGGCTATTATTTTTATATATTGTTGTAGCTAGTGCTTATTCATATTTTAATCTACTGACTTCTAAGTTAAAAAAATCACCAAGTCGTCTTGAACCGTATTGGGTTGCAATATTATCGTCTGCCATTGCTGTCAAAAAAAATTCAATCGGACCATAGGTTTTCGAAGATGTAAATGTTCTTAATAGCCAAATGGTAAACCTCCTAGTCCAGTCAGGTAGGTGACTAATTTTAATAGGTCTTCCCCAAGCTTTTAATGCTAGTTCAGCCAATTCATTATGACTTAAAATATCAACACCTCCTACAGTTTCTTCCTTTATCCCTTCCACCGCCTTATCCACACAAACTTTTGCTAAATCCTCTCCATGTATTGGATTCAATTTGAATTTACCGTCTCCAAACAAATATACCCTGCCAGCCTTAGCCATATTTAGGAAATCTTTCATGTCAGAGAAAAATCCATTTGGACGTAAAACACAATAGTCGATTCCTGAGCTTTTAAGTTCATCTACAAATCTTTCTTTAGCTTCAAATATTTTTAACTGCCTAAGTTTATCTCCATTAATAGCAGAAATGTATTGGAATGCTTCAACCTTATCTTGCAATGCCTCCATTAATAAATTTGAATTACCCTGATAATCAACATCCATATAAGTCATTCCGTCCTTCTGCCGAGTAATGCCTATAGAAGAGAATACCCAATCTATATCTTTTGTTATTCCCTTTATGGAATCAGGTTCTGTTATCTGCCCTATAAAAAAGTCATCAACAGATTCAAATTTATCCTTTTGAGTTTCTTTGCGAATTAATACTCTTACCCAGAAACCTCTATTTTTAAGTTCCTTTACCACATATTGTCCTAAATAACCGGTTGCACCCGCAACCAAAACTCTTTTTGTTTTCATTGTTTTTTTTGACAAATTTAGATTAAGGAAATTTATTTTCTCTTGACGAAAGTCAAGAACGTCTTTTATTGAATACTCTTGCTTTAATTCTACTCAAAGTTTCAGGAGCTACGCCTAAAAAAGATGCTATATATTGTTGTGGGACACGGTGAAATAGTTCTCCCTGTGCATCTAATAAATCAATGTAGCGTTCTTCTGCTGATTTTGTCACAAAAGACGCTATTACCTTTTGACAAGTGATTAATTCATTCTCTGTTGCTATTCTAGCAATTACCTCAAACTTGGGAACTTCTTTTAATAAAAAGGCAATTTTTGATTTCGTGAAAATAAATATTTCTGTATGTTCAACAGCTTGGTAATTCTCAATGGCAGGAATATTAAATGTATAGCTTTCTCCTGCACATATAAATTGTCCTTCAGTATAAAAGAAAGCAGTCTTATCATTACCATCCACATTATAAAAAAGTCTCACGCATCCCTTTGTAACAAAATAGATTTCATCTGATATTTTTCCCTCTGTGAAAATTACCTCATTCTTATGATAGATTTTCTTATCAACAGAATTTTGGAGCAATTTGGTTTCTTGTTCATTAAGTGAAGTATATAACTTTATATTTTCTATTAATCTTTCCATGCTTCTCTGGTTTCATTTCAGTTTTTTGCATTAGGTACAATCGTTTTGCGGCTTTGTTTCAGTGGTTTTTATTAGACACTGACCAAAGCGAATATAAAAAAAAATCACGAATCATAGAGTTTTTTCCGAAGTAAAATCAGTAGCTAGCAAACAAAGCAATAAACTATGGTTAAGCTAAAAACAGCAATTTTTTATATACGGTGTTGCCATTTCGTTGTTTTTCTGTTCAAACTATTCAATCAAATTCTGATTGTTTTATTTCACTTTTGAGTGAGTTCGGGCACCATTTTATTCTGCAAACAGGCTAAATTCTTTTTTAGAGAACGATTTAAGAACTTGCTCAAATCCGCATACCATTCTGTTTTTTTATGTTAATTCCGATTCCGCAAACTTGCTAAAAATTCATTTTGATTTTCATTCCGTATTTGAGTGAGAATTCAGAAAAATTCATTCAGCTTTTACTAGTCAAGAATTCAATTTTTTATTCTTTTTTTTCGTTAATAAATATTAGTATTATCGTTGCAAAAATGATTATTGAAGTACCTAAAAACAACCAGTTTTTTTTAGATTGAATATTAAAACTTGAAAAATCAAAATTTAGAATATTTAAAATCATTGCTATTATAATCAATGCTGGACCTATGCCTCTTTTTATCATATTTTCTCTTTTTTAAGTGCGTTCTACAATGAATGGCAACCTTCCTGCGCTAGAAGCAGTCTCGGTTTGGTGACTTAGTTTTCTCCACTAAGATAAAACGCAAATAGTAAAAGAAACGAAAACCAGCGATTGCTTTTGTCGCATGTTAACAGTAGTTTTTTATTTTTTGCCTTTTCCTCGTATAAAAACAATAGAAATTAATGTTGGTATTATGAGTACAGAAGGAACCATTGTAGGTAGTCTAAAAAAACCCGATTGAGCAACATTAGAAGCTTCAATCTTTTGTAAGGTATCAATTATTTTGCCTTCTGATGTATTGGTTGCTTTCAATTCGGCTTCTTTCAAATTCAACACTGAGGTAAACTATTCAGGGTTTATGCAGTGATGATACATATATAAAAACGTTAATAATACCAAAACGCTACTGTTCTATTCAAAAATTTCATTCAAAAATTTTGCTCTCAGATTAAAGTTAACGTTTTGTGTAAGATTAGTTGCGTGTTTCAGCAACTAATTTAGTAAACAAATACTTGCCAGAGAAAATTCCGAAGGAATTTTCCAGATGAGAATAAGCCATAGCAATTAATTATAAACGGTGCTGTGCATTCGTTTTTTATGCGTTATACCATTTAAGCGTTTTTAGATTTTCCAATTTTATATTCTTAATCTTAAAGCTATCAATAACTTCTTTAGCCTTATTAGAGCAAATAATCATCATTGTGGTTTCAGGTATGAAAAAGTCACTACCATCCCAAGTTTTTAAGTCAAAATCATAACCTGTCACAAATCCACTATTTTTTGGCCGAATGGGTGAACTGCAAGAAGAAGTACATTGAAATCCTTTATATCCATCTAGTTCAATATCCGATTCAATTGTGTATGTTTTCCATCCAGTTAAATCATTTGATTCAAATGCTTTAAGGAGTTTAGGCGATATCAGGAAATTGAAAACGTCTTGTAAGCGAATTATATCATAAGTTTTTCTTCCTTGACTTTTTATCACTTTCAAAGGGTTAGGATTGTAAATACCTGTCTTAAGTTTTTGGTCGTCATAATCGCCAATAACCTCTACAAATAATTCTACATTGTTTGAGTTAAAGCTTAAAGAGTAAAATTCTTCTTTGTTCATGTTTTTTAATGAGGCACAACGTGTTTGTATATTGTTTGTGGCGGTTTCGGAGCACTTTTCTGTCCACAGAAATTAAAGCTTGCTGAGCTTAAACCTTGTTGGTGGCCGTTCGCCCGCCATAAGCTATATGCGTTGTTATGTGCGGGCTTTATTTCACTGATTTTAATATATAGTTGGGTATCATTTCATTTGGTGGTGTACTTTTCCCATAAAGTTCATATGAATTGTAATTTCCGCCTGTAAATACTGTTATCATATCAAGTTCAGGCCAAATATTAATTTTTTGCCCACCATTTCCCGAAGCTAAGTATGAATTGTATTGTTGACCGTCAATCATAAAATATTTATGTTCCCATAAATAACCATAATCGCCTTTATTCATATCAAAGGTTTTATTTACCCATTCTTTTGATAAAATTTGTTTTCCATTCCATATACCGCCATCTAAAAATAGTTTCGCCAATTTTATTAGGTCACGCGGTGTTATGGACATTTGACTAAAAGTATTCATACTTGCCTGATTTGGCTCAAAAGTCCAATCGTAATTAGAGATACCCATATGTTCAAACAGATTTTCTTTTGCAAAATCCTCAATTTTCTGGTCTGTTGCTATTTCAACCAAACTGCCTAAAGTTAAAGCACATCCTGTACAATATGAAGATGATGTATCAGGTTCTCCAATCATTGGTAAATCGAGCGTGTATTTTACCCAATCTTTACTTTGCATCATTTTTAACTCATTTCCTTTACTTTCAGGATTATTGTTTTCACAATCCATTCCGTGTCGATACATCAAGAAATTCTCTATTGAAATTTCTTTTTTTCTTTTGTCCATATTGGCTATTTCTGGGTATCTCGAATTAAAATATGGCAATAATTTATCTTTTTCGCTTTTTATAAATTTTTGGTCAACCGCTATTCCAAGAATTCCGCCAATGAAAGGTTTTGTTGCAGACCTTAATTGATGTGGTGTATTTTCATCATATCCGTAAAAATATTCCTCAAGTACTAATTTGTTGTTTTTATAAATCAAGATGCTATGGACATCGGGAAAATTACCTTTAATGGTTTCTTTGACCATATCGACAATAAGTTTGGGGTTTTTAAATTCATCTTCCAAATTGCCCGTTGCAAGACCGTCATCAGTTTCTGTTGGTTGCTTATATTCGTAATTTTCTAGATTATCGAAAAGTTCTTTTCTGGGAAACATATTCGATTTATCAATATCTTTTGTTAGCAACTTGAATTCTTGACCGTCAGTTTTATAGCTTATGACATTCTTTGAGTTGTTCCTTTCAAAAATTACAGAGCTTCCTTGCATATCTGTAAAACTGTCTAAAGCAATAAATTTTAAAGGGTATTTTGCATTATCTATTATGGCATAAAGCGTCGTGTCCATCGCCGAAGCTTTAAGTTCTAATGTCGTATTATCAGCATATTCGTATTTCCCTTCGTAATCAAAAAGACTTTCATATTCAGATTTTTCTTTCGTTGACGAACAGCCGATAAGAAAAGGAATTATTAAAAGCATTTTCTTCATTTGAATTCTGTTTTTGGATAAGCGGGATTTCTTTTCAGCTTACACATAAATTGTATATATGAATGATTTCAAAAATTAATCAATCTTAGTAATCACCAACTCAACTCTTCTGTCTTGTTCTGTACTATTACCAAGCGGTTGCGTGTTTCCATAGCCATTATAAATCAGTCTTTTTTCATTAACTCTTCTAGAAATTAGATATTTATAAACAGCTTTGGCTCTATTGATTGATAATTCGCGTTTTCTTGTGTCTTTATCAACAGCTTCTTTTTGATAAGAAGGTGTACAACAAATATGACCTTGAACCTCAAGCTGTATTTTGGGAAAACGGTGCATTTTTATCGCAATTTTATCCAATTCTTTTTTGGCCGTTGTAGTCAACCTACTGCTTCCTCTATCAAAAAAGACTTTATCTAAAGTAATCTTGTCTCCAATAATAACATCTTTTCTTAAAACCGTATAATTTTCTGGTATTGTTCTTTTTTCTTTAAGCAAGGGTTTAAAGTTGACTAAAACATCTACACGTCTATTTTTGGAACGAGCATCAGGAATATTAGACTCTAAATCTTCATCAATTATAATACTTCCTTTGCCTTGTATTGAAACAATAATTTTATTTTTTATACCATTAAGTAACAAAGTATCTTTAATAGTGTTAGCTCTTTTGGTTGATAAATCATAGTTATAAGCATCTTTTCCTCTATCATCACAATAGCCATAAATCTGAATAGATTCTACCTTTGCTGTATCAATAGTTGTTATAAACTTGCGAAGTTCTTTTTGTTGGTCTTTTCGTATATCAAACTTGTCAAAATCAAAATAAATAGATTGTATTACCTCATCGTCTTGCGCGTATGAAGTCATAATAAAAAGTAGAAAAATGTATTTAAGAAAGTCCATTATTTTTTTAATATTTTGTTATAATTAGACGAATTTATTAAAACGTTTTTGGCTTTGTTTATTTCAATATTATTCTTAGTATCATAATCATATAAACCTTCTTTATACTGAAAACGTGTAATGATTTCATTATTCAAAAGCATAATGATTTCAGCTTTGTTTTTATCCAATTCCTTTTCGTTACTTTTTTCAATAGCGGCTTTCAATAAATTATATTCAGCTTGAATGTTTCCGTCAATGTTTTCTTTTTTAGCTACTTCTAAAGTGTTTTCCAGCGCTTTTTCGGTTTCAGTGTTCATTTTGTACTGATTCTTTTTAACGAACTGTTTAAACTCGTCAAAATCTGAATTTAAAAACAGTACGTTTGGATTGTTTTGATTTTTATAATAAAACTCAGTCACGTAATTAAAAATAGCATCATTAGCGGTTAATGCTTTTGAAATAGTTGAAGGTTTTGTTTCTAAAACTTCCATATCTGGCATAATTCCACCGCCATCATAAACGGTTCTTCCTTTTTTAGTTTTAAAAGCAGTATAATCTTTTTGATCCTTACGAATTGCTTTTCCGTTTTCATCTTTGTGTGAATAATCTAAAGCTTGTATACATCTTCCTGAAGGTGTGTAATATTTAGAAATGGTAACTTTTACTTGTGTTCCGTATGATAAATTTAAAGGTCTTTGTACTAATCCTTTTCCGAAACTACGATTTCCAACCACTACAGCTCTGTCTAAATCTTGTAAAGCACCAGCAACAATTTCTGAAGCTGAAGCACTTTGACCATTCACAATAATCGCTAACGGAATTTCTAAATCGACTGGTTCATTTCTTGTTTTATAAGTACTGTTATGTTTTTCAACTTTTGATTTTGTAGTTACAATTGTTTCATTTTTAGGCACAAACAAATTACAGATATTTACTGCTTCACCTAATAATCCACCAGGATTACCTCTTAAATCTAAAATAATTTTGGTTGCTCCTTGTTTTTTTAAATCTAATAAAGCGGCTTTAGTATCAGAAGATGCTTTTTCAGTAAATTTTGATAAAACTATATAACCAATATTGTCTTCTAATAATTTGTAATAAGGAACCGCTTTTAATTCAACTTCATCTAAAATAATCGTTCCATTAGTTTTTTTACCTTGTCGGAAATAAATAATATTTACTTTGGTGTTTTTTGTTCCTTTTAGCAATTGCGAAGCATCGTCTTTAAAGTCTTTTAGCAATACATCATCAATTTGTATGATTTCGTCACCAGCTTTTAAACCAGCTTTATCTGCCGGAAAATTTTTGTAAACTTCTTTTAGAATGACTTTATCTTCTTTACGAGTAATCATGGCTCCAATTCCAGTATATTCACCAGTGTTGTTGATTTTGAATTTGATTACGTCTTGTTCATTGAAAAATACAGTGTAAGGATCAAGTTCTTTCAACATGCTTTTGATTCCTTTATCCATTAATTCACCTGGATTGGTTTCATCCACATAATTTTGATTAACGATTTTGAACAAGTTAGTAAAAATTTCAATTTGTTTAGCTATTTCAAAGAAATCACCTTTGAAACTAACTCCAACAAATAAAAACGAAACAGCTATAATAGGAATAATGATTCTTTTTCTAAAAAAGGACTTCATAATGATAAAATTAAATAAAAATGAACTACGAATGTAATTATAATTGTGCAAAAAGTAAACCAAAGTTAGGTTTTACTTATCATTTTCAACAAATTTTTGAAAAAGCTTGATAGTTTTCTCGTTAATTTCTTGATAAGTCAAACGGTCTTTTGATTGATAAAAAAACATGAAAGCATAAGGTTTTTCAAGATTTTCTACCAAAATATGTTTGTTTAAACGATAACATTCACGCAAAACACGCTTGAAATAATTTCTGTCAACAGCATGTTTAAAATATTTCTTAGAAACTGAAACACCCATTTTAATTATTTCCTTTTCTTCTAAAGGATTTTCTACAAAAACCAAACGTAATGGATATTTGGACACTGATTTGCCTTCACTAAAAAGTAAGTCTATAGTGTTTTTGCTTTTAAGCTTTTCGGTTTTTGGATAGGTGAATGCCATGAGGTAAAGGTATAAAAAAAGCTGTCGTAAAATAGACAGCTTTTTTCAATTTTGTTGAGGTTTATTTTTTCTCGTAAACGTTATCATCTCTTTTAACATCGGCCATTAATCCACTTGGATCAATAACAATTGCTTTTATGGATGATTTATCTTTTGGAATATCAATAGAATAAGTTGGATATGCCCAATCCCATCCGGTTAAAACAGTTCTCTTTATGTCTGAATAAGGGTTTTCTTTTTCAAAACGCATTAACGTATTTGGTATGTAAAATGTTTCTTTAGAACCATCTTCATAAACTACCAATAAATCAATAGGCATTGGCATTCTACCTTTTCTTTCTAGAGTTAGCGTTGTTTTTCCGTTATTTTCTTCTAATTTTTCAATTGCATAATCAATTGTATTTGTAGTTTGTGTCCAATCCACTAAATACCAATCTAAATTTGCTCCAGAAACTCTTTCAGCACTTCTTTTAATATCATTTGGTGTTGGATGCGTTAATTTGAAATCGTAATAATAACGTTTTAAGGTTTTCATTAAATTATCACTTCCTATTAAATAGCCTAATTGAGCTAAGAAAACTTCTCCTTTACTATATGCACCAATGCTGTAAGACATATTATAATCATATCGATCAGCATGAGTAGAAAGGGGTTGTTCTTTTCCCGAATTAGCTAAGTAAGCATATCCTTTGTAAGCACTTTCAAAAATATTGTCTTCTTTTTCTTTTGGAGGCATAATTTCATTCATGGCTAAATCAGAAATAAAAGACGTAAATCCTTCGTCCATCCATTCATGTTTAGATTCGTTCGAAGCCAATACAAACTGAAACCAAGAATGAGCAAACTCGTGCGCTGTGACACCAACTAAACTACCATAACTTCTGTTTCCAGTAATTAAAGTACACATTCCATATTCCATTCCACCATCACCACCTTGAATAACAGAATATTGTTTGTAAGGATAAGGGCCAACATTTTTATTATAAAAAGCTAATAATTCAGCTGTTTTTGGTTGCATTTTCTTCCAGTTTTCCAGATTTTCTGCTTTGTTTTTGTAAAGGAAATGCAGTTCAACATTATTTTCACCAATTAAAATATCATGAAGATACTCATCATCGGCTGCCCAAGTAAAATCATGCACATTTGGAGCCACAAAATGCCAAGTCAATTCTTTTGTTTTTCTAGGATACTTTACTTCAACACCTTTATCTTGGTAACCATGTCCGATTTCATTTTTATTTTGAAGATAACCAGTTCCACCAACAGTGTAATCTTTGTCGATTGTTAGTTTTACATCAAAATCTCCCCAAACGCCGTGAAATTCACGTGCAATGTATGGGTCAGCGTGCCATCCTTCAAAGTCATATTCAGCTATTTTTGGATACCATTGCGTCATTGATAAAGCCACATTTTCTTCAGAATTTCTTCCTGAACGTCTAACTTGTAATGGTACTTGTCCCTCAAAATTTAGTGTAAAAGTTGTTTTTGATTTTGGCAATATTGCTTCAGACAAAGTAACTTCTAAAACAGTTCCTACTACTCTTGTTGTAGTTGTTTTTCCGTTTTGTTTAAAATCGTATATATTTAAAAATCCAATTTCATCAGGTTTTAAATATTTAATTCTACTTTCTGTAACATCTTTCTCGGCAACTTTAAACTTTCGGACCATTCTTTTGTCTGGATCAGAAATAGTTTGCAAACGAACATCCATTGCGCTTCCTGGTTGAAAAGCATTTGGATATAAATGATAATATACTTTTCGTAATGTATCGGCCGAATTATTGGTGTAAACTAACTCTTGTGTTCCTTTATATTGGTAGTTTTTCACATCCATTTTCACATCCATTTTATAGTCAACATGTTGTTGCCAATAACCTGGATTTGGATTGTTTTGAGCAAATCCAATGAAAGAAATTAGAGCAATTAAAAGTGTTTTTTTCATAGTGTTGTTTTTAAAAAAAACCACAAAGTTTTTTTAATTGACTTTGTGGTTTTATATATAATTTAAAAATATTTTTACATTTTTGAAGCCATTAGTAATGCGTTATAAGCATTTACTATTCTTCCAGATTTTGAAATTTCAGCAAAATTTGCATCATGTTGATCTTCTCCAGCCAAAACCGCATTTTTTAATGGAGTTCCACTAAGCATAATAATTTGTTTTACTTGAGCAGCAGATAATTTTGGATAATAAGAACGAATTAAAGCAGCAACTCCAGCAACATTAGGAGAAGCCATTGAAGTTCCTTGTAAATATCTGTAGCTATTATTTGGTGTAGTAGCATAAATTTGCATTCCTGGAGCAAAAACATCTACGTTCTTTTTTCCATAGTTTGAAAACGGAGCAACCATGTTTGAACTATAAGTTGCATTTAATGCACCAATAATTAAAACGTTATCTGAAACCTCAGGAGCACCGTCATAAGAATCACTAGGATACTTATTTACTACATCTAAATCTTTAGCATCATTACCAGCAGCAAAAATAACTAATACATCTTTTTTAGCAGCATATTTTAATGCATCTTGAACCCATTCTTTATGAGGAGAAAAATATTTTCCAAAAGAACCATTGATTACTTTAGCACCATTGTCAACTGCATAGCGAATTCCTAAAGCAATATCTTTATCATATTCGTCACCATTTGGAACAGCTCTTACTGCCATAATTTCGACTAAGTTTGCAACACCGTCTCCACCTAATCCATTACCTCTTACTTGCGCTACTATACCAGCAACGTGAGTTCCGTGCAATGCATCTTCTGGGTTCGGTCCAACTACATTGTTGTTTCCATATTTTGTATCATTGATGTCATTTGGATTGTCTCCAACAACCTTACGACCGTCAAAATCTACATTGTAATTATAACTTAATTGATCTTTGACTTGATTAACACCACCTTTTAATCTTTCATCAAAAGCAGCTTTATCTTGACGTGCTAAAATACTTGAAAACATTCCTTTATATTGTAGTAATGTTTCATCAGTTGTTGTCATTGCTTTAACTTCTGCTAAAGTAAAATTTGGGTTTTTTAAATGTTCTTCTAAAGCTTTTTCAGCTTTTAAAATCATATCAATTTGATTTTTTTGTCCATTTATACCTTCTAGTTCTGCATCTAATTGAGCTTTAGCTTCAACATAATCTGCTGCAGTTGGTCCAGCTTTAACGATTCTTGTCATTTCTAACTGTTCGTTAACAGCATCACCTAAAAAGTTCCATCCATGAACGTCATCAATATATCCGTTATTATCGTCGTCCTTACCGTTATTAGCAATCTCTTTTGGATTGGTCCAAATAACAGCTTTTAAATCTTCGTGATTTATGTCTACACCAGAATCTACAATTCCAACAACTACTTTAGTTCCTTTTTTTCCTTTAAGTAATTCTGAATAAGCTTTATCAACACTCATCCCAGGGACAGAGTCTTTTACTAAATCTAAGTGACTCCAACGTTTTAAATCGTTTTCAGTTAGTTTTGTCGTTTTTGTTTGAACAGCATCAATGTTTTCAACAGGCGTTGATACCATTTTTGAAACTCCACCACAACTTGCTAAAACAAGCGCTAATGCAGCTGTTACATAAAAAGGTTTAAATGTTCTCATTATTTTGATTTAATTTATATTTATTAGACAATTATTTTTAATAAAAGTTACATTCTATAAGTTAAAAACTTCTTTAGAAGTTAATATCTCGTTTAACCGAATACCTTTTTCCGTTTTTTGAACAGTTATAATTTCATTATGAGCATCATGCTCTAAAATTAATTTAAAGTTTTTTTCAGCAGCCATTTCAAGAAAAATTTCTTTCTCATCAAGCGTTAGTAAAGGTCTAGTATCATAACCCATTACGTAAGGTAAAGGTATATGACCAGCTGTTGGCAATAAATCTGCCATAAAACAAAATGTTTCTCCATTAAAATTTATCATTGGAATCATTTGTTTTTCTGTATGACCATCTGCAAAGAATATTCCAAAACCTAATTCAGACTGTTCAAGTAAAGCATTTTCTGGTCTTTTAATAAAATTTAAATGACCACTTTCTTGCATCGGAATAATATTTTCATGTAAAAAAGAAGCTTTCTCTCTTTTATTTGGTTTGGTTGCCCAATCCCAATGATTTTCGTTAGTCCAATATTTAGCATTTTTAAAAGCAACTTCATAACCAGTTTTGTCTTTATTCCAAATTACACTTCCTCCACAATGGTCAAAATGTAAATGTGTCATAAATACATCAGTTACATCATCACGGTGAAAACCATATTTTTCTAAAGATTTATCAATAGAATGATTTCCCCAAAGCGAATAATAACCAAAAAATTTATCAGATTGCTTGTTGCCCATTCCAGTATCAATCAGAATTAAACGATCACCATCTTCAATTAACAAACATCTTGCCGCAATGTCAATTAAATTGTTTTCATCAGCTGGATTAGTTCTATTCCATAAAGTTTTTGGAACAACACCAAACATAGCACCGCCATCTAATTTAAAATTTCCGGCTTCAATAGGATATAATTTCATTTTTAGAATTTGACTGCAAGTTACAAAAAAGCTATACTCATCAAAGTATTTTAAGTATAAATCTATTTTATGGTCTCATAAGTTATAAAAATGTTAGGATCTATTGTAAAAAGACCTAAATTACTTATATTTGCCATTAATTTAGACAAAATTAAAATAACAAATGATAAAAGTTTCCGATACAGCAAGCAAAAAAATCTTTGCTATGATGCAAGAAGATGGTTTTGACGCTTCTCAAGATTTTGTTAGAGTAGGCGTAAAAAGTGGTGGATGCTCTGGTTTGTCTTACGAATTAAAGTTTGACAAACAATTAGGAGAAAACGATAAAGTATTTGAAGATAATAATGTAAAAATTGCAGTTGAAAAAAAGAGTTTTCTTTACTTGGCTGGAACCATATTAGAATTTTCTGGAGGATTAAACGGTAAAGGTTTTGTATTTAACAATCCTAATGCACAAAGAACTTGTGGCTGTGGTGAAAGTTTTTCACTCTAATCAATAAAAAAATAAAATGTCAAAATATACAGAAGACGATTTAAAAGTAGAGTTAGAAAGTAAAGAATATGAATACGGATTTTATACTGAGTTAGAATCGGAAACGTTTCCTGTTGGTTTAAATGAAGATATCGTTCGTGCTATTTCTCTAAAAAAAGAAGAACCTGAATGGATGACCGAATGGCGTTTAGAAGCTTTTCGTGCTTGGGAAGAAATGATTGAACCTGAATGGGCAAATGTGCATTACACAAAACCAGATTTTCAGGCTATTTCTTATTATTCTGCTCCTAAGAAGGTAGATCCAAACAAAACATTAGATGATGTTGATCCAGAGTTGTTAGCCATGTACAAAAAGTTAGGAATTTCTGTTGATGAGCAAAAGAAAATGAATAATGTTGCAATGGATATTGTAGTAGATTCAGTTTCTGTAGCTACAACTTTTAAGAAAACTCTTGGTGAAAAAGGAATTATTTTTATGAGCATTTCCGATGCTATAAAAGAACATCCAGAATTAGTAAAAAAATACTTAGGTACAATTGTGCCACAAAAAGATAATTTTTATGCAGCTTTAAATTCAGCTGTTTTTTCTGATGGAAGTTTCTGTTATATTCCAAAAGGAGTTAGATGTCCAATGGAATTATCGACTTATTTTAGAATTAATCAAGCAGGAACAGGTCAGTTTGAAAGAACACTTTTAATAGCTGATGAGGGTAGTTACGTTTCTTATCTAGAAGGATGTACTGCTCCAAGTCGTGATGAAAATCAATTACACGCTGCTGTGGTTGAATTAATTGCTTTGGATGATGCTGAAATAAAATACTCAACGGTTCAAAACTGGTTTCCAGGAAACAAAGAAGGTAAAGGTGGAGTTTATAATTTTGTAACAAAAAGAGGTTTGTGTGAGAAAAACGCAAAAATTTCTTGGACACAAGTTGAAACTGGTTCAGCAGTTACTTGGAAATATCCTTCATGTATACTAAAAGGAGATAATTCTATCGGTGAATTTTATTCTATTGCATTAACAAATAATTATCAACAAGCAGATACTGGAACAAAAATGATTCACTTAGGAAAAAATACTAAGTCAACAATTATTTCAAAAGGTATCTCTGCAGGAAAATCACAAAACAGTTACAGAGGTTTGGTGCAAATCTCAGCAAGAGCCGAAAATGCTCGAAATTTCTCTCAATGTGATAGTCTTTTGATGGGAAATGAATGTGGAGCTCATACTTTTCCATACATAGAAAGTAAAAATACTTCCTCAATAATTGAACATGAAGCAACCACTTCTAAAATAGGGGAAGACCAAGTCTTCTATTGCAACCAACGTGGTATTCCAACCGAAAAAGCAATTGCCTTAATCGTAAATGGTTTTAGTAAAGAAGTACTAAATAAATTACCAATGGAGTTTGCTGTAGAGGCTCAAAAATTATTAGAAATTTCCCTTGAGGGAAGTGTTGGATAAAAAAAAATGAATCTTAATACCTTAATGGTTTAAAATAAAGAATAACATGTTATCAATAAAAAATTTACACGCTTCAATTGAAGATAAAGAAATATTAAAAGGAATTAATCTTGAAGTAAAAGCAGGAGAAGTTCACGCTATAATGGGGCCAAATGGTGCTGGAAAAAGTACGTTGGCGTCTATTATTGCAGGAAATGAAAATTACGAAGTTTTAGAAGGTACAATTGAATTAGAAGGACAAGATATATCTGAGTTAGCTCCAGAAGAAAGAGCTCATAAAGGAGTATTCTTATCATTTCAATATCCAGTTGAAATTCCAGGAGTTTCAGTAACTAACTTCATGAGAACAGCGATCAACGAATCGCGCAAAGCTAAAGGTATGCCAGATATGCCAGCCAATGAAATGCTTAAATTAATCCGCGAGAAATCTGAATTATTAGAAATTGACCGTAAATTTTTATCACGTTCTTTAAACCAAGGGTTTTCTGGTGGTGAAAAAAAACGTAATGAAATTTTTCAAATGGCAATGTTAGAACCAAAACTTGCAATTTTAGATGAAACCGATTCTGGTTTAGATATTGATGCTTTAAGAATCGTTGCAAATGGAGTAAATAAATTAAAAAGCAAAGACAACGCTGTAGTTGTAATTACTCACTATCAAAGATTGTTAGAATATATTGTGCCTGATTTCGTTCATGTTTTAATGGATGGAAAAATTGTAAAGTCTGGTGGAAAAGAATTGGCTTTAGAATTAGAAGAAAGAGGTTATGATTGGATTAAAGCTGAATTAGTTTAAAAATTTGTTTCAAGTTTTTAAGTTTTAAGTTATTTATTTGAAACGAAAAAAACCTGAAATATGAAACAAAAATAATGGATTTAAAAGAAAAATTAGTTTCGTCATTCATGGCTTTTGAAGAAAGTATAGATACTTCTTCAGCATTACATGATATACGAACAAACGCTATAAAGAATTTTGAAAACAAAGGCTTTCCTTCTAAAAAGGAAGAAGCTTGGAAGTATACTTCGTTAAATACAATATTAAAAAATGACTTTTCCGTTTTTCCAAAAACAGATAATTCTATAGGATTTGCTGAGGTAAAAAAATATTTTTTACATGAAGTAGATACGTATAAAGTTGTTTTTATTGATGGAAAATTCAGTTCGTTTTTATCGGCTACAACCCATGAAGGAATTGATGTTTGTTTAATGTCATCAGCATTAACTAAACCAAAATATAAGATAGTTATTGATGAGTATTTTAATAAAATTGCTAGCAACGATGAAACGTTAACTTCATTGAATACTGCTTTTGCTCTAGAAGGAGCTTATATCAATATTCCAAAAAGTAAAATTGCAGATAAACCAATCGAAATTATTTACTTTACAACTGGAGTTGAAGATGCTTTAATGGTTCAGCCAAGAAATTTGGTTATTGTTGGAGAAAACGCTCACGTTCAAATTATCGAAAGACACCAAAGTTTGAATAGTAATCCTGTTTTAACAAATTCGGTAACCGAAATTTTCGCGCAAAAAAGAGCTATTGTTGATTATTATAAAATTCAGAATGATAACCTAACGGCTAATTTAATAGACAATACTTATATTTCTCAAAAACAAGAAAGCAGAGCTACAGTTCATACTTTTTCTTTTGGTGGAAACATAACTAGAAACAATTTAAATTTCTATCATTTTGGAGAACATATTGATAGTACTTTAAAGGGAATTACTATTATTGGTGAAAAACAACATGTAGATCATTATACTTTAGTTCAGCATGCTACTCCAAATTGTGAAAGTCATCAAAATTATAAAACTATAATTGGTGATAGTGCAACTGGCGTTTTCAACGGAAAAATATATGTTGAAAAAGAAGCACAAAAAACAAATGCTTTTCAGCAAAACAATAACATTCTTCTAAGCGAAAAAGCTACAATAAACGCAAAACCTCAATTAGAAATTTTTGCAGATGACGTAAAATGCTCACACGGTTGTACAATCGGTCAATTAGATGAAAGTGCTATGTTTTATATGCAACAACGTGGAATTCCAAAAAAAGAAGCTAGAGCATTATTGATGTTTGCTTTTTGTAATGAAGCGATTGAAAGTATAAAAATACCAGAATTAAAACACAGAATTACAAAAATAATAGCCTCAAAGTTAGAAGTAAAATTAGGATTTGATTTGTA
>JBLHNH010000050.1:0-17424 GCA_047622645.1 Flavobacterium sp.
CTTTTGAACTTAAATTCAATTCACAAAAGGCTAGATATGTAAAAGTCGTTGCAGCCAATTTTGGGAAACTTCCAGAATGGCATCAAGGTTTTCCTTCAAATGGTGATGCATTTATTTTTGTGGACGAAATAGAAGTGAAGTAAAATATAAAAACCATTTAGAACTTGTAGCCTAGCTTCTAAATTGTTTTGTGTTTTTATTCGAAACTTAATCTAATTTATCAGTCAATTTGGCAAATACTTTTTTGGCTTCTTTTCCTTCATATAGAATTTGGTAAACAGCATCAATAATTGGCGTTTTGGCACCATATTCTTGGTTCAATTTATAAGCACTATTTGTGGCATAATATCCCTCTGCAACCATACTCATTTCCATTTGAGCTGATTTTACCGTGTAGCCTTTTCCAATCATGTTTCCAAACATTCTGTTTCTAGAGAACACCGAATAACCTGTAACTAATAAATCTCCTAAATAAGCAGAATCATTAATGTTACGTTTCATTTTATGCACTTTTTTTATAAATTTTTTCATCTCGCGAATTCCGTTACTCATCAAAACCGATTGAAAGTTATCTCCATAACCTAATCCATGAGCAATTCCGGCAGCGATTGCATAAATGTTTTTTAACATGGCTGCATATTCTGTTCCAATAATATCATCTGAAGTTTTGGCTTTGATGTAATCTCCACTTAAATTAGTTGCCATTATTTTTGCCTTCTTTAAATCTCCACAAGCAATTGTTAAATAAGATAAGCGTTCTAAAGCAACTTCCTCTGCGTGACAAGGGCCAGTGATTACTCCAATATTTTCATACGGAACATCATATTTTTCATGAAAATGTTCCCCAACAATTAAACTAGTTTCGGGAACAATTCCTTTAATAGCAGAAAAAATGATTTTATCTTTTAAGCTTACAGTAAGTTTTTCCAATTCACCACTCAAAAAAGCAGAAGGAATAGCAAATATTACATAATCTGCATAAGCAATTGCTTCATTAATATCATTTGTTAACTTAAGTTTTTTAATATCAAATTCTACTGAACTTAAATAATTAGGATTATGTTTTTGATGTTTTAAATGTTCTAAAGCATAGACATTTCGCATATACCATGCAATTTCAGTTTGGTTTTCACACAACATTTTAGCAATAGCTGTTGCCCAACTTCCACCACCAATAACTGCAAACTTTGGATTTGAATTCATTTTTCAATCGATTAAGTAACCAAATTTAGCAAATTAAAACACATTATCAAACCTTATGGTAAAAGTGTTAATTTAAAGTTTAACATAATTTTAAATTTTCTGATGCAATTTTAAAACTAGCATATCGTTTTTAATGGAGTAATATGTTGAAAGTATTACGAATACATAAATTACTTGGGTTAAGTTAATTTTTGTTTTGGGGTTAGAAAAAAAGCGTTCAAGTAAAATTACTTGAACGCTTTTTGATTTATTTTCCCGAAAGTGTGGATTTATAATTGAAACTTTTTATTAATAACTCATTTCAACAATTTCTCTCACTTTTTCTGGAGTAATGTTTTGTTTTTCACCTAAAGCTTTCCAGCCTCTTTCTTCAAAACGATTTACAATAAAGTCAGCTGTTTTAGCAAATTCTTCTGTGTTTTCAGATAATTTTGTTTTCATTCCCATGGTGTGAAAAAACTCAACTGTTTTTTCAATTGCTTTTTCTGCAATTTCTTCGGTTGAACCTTCTTGGATGTTCCAAACACGTTTTCCAAATTGAGCTAATTTATCTTTTTTAGTTTCAAACATAACTCTATATAAGTTTGGACCTATAATAGCTAATGTTCTAGCGTGATCAATCTCGTATAAAGCTGTTAATTCGTGGCCAATCATATGTGTTGCCCAGTCACTAGGAACACCTTTCTGAATTAATCCGTTTAAAGCCATTGTAGCACACCAAACAAAGTTAGAAGCTAATTTGTAATCTTTTGGATTTTCAACTACATCAGGGCCAATTTCAACTAAGGTTTGTAAAATGCTTTCTGCAATTCTATCTTGTAAAATAGCATCATGCTTATAAGTTAAATATTGCTCCATTGTGTGTGTAAAAGCATCTACAACACCATTTTGCAATTGACGTTTTGGCAATGAAGTGATTACAGTTGGATCAACAATAGAAAATTTTGGAAATAAAGCACTTCCGCCTAAAGTTAATTTTTCTTGCGTTTCATTAATGGTTACTACCGCTCCCGAATTCATTTCTGATCCTGTTGCTGGTAATGTTAAAACTGTTCCAAATGGTACTACAATTTCACCTTCTTTGAAAAGTATTCTGTTTCTTAAAATTTCGGCGGCATCACCTTCGTAATTAACAGCTGCAGAAATAAATTTTGTACCATCAATAACACTACCACCTCCAACTGCTAATAAGAATCCGATTTTTTGTTCACGGACAATTTTAACAGCTTTCATTAAAGTTTCATATTTTGGATTTGGTTCTATTCCTCCAAATTCAACAATATTATTTTCTTCAAATTGTGTTGCTAAAGCTGCTTTTACTTGATCATAAACGCCGTTTTTAAAAATACTTCCACCACCATAGGTAATTAGTATTTTTGTATTTGCAGGCACTAGGTCTTTTAATTTTTCAATTTGTCCTTTTCCAAAGACATAATTTACTGGATTATATAATTCGAAATTATTCATTTTCTTATTTTTTTAATTGTTCTAATAATTTTTGAGCAACTAATTTAGAGGAAGCCGGGTTTTGACCTGTTATCAATAATCCATCTTCAACGGCATAAGGTGCCCAATTCTCACCTTTACTATATTCTGCTCCGTTTGCTTTTAAAACATCTTCTAATAAAAATGGAACTACTTTTGTTAAACCAACAGCCTCTTCTTCTTCATTAGTAAAACCTGTTACTTTTTTGCCTTTTACTAAATATTCACCATTCACTTTTACATCTTTTAAAACAGCAGGGGCATGACATACAAAAGCAACTGGTTTATTGTTTGTGTAGAATGATTCGATTAAAGATATTGAATTTTTATCAGATACTAAATCCCATAATGGGCCATGACCACCTGGATAAAATACAGCATCATAATCCGCTTGATTTATGTCAGCTAATTTGACAGTACTTGCTAATTTCTCTTGTAATGCAGAATCAGCATCAAATCTTTTAGTATCTTCTGTTGCTGAACTTGGATCAGCACTTTTTGGATCAATTGGAGGTTGTCCGCCTAATGGTGAAGCAATTGTTATTTCTATTCCTTTGTCTGCTAATTCATAATATGGAGCGGCAAACTCTTCTATCCAAAATCCTGTTTTTTCTCCTGTGTTTCCTAAATCTTCGTGACTTGTTAAAACAAATAATACTTTTTTCATAGTTTCTTTTTTTAATGTTTTATTTTCTTGTGTTGTTGTTTCAGTTGCGCTCTCTTTGTCTTTGCAACTTGCAGACAAAATTACTAATAAGGCTAGTGCTATACTTTTCATGATTTGTTATTTATTTTACAAATTTACGATATAAATGATATTAGTAAAAATAATTTAAATTATGTTTGTGATAAATATATTTATATCATGGTAAATTTAGAATGGTATCGAACGTTTAAATCTGTTTATAAAAACGGAAATTTTTCTCAAGCGGCAAAAGAATTATTTATCAGTCAACCTGCAGTGAGTCAGCAAATAGCAATGTTGGAAGCACATGTGGGTTATAAATTATTCAATCGAAAATCAAAAGGTGTAGAACCTACAGAATATGCAAAGTTATTAAATAACTTAATTATTGAAGCACTGGATCGTTTAGAAAGTGTGGAAAATGGTTTCCGTGAAAAAGCATTTAGTTCGAATAGATTAGTTTCGGTTGGTATTTCAAAGCATTTATTTGCTAGTATTGGAACAAAACTAATTTCAAAATTCGATTTTATCGATTTTACTTATGGAGAAAATGAGGAACTATTCAACTTAGTTAATGATAAAAAAATTGATTTTGCTATTGTAACCCAAAAATTTGACACTTTTGATACGGTTCAAAAAGAGTTGGGGAAAATTAAACAAATAGTCGTTGCTAGTAATGATTTGGATTTAAAATTAGTTAAGAAAGAAATCAAAAACAAGAATCATACAAATGTTGAAAATTGGCTAAACGAACAAAAGTGGTATAATTTTGATGCTCGAATTCCACATGTAAAATTATTTTGGTTGCATGTTTTCGATAAAAAAAGACCTTCTATGGTTTCTAATTATATTATTCCCTCTGAGCCTGAAATGTTAGCAACTCTGGTCGAAAATTCTGGAGTTTCTGTTGTATGGAATATTAATGCAAAGCAATATTTAGCAACGAATAAAATTCAATTGGTTTGGAATAGTTCACAAATGCCTGCAACAGAAATTTATTTATTAGCTCGAAAAAATGATACGTTAAACTCTATTTTAGATGAAGTGAAAGAAGAAATTAGAGCATTTATCTTGAGTTAGGCTATTTCTTATAAAACAAATTATGCTCCACATATTCCCAAACTTCTTTAGGCAACATTGGAGAAATGTTTTTATCATTTTTGATGCTTTCGCGAATAAAAGTAGAGGATAATTCAACAATTGGAGCGTTAATTTTATGAATTTTTGGATGATTTGCAAATTGCTCATCCATTTCACCAGAATTCAATCTTGGATAAACATAGATTTCATGATTATTTAAAATGACTTCATGGTTTTTCCATTTATGAAGCGAATTTAAATTGTCTTCTCCCATTATTAATGAAAATTCATGTTGTGGAAATTTCTCAAATAAATGAGCTAGTGTGTTTACAGTATAATTTGGTTGAGGTAATTTAAATTCAATATCAGATGGTTGAATCTTTGGAAAATCTTTAGTGGCTAAATGAACCATTTCTAAACGATGATAATCATCTAATAGAGTGTTTTTCTTCTTATGTGGATTATGAGGCGTAACAACCATCCAAATTTGATCTAAATCAGAATGCTCGGCCATATGATTTGCAATAATCAAATGACCAACATGTATTGGATTGAATGTTCCAAAATATAAACCGATTTTCATTATTTTCTATTTACTGTTAGCAATAAATTCTTTTACCAATTGATAAGCTTCTTCTTTAGCAGTGTCTAAATCATAATTTTTAATAATCTTATCAAATTGAGGTGCAGTGGCTAATTCGACAGAAGCTTTTGCTACACGCATGTTAATTTTGTCTTCACTTTCTGTAGAACGTAATTTTAACCTTCTTTTTAATTCGTCCACACTTGGTGGCTTTACAAAAACCGCTAATGTTTCTTCTGGAAATTTGTGTTTTATTCTTAATCCACCAACAACATCAATGTCAAAAATTACGTGTTTACCTAAAGCCCAAATTCTTTCTACTTCTTTTTTTAGAGTTCCGTAGAAATTATCCGTGTAAACTTCTTCCCATTCTATAAATTCTTCTGCTTTAATGTGTGCTTTAAATTCTTCCCAAGAAATAAAATAATAGTCTGTGCCATTTATTTCTGTTCCTCTTGGTTCACGAGTTGTGCATGAGATTGAGAATTCTAAATTTAACTCTTCTTTTTCTAATAAGTGTCTTACTATAGTAGTTTTTCCAGAACCTGATGGTGCTGAGAATACAAATAATTTTCCTTTAGTCATTTTATGCCGAACTTGTTTCAGCATCTCGCGATGCTTAATAATATTTAATTTTAACTTATTTCAGTATGTTTTAATACTTAAAATTTATACTTTATTTAAAGTACATTCAAAACCTGTTCTTTAATTTTCTCCAATTCATCTTTCATTTGCACCACTAGCTTTTGCATTTCAGTATGATTAGATTTTGAACCCATTGTATTGATTTCTCTTCCAATTTCTTGCGTAATGAAGCCTAATTTTCTTCCAAGAGCTTCTTTGTTTTGCATCGTTTCTAAAAAATAGTTTAAATGATTTCCTAAACGAACTCTTTCTTCTGTGATATCATATTTTTCTAGATAGAAAATCAATTCTTGTTCAAAACGATTTTCATCAACAGTTGCTTCTAACTCTTCTAAAGCTGTGCGAAGTCTTGTTTTAACAGTTTCAACTCTTTCAGCATCATAAGAAACAGCTTTATTCATTAAGTTTTCAATATTTGAAATTCTTAACACAAACTCATTTTCTAAAGAAAGACCTTCGTCACTTCTAAAAGTCGCAATATTGTCTAAAGCTTCATTAATTACTTTTTCAATTTGAAGCCATTCAGTTTTGTCTAATTCTTCGCGTTCTGTTTTTAACGAATCTGGCATTCTTACAGCCATTTTCATTAATTCTGTTTCATCAGCGTTAGGGATAACTTCTTTCATTTGATTAATGTAACCTTTAATAATTGGCACATTAATTTTGGCGGAAGTTTCTTCTCCTGTGACTTCGATATACAAGGAGAAATCGATTTTTCCTCGATCTAATCGTTGAGCAATAGTGTTGCGAATTTGAAGTTCCATTTCTCTATAAACAGAAGGAGTTCTTACATTTAAGTCTAATCCTTTACTGTTTAATGATTTGATTTCTACTGTTATTTTTTTGTTTGATAATTGCATAAATGCTTTACCAAAACCCGTCATTGATTGTATCATATTGTATTTTAAAGAATTCAAAGATAATAAAAAGTGTTCAGTCTTTAGTTTTTTACTCTTCAGTAGTTTTTAGGTTCTTTTTGTGAGTTACCAAATACACACCAACAAAAATTAAAATAGCTGAAATTACTTTAATAAAATTAAGTTCGTCTTTTTGAAGACTTATTGCAATTATTGAAGCAAATAATGGTTGTAAATAGATAAAAACAGATAATGTTGTAGGTTTTAATTCTTTCATTGCCATCAGGTTAATTAAATAAGCTAAGAATGTTGTAAACAAAACTACAAAACCAATATTGTAATAAATAGTAGTTGGAATGCTTTCCCAATTAATTTCTATAAATTCTTGATAGCCAAAAGGAAGTACAAACAATAATCCGAAAGTATAAATCCATTTAATAAATGTAAAAGCATGATATTTAGTGATCAGTTTTTTAATAATAATTAAATAAACGGCATAAGCTGAAGCATTAACAAAAACCAAAAAGTTACCAAAACTAGCATTTGGACTGTTTTCAATATCTTTTCCATAAAGTATTAAAATTGAAGTTCCTGTTAATCCAATAAATATTCCAATGATTTTTTTGAGTTCAATTTTTTCTTTTAGGAGAATAGCAGATAAAATCAATACCAAAATTGGAGCAGTAACCATAATTACCGAAGCACTAATCGGAGAAGTCATGCTTAATCCTTTAAAAAAAGTTAGTTGATTTATAGCAACGCCAAATAATGCAGCTGCAATTATTCTTGGAAAATCATTTAAGGCAATTTTTTCTTTTGGACCAAAAAAGGTTAAGAGCCAAAACAAAACAACAGCACCTAGAGCTCTTATTAAAATAAAGCCATAAGGTTTTACATAAGTTGGCATAACATCTTTGGCAAATATAAAAGTTGCACCATAAATTAAAGCTACAAATGTTGCGCCAATTATGGCTAATACTCTTTTAGACATTTTTTAAAGTCTTCATTAATTTTAAAATATTTGGTTGAGTGTTTCCTATAAATATTTGATTTTTAATAATGAAAACTGGTCGACTTAAAAACGTATAATGTTCTAAAATCAAGGCTTTGTAATCATCTTCAGTTAGTTTTTCATTTTTTAAATTTCTTTCTTTATATAACTGAGCTCTTTTGCTAAATAATGCTTCATAACTACCAGCCAATTCTCGCATTTGTTCTAATTCTTCAACTGTAATTTTATCTTGTCGGATGTCGTGAAATTCTAATTCAATTCCTTTTGGTAAAGATTTAATGATTTTTCTACATGTATCACATGAAGCTAAGTAGTATATTTTATCCATTTGGTCCGAAATTTTAATTTGATTGCAAAAATACGGTAGTTATTGTTTTTAAAATAATTATTTTTAACAAAATTCTACAAATGAAATTCAATACTAAAACCATACACGGTGGACAACACCATGAAAAAACAACAGGTTCAGTAATGACTCCTATTTTTCAAACATCAACTTTTGCACAGATTAGTCCTGGAAAACCTGTTGGAGATTATGAGTATTCAAGAACTGCAAACCCAACTAGAACAGCTTTAGAAGAATCATTAGCAAGTATAGAAAACGGAACAAGAGGTTTAGCTTTTGCTTCTGGTTTAGCTGCAACTGATGCTGTAATGAAAATTCTAAAACCAGGTGATGAGGTTATTGCAATAGACAATTTATATGGGGGAACCTATAGGATGTTTACCAAGGTTTATCAAAATTTTGGAATTAAATTTCATCTTGTGGATATGACTGATTTAGAAAAATTGGAATCTTTAATAAATGAAAACACAAAATTGGTTTGGTTAGAAACACCAACAAATCCTTTAATGAAGTTAGCAGATATCGCTGAGGTTTCAAAAATCACTAAAAGACTAAAATTACTTTTAGCTGTAGATAATACTTTTGCGACTCCTTATTTGCAAAAACCCTTAGATTTAGGTGCTGATATTGTAATGCATTCAGCAACAAAATATTTAGGAGGTCATTCAGATGTTATGGCTGGTGCTTTAATCGTGAAAGATAAAGAACTGGGTAAAAAATTA
The DNA here is from genome assembly GCA_047622645.1 of Flavobacterium sp. Classification (GTDB taxonomy): domain Bacteria; phylum Bacteroidota; class Bacteroidia; order Flavobacteriales; family Flavobacteriaceae; genus Flavobacterium. Next base: position 8,619 of record JBLHNH010000050.1, read on the forward strand.
CACTTTGCTCAATTTGCAACGGGTGGAATATTAGGTCCAATGGATAGTTATTTGGTTTTAAGAGGAATTAAAACCTTACACTTAAGAATGCAACGTCATTGTGAAAACGGAATAAAAGTGGCTGAATACTTAAGCTCACATTCAGCAGTTAAAAGAGTTTATTATCCTGGATTAGAAAACCATCCAAATCATGATATTGCTAAAAAACAAATGATTGGTGGTTTTGGAGGAATGGTTTCTTTTACGTTCAATTCGGGAAAAATGGAAGATGCAGTTGCTTTTTTTGAAAAATTAAAAGTATTCACTTTAGCTGAATCTTTAGGTGGAGTAGAATCTTTAGCAAACCACTCAGCTACCATGACTCATGCTTCTGTTCCTGCAGAAGAAAGAGCAAAAATTGGAATTACGGATGATTTAGTTCGGTTAAGTGTTGGAGTAGAAGATATAGATGATTTGTTGGACGATTTAGGGCAAGCGCTATCTTAAAATGACTAAAAACCATCGCTATCCTGTTGTGATGGTTTTTTTCTTAAATTCATATACGATACCAATTCCCATAATTTGTTTTAACTGAATTTTTGGTCCAGAAATAACTTGTAAATTATCTACTTGTTTTTTTGTTTTTATGTCGTCATCGTAAATTAATTGAGTACCTATACTTGCTTTAACATGTTCATTTACTGTCATTTCAAATTGTAATTGCCAATTAACATCTATGTTTCCAAAATGGTTTATATAATCAGAATATAAAGAAATGCGATTTTCAAACATAATGTTTTTATAAATTTCTGTTTGCCATTCGCTACTAATTAAAACACCTAGTTCAGTTCTTGATTTTTTTCCATAAGAAATAATGTTTTCACTTTCATCATATATTGCTTTATCTACGCCAAACGCACCTTCATTAGCTAGTCTTTGATTAAGAACCAAAGTGGTTTTGTATGTTAAAGGTGATAAATACAGTCTAATTTGTTTCTTCTTATTGAAATATTCAGCACCAATTCCTAAGAAAAAATAAGCTGGTGCAAAAGGAGCAGATATAGAAATATCGGTATTTGGATAAGAATACCCATCGTAAAATTGCGTGTTGAAATTAAATTTTCCGGCATAAAACCATTTTGAAATAGTATCATTCCTAAAAGAAACAGTTGAGTTAATTTGAAGTTGATCATCTGTTTTTCTTAACTCTTGTCCTTCTTGTTTATTTATTCCATATCGAAAAATCAATTCGTTGTCCCAATTGAGTTTATCAATACTATAATCTCTTTTGAAATTTCCTTTTAACAATCCAGAAATCGAATTGTTTCCACCTGCATTCCAGTTTACAAATGAAATTTGTGAAATATCAAAACCAACTTTATTTGCTGATTTCCAATTTGTTATTGTATCAGGTAATTTTGTTCTTATAACTTGAGAAAAGCTATTTTGTAATATGAATAATGAAGCTATGATGAATATACTTTTTTTGAACATGTTTATATAGTAGTAATAGTTTTTAATATAGACGTAACGTCTATTTTGCAAATCTGTTGTAATTCATGAACGCTTCCTTGCTCCACAAAATTATCAGAAATACCTAAATTAATAATTTTGTTAGTGTAAAAATTTGAAGTTGCAAACGAATTTATTAAACTACCAAATCCACCAATTAGAACACCATCTTCAATTGTAATTATTTTTGAATGAGTTTTAAAAATATCCTTTAAAGATTCCTCGTCTATTGGCTTAATAAACGGAAAATGATAATGCGATATTTTTTTAATTTGATCTAATTCAGCTATAGCTTTTTCAACATTTGTAGCAATAGTTCCAGTTGAAAGAATTGCTATTTCAGAACCTTTTTTCAAACATTCAGATTTCCCGATTTTAATAGTTTCTAAAGGTTTTTTCCAATCTACAATTTTTCCTCTTCCTCTTGGATAACGAATTGCTATTGGGTGATTTAGTCCTAAAGAAGCTGTATACATTATGTTTCGTAACTCAATAGCGTCTTTTGGAGCATAAATTATTAAATTAGGAATGCAATTTAAGTAAGCAATGTCAAAAACGCCATGATGAGTCGCGCCATCTTCACCAACTAAACCAGCTCTATCCAAACAGAAAATAACTGGTAAATTTTGCAAAGCAACATCATGAATTACCTGATCGTAAGCACGTTGTAAAAATGTTGAATAAATGTTGCAAAAAACCACCATTCCTTGAGTAGCCATTCCGGCAGCTAAAGTTACAGCATGTTGTTCAGCAATTCCAACATCAAAAGCTCTTTCAGGTAAAGCTTCCATCATATATTTCATAGAACTTCCACTTGGCATAGCAGGTGTAATTCCAATTATTTTTTCATTTTTTTCGGCTAATTCTACTAAAGTGTGTCCAAAAACATCCTGAAATTTTGGGGGTAAATTTTCCTCATTTTTCGGGTGAATTTTTCCTGTTTTAGCTTCAAATTTTCCGGGTGCATGGTACTTAACTTGATCTTTTTCTGCCAATTTCAATCCTTTTCCTTTAGTTGTAATAACATGAAGGAATTTGGGGCCTTTTACTTTTTTTAATCGTTCTAATTCAGCTAATAATTTAGGTAAATCGTGACCATCAATAGGTCCAGAATAATCAAAATTTAAAGATTTTATAATATTGTTTTGTTTGGGATTTTTTCCTTCTTTAACAGCCGTTAAATAATTTTTTAACGCACCAACGCTAGGATCTATTCCAATAGCATTGTCATTTAAAATCACTAATAAATTAGCATCAGTAACTCCAGCATGATTTAGTCCTTCAAAAGCCATTCCGCTAGCTATAGAAGCATCTCCAATAACTGCAATATGTTGTTTTTCAAAATCTCCTTTTAGTTTTGAAGCTATTGCCATTCCCAAAGCTGCAGAAATTGAAGTAGAAGAATGTCCAACCCCAAAAGTATCATATTTACTTTCACTTCTTTTTGGAAAACCCGAAATACCGTTTAAAGTTCTGTTAGTCTCAAAAACATCTCGTCTTTCTGTTAAAATTTTATGACCATAAGCTTGATGACCAACATCCCAAACCAATAAATCATCTGGTGTGTTAAAAATATAATGTATAGCTATAGTCAATTCTACAACCCCTAGACTTGCACCCAAATGGCCTTCTCTTTGCGAAATGACATCAATTATAAATTCACGCAATTCTTTAGCTAATTGAGGCAGTTGATTTGTAGAAAGTTTCTTCAAATCTTTTGGATTGTTAATATGTGAAAGTATATTTTCCTTCATATGACAAAAGTACTAACTTGAAGTTGTATTTTTGCTATTATGATAGATATTTTCACTGACGATTATTTTATGAAGAAAGCTTTACAAGAAGCGGAAGCTGCTTTTGAAAAAGGTGAAGTTCCTGTTGGGGCAGTAATTGTAATTGATAATAAAGTTATTGCTAGAAGTCATAACCTAACCGAATTGCTTAATGATGTTACAGCTCACGCAGAAATGCAAGCTATTACAAGTGCAGCGAATTTTATTGGAGGAAAATATTTAAAAGGCTGCACGCTTTATGTTACCTTAGAGCCTTGTCAAATGTGTGCTGGAGCTTTATATTGGAGTCAAATTTCTAAAATAGTTTATGGAGCCTCAGACGAGAACAGAGGATTTGTAAATATGGGCACACAATTACATCCAAAAACAGAAGTTGTTAGTGGAGTTTTAGAAAAAGACTGTTCCTTGTTGATGAGAGCTTTTTTTAGAATAAGAAGAAAATAAATTTTTGATTACTATTAATTTATTTTCTGTACTTTTAATACAAATTAGAATTTATTATGGAAAAAAAATTTATTGAAAAGAATGACTCAAAGGTATTTGCAACTATTATTTTAGGAGTGACCATTTTGATTACTGCTTTGATATTAGGTAATGCATTTAAAAACAGAAATGAAAATTTAGATTCTATTTCAGTAGTTGGATTAGGAACAAAAGATTTTGTGTCTAACGAAATTCTTTGGACAGCTAGTTTTTCTGTTAAAAATTATGATATTAAAGAAGCTTACAATAAAATGAAATCTAATCAAAAAATGGTTTCTGACTTTTTTATAGAAAAAGGTTTTAAGGCAAGTCATTTCTCTTTTGGTACAGTTAATTTCAACAAAAGTTTCAGAGAAATTAGAAAAGAAAATCCAGAAAACCCATATCAGAATCAATACGAGCAAGTTTTTGACGGTTATGAAGCTTATCAAACTATAACTTTTAAAACAAATAAAAATGCTGAGTTAATGAAAAAAATTGAAGATGTTTCTAGTAAAACTTCAGAATTAATTAATTCAGGTATTGAGCTAACTTCAAATCCAATTCAATATACCTATTCAGATTTGCCAAGTTTAAAGCAAAGCTTAATAGAAAGTGCAACCAAAGACGCGAAAGAAAGATCCGTAAAAATCATTGAAACCGGTGATGGTAATCTAGGGAAATTAAAAAAAGCTTCTATGGGAGTTTTTCAAATTACAGGTCAAGGTTCTACTGAAGATTATAGTTATGGTGGAATTTATGATACTTATAGTAAAAACAAAACTGCAAGAATTACTGTTAGATTAGAATATGAACTAGATTAATTTTCTCAGTTTTAACCATAAAAAAAACCGTTCAAAAATTAATTTGAACGGTTTTTTATTTTTTACTTGATTTCCTTTCCTTTGTCATCAAAGAAATGGTATTCAAGGTACGTGTAAGCGTCACGAGGTATAATTTTCACCCATTTTTTATGTTCAAAAAACCATTTTGAACGTATTGATGGAAAACCTTTTTCAAGGTATGCTGCCACAAAAGGATGTACATGAAGTGCAACTTTTTTATGGGCTTTAATAATTTTTTCAAGGCTAAACGCAATTTTATCAATAATCAAAATTGGAGCTTCAATTTCCCCATTTTCATTAGGATCTTCTTCTCTAGTTTTGATATTTACTTCTGGTCTAACTCTTTGTCTAGTAATTTGGATTAATCCAAATTTGCTAGGAGGCAAGATTTTATGCTTGGCCTTATCGTCACTCATCTCTTCTTTTAAGTAATCATATAACTTTCTGCGGTTGTCTGGATTTTGCATATCAATGAAATCCACTACAATAATTCCTCCCATATCACGTAATCGCAATTGTCGTGCAATCTCTGCAGCAGCAATCATGTTTACTTCTAAAGCAGTATCTTCTTGGTTACGAGCTTTGTTTGATCGATTTCCACTATTCACATCCACTACGTGTAATGCTTCAGTATGTTCGATAATCAAGTAAGCTCCCTTGCTCATAGAAACTGTTTTTCCAAAGGAAGTTTTAATTTGTCTTTCCACGTTATATTTCTCAAATAAAGGTAAGTCTTTCGACTGATAGTGTTTTACGATAGACACTCTATCTGGAGCTATTTCTTGCAAATAGTCCTTGGTTTGCAAATACAATTCTTCATCATCTATATGAATACTAGTAAAAGTATCATTAAATACATCTCTCAAGATGGAGGAAGCTTTATTAACTTCTCCTAAAACTTTTGATGGATGATGAGCAGTTTGCAACTTCTTACACATACTAGACCATTTGTCTAATAAGTTCTGAAGATCTTTGTTTAGTTCAGCTACTTTTTTGCCTTCGGCTACTGTTCTTACAATAACACCGAATCCTTTTGGTTTAATAGATTGAACCAATCGTTTTAGTCGTTCTTTTTCTTCTTTAGATTCAATTTTTTGAGAAATTGAAACCCTGTCCGAAAACGGAACTAAAACAACAAATCTACCAGCTAACGAAATTTCAGAACTTATTCGTGGGCCTTTTGTAGATATTGGTTCTTTAACTATTTGAACAAGAAGTGATTGATTGGCGCTGATAATATCAGCTATACTACCATCTTTATCAATTTCTTTTTCAAAAGGAAAATTTTTGAGTGAATAATCTTTTATTTTACCTGCGCTTACAAGTTTTATGAACTTCATCATTGTAGGAAGATTTGGACCTAGATCATGGTAATGCAAAAAGGCATCTTTTTCATAACCTACGTTTACAAAAGCAGCGTTTAAACCAGCTACTGGCTTTCTTATTTTAGAAATAAAAATATCGCCAACAGCAAAATTACTTCCGCTACTGTTTTCTTCTTCTTTGTGGAGTTCAATTAGTTTTCCATCTTTTAATAAGGCAAAATCTACAGCATCTGAACTTGATCTAATAATTAATTCTTTGTTCAAAAGAGTACATTTTTATCTATACATTTAAAATTAGAAGTTAGGGTTTTGAAATTAGAAATGATTCTAAATTCAGAATTCTAAATTCTAAATTTTGCAAGTACAGATGGATTAAACAATAATTTTACAGGATTTTTACCCGATAACCAATTTCTTAGGTTGGTTTTTTTCAAAGAACATCTTCTTTTTGTAAAAAAGAAAAAGTAGTTAAATACTACTTTTTCTTCTTGTGACGGTTAGCTCTCGCTCTCTTCTTACGCTTGTGCGTTGCTACCTTATGTCTTTTTCTTTTTTTACCACTTGGCATAATGTTGTTGGTTTAGATTAATAAATAATTATACGGCTATTTCAGTTTTTGTTTTAACTCCTTCTACGAACACTTTGGCAGGTTTAAATGCTGGAATGTTATGTGCTGGAATTTTAATAGTGGTGTTTTTTGATATGTTTCTACCTGTTTTTTCAGCTCTAGTTTTGATGATAAAACTTCCGAAACCTCTTAAATAAACATTGTCACCTGATTCTAAAGAATCTTTTACTTCTTCCATAAATGTCTCTACAGTAGCTTGAACATCTCCTTTTTCAAGTCCTAATCTGTCAGAAATTTTTGCTACGATATCTGCTTTCGTCATTTTTCTTGCTTATTAATTTTATTCTAATTTTTTTGAGAGTGCAAATATAGGAATTAAAAAAACAATATTTCAAGCTTAATCAATTATATTTTAATATAATAAAGTTAAATTTGCAACAACAACAAATTTTATGTCTTTTTCTAACTCTTTAATTCATTGGTATTTACAAAACAAAAGGGATTTGCCTTGGCGAATTACTACTGATTCCTATACAATTTGGCTTTCAGAAATCATTCTTCAACAAACTAGAGTTGCGCAAGGTACGCCTTATTTTGAGGCTTTTATTTCTCATTTTCCTACTGTTTTTGATTTAGCTAAAGCTAATGAAGAACAAGTGCTTAAACTTTGGCAGGGCCTAGGTTATTATTCTAGAGCAAGAAATCTTCATGCAACATCAAAATATGTTGTTGATGAATTAAATGGAGTTTTTCCAACATCATATAATGAGTTAATTAAATTAAAAGGAATTGGTGAATACACAGCGGCTGCAATTGCTTCTTTTTCTGTAAATGAAAATGTAGCTGTTTTAGATGGAAATGTTTATAGGGTTTTGGCAAGGTATTTTAATGTTCACAATGATATTTCTGTTTCCTCAACAAAAAAAGTGTTTCAAGAATTAGCCAAACAAGTGCTTCCTAAAAAAAAGGCCCATATTTACAATCAAGCTATTATGGAATTTGGTGCTTTACAATGCGTTCCTAAGAGTCCAAATTGCTCAGTTTGTGTTTTGTCTGATAGTTGTGCTGCATTGCAAAATAAAACAGTAACCATTTTGCCTATAAAATCAAAAAAAACAAAAGTTACTTCTCGTTACTTTAATTATTTAGTTTTTGATGATTTGAATGGAAACACTGCCATTAATCAACGAGTAGGTAAAGGTATTTGGCAAAATTTATATGAATTTCCGGTTCTTGAATTAGATTCAATAACTAATGAAGATAAAATCATCAGCCTAATAAGTGATAAATATTCTGACATTACTACGATCACATTTTTACCAACTTATGATGTTATTCATAAGTTATCACATCAAACATTATATATTCAATTTATTAAAGTTCGATTGTCTACTAAGTTAGATAATTTTATTTCAATGCATGATTTGAAAAAGCTACCTTTTCCTATAGTTATTCATAATTTTATAGAAAGATATTTCAGCTAATTAAAATATTTAGTACATTTGAGGTAATTAAAATTATAAGCCATGAGCGGAACGTTGAACAAAGTTATGTTAATAGGTCATTTGGGTGATGAAGTAAAAATGCACTATTTTGATGGTGGGAATTGCATAGGAAGATTTCCATTAGCAACAAATGAAATTTATATTAATAAAAGTACAGGTGAAAAAATTACATCTACAGAATGGCATAATTTAGTAGTTCGTAATAAAGCCGCTGAAATTTGCGAAAAATACTTATCAAAAGGAGATAAAATTTATGTTGAAGGAAGAATAAAATCTAGAAATTGGCAAGCTGAAGATGGTTCAACAAAATATACCACAGAAATTCAAGTAACAGAATTTACTTTTTTGTCAACCAAGAAAGATTCGGATGCTAATAAACAAAATTTTCCTTCAAATGAAAATGATAGCACAAAAAAGACTAATTTTGACGCACAAAATGAAGCGCCAAATCAGAAAGACGATTCACCTTTTTAATGTTTATTAACTAATACCTACTAATTTGGACTTAGATCCTTCCAGTTTTATAAATTCAATTGATTTTAGTTTAGTTTTTGGGCTAATTGGAGTGGCCTTTTTATTGTTGTGTTCTGCTTTTATTTCAGGTTCAGAAGTGGCTTTATTTTCTCTTGACCAAAAAAATCTTGATGATTTAGAAGCAAATGATAGTCATAAAGGAAAATTAATTTCTGATCTTTTAGATAGGCCAAAAAAATTATTAGCTACCATTTTAATAGCAAATAATTTTATAAATATCGGAGTTGTAATTTTGTTTACATCCATAAATGAAAAATTATTTAGCGCTATAATTTCTCCAACT
>JBLHNH010000051.1:0-17354 GCA_047622645.1 Flavobacterium sp.
AACATAAAGCTAATGAATTGCCATGTGATATGGTGGTTTTTGCTACTACAAGTCAAATCGTTGGTAACAAAAGTGATGGATTAAGAAATATCAAAAAGAGATATGACAAAGATTATCCATCAAACATAACAACTATAAAGTATTTTGAAAAAGAGGAAGAAGAAGAAGAAGACTTTCTTCATTATGGCAGTAGTCATAAAAACTTATATTTATTGCTTTTAGAAGATTTATAAAATGAATGAAACGCTAACCAGATTATTATCAGGTATAGTTTATATAGTTTTATTACTGTCTGCTATTTCCTATTCAACAACTAGTTTTTTTATACTATTTGGTGTTTTTTTGTTAATAGCATTAAATGAATTTTGTAATCTTGTTAAAATTTCAAAAATTGCTCCATTTTTTGTCGGAATAATTATTTATTATTATTTTACTTTTGGTGAAATAAATGAAAGAAACATTGTGAATGTAACATTAGTAATAGCCTTATTAATTTCAATAAAAGCCATATTTTTTCTGTTTTCTAAAGAAATTAAATCATGTTCAACAATTGATAAATACCTTTTTACTTTAGGTTATATTATATTATCTTTTGTTTTTATTACAAAAATTCCTTTTGGAATAAGTGGGTATAATCCAAAAATCATTATCGGAATTTTTATTCTTATTTGGACAAATGATACATTTGCTTATATTGTTGGAAAATCAATTGGAAAGAATAAACTGTTTGAACGAATTTCACCAAAAAAAACCATTGAGGGGTTTCTTGGTGGATTAGTATTTAGTATCTTAGCTGGCATTTTAATATCAAAATACTTTATAGGTTCTTCTAGTATGAGTACCATGTATATTTGGATAGGAATAGCCTTTATTGCATGCATTTTTGGTACAATTGGAGATTTAGTTGAATCCAAGTTTAAAAGAATTGCACAAGTAAAAGATAGCGGAAATATTATGCCTGGTCATGGTGGTGTCCTTGATAGGTTAGATAGTATCATATTTGTAGCACCATTTGTTTATTTATTTTATCAAATTTTATATTATGTTTCATAAAGAAGGAAGAAAAATTATTTTATTCACAGTCATTATTGCTGTAGGGTTGTTGTTAGTTTCTGATGTGTTTGAAAATTTTTGGATAAGTAAAATTTTTCAAGTTGTAGCAATAGTAATATTAATTTTAGTATTACAGTTTTTTAGAAATCCAAAAAGAGATGTCGATAATAGTGATAATCACATTATTGCCCCAGTTGACGGTAAAGTTGTAGTTATTGAAGAAGTTTTTGAACCAGAATATTTTAAAGATAAAAGAGTAATGGTTTCTATTTTCATGTCACCTATTAATGTGCACGTGACTCGTTATGCTTTAAACGGAATTGTAAAATACAGCAAATATCATCCAGGAAAATACCTAGTAGCTTGGCATCCAAAAGCAAGTGAAGAAAACGAAAGAACAACCGTGGTTATCGAAAATCGTGTTTATGGTGAGATAATGTACCGACAAATTGCGGGTGCATTAGCCCGTAGAATTGTAAACTATGCTGAAGTTGGAATGCGAGTTGTTCAAGGAAAAGACGCTGGTTTTATAAAGTTTGGCTCAAGAGTAGATTTATATTTTCCAATTGGAACCCCTATTGATGTGAAATTAGGCCAAAAAGCAATTGGTGGAGTAACTGTATTAACAAAAAAACAATAAAATTGAATAGCGAAGAACTAAATATACTATTTGATGAAGCATTTGAAAATGCTAATAAAATCGAAAAAGAATCGGTTCCACCAAATATGCAACTAGTTCTATATGGTTTATACAAACACGCTACTTCAACTCGACCTTCACTAAATATCGAAGCTTCACAAGATGCAAATGACTTAAAAAATGCATTTAAAATGAATGCTTGGATGCAAGTAAATCATTTAACTATTGATGATGCTAAAGAACAATATATCAATTTAATAAATTCTCTTTTAAAGGAAAGAAAACTTTAATTTATACCAATAATATTATATTAAAAATGAAAAAATTAGTACTATATAGTCTGTTATTAGTTTCATTATTATTTTCTTGTAAAAAAGAAAAAGTACTCCAAGAAGTTCAATTACCAGATCCAAATGCAGTTGAAGAAGTTATTTATCCAAATCCTGCAGATGTAAAGACAAATGAAAAACCATTTGAAATGAATGGATTAGCTTATCAATATAATGATTTAGAACCTTATATTGATGCTAAAACTATGGAAATTCACTATTCAAAACATCATGTAGGTTATGCTAATAAACTAAATACAGCCATAAAAGATTCTGAATTTAAAACAAACACAATTGAAGAAATTCTAAACAAATTAGATGTGAACAATTCATTTCTTCGCAATAATGCTGGTGGATATTATAATCATAATTTATTCTTTGAAATTTTAAGTCCAAAAAAAGGAACTAAACCAAGTAATACTTTTGGTGAAGCTATAATCAGAGATTTTGGTTCATTTAGTAGCATGAATGCTGAAATTTCAGAAGCTTCAACTAGTCTTTTTGGTTCAGGTTGGGTTTGGTTAATTGTAGATAAAGATGGTAAATTAAAAGTTTCACAAACTATTAATCAAGATAATCCACTCATGTCGAATGCAGTTGATAAAGGAACTCCTATTTTAGCAATTGATATATGGGAACATGCGTATTATTTAAAATACCAAAATAATAGAACAGAATATATTGAAGGACTTTTTAATATTATAAATTGGGAAATTGTTTCAAAAAAATATGACAATTCCATAGCTATGAAACTATAATTATGAAGAATATTATCTTTTTACTTTGCTTTACTACTTTCATAATTTCTTGTAAAAAAGATAAAAAAACAGTAAGCGAAGAAGTTGAATCAGAAAAAATTACCTCACAATGGAATGATTTTGATTTAAATGGAAGTATAAAATCTACTTTAGAATACACTACTGAAGAAAAAAGAGATGAAGTAAACACTACTAACTCAGTTCGTAAATTTGAAAATCAATTCAGTCCTGATATTGCTTTAAATTTTGACGAAAAAGGAAAGTTGACAAATAAAATATCTTATAGCGAAGATGGGAATATTTCTGAAGATATTCTCTATGATGGGAAAGACAAGGTAATATCCATTAAGAATTATACTAATCCTAAAGAATATATAGAAACAAAATACACTTGGAATAATACTAAAAACACAATTATTACAAGACGTTTTAATGGTAAAGAAATATTAGACAAAGAAGTTTTTCTATTTGATAATGGTAATAAAATTGAAAAATACAAATACGATAGCCATGAAAAACAAACAGATAGAACTAGTTATTCTTACAACAATGATAATAGAATTTCAGAAGAAATTTATTTTCAAGGTAAGCCTATAATGCAATCTAGACTTTCTATTGAATATGATAATAATGGCAATAAATCAATAGAAACCATATACAACAAAGATTTTAAAGTCATCACAAAAACAATGCACGAATATGACGCTTTAAATCAGTTAGTTAATACTAAAACTTCTACTGACAACGGAAGTTTAGATAGTGAATTATTCAGAAGTTATGATGATAAAAAACGTTTAATTTCTAAAGGAAGCTATGAAGTTTTTGATAATTCAAACAATAAAGAAGAATTTGAATATGACGAAAAGGACAATCCAACTTCTTGGAAAATTTACAAAAACCAAAAATTACTTTCTAAAACTATTTACACATTTGATTTTAAAAACAATCTAACTTCCGAAACGGTTACTTCTCCTAATGGAAAAGAAATTTACACAAAAATTGTTGAATATACTTATGACAAAAATGAAAATTGGATCACAAGAAAATCAACAATTAATAAGTTAGTTCTATACACATCTAGAAAAATTGAATACTATAACTAATTTTGAAAGAACTTAGTCTTCTAAATCATCATAATTTTTAGCTGTAGAATACGTTCTCCATTTTTCAATACAATCTTGTATATCTTGTGGAATTTCTGAATCAAAACGCATAAATTCTTTCGTAATTGGATGTTCAAAACCTAACGTTTTGGCATGAAGAGCTTGTCTTGGCAATACTTTAAAACAATTATCTACAAATTGCTTGTATTTGGTAAAAGTTGTTCCTTTAAGTATTAAATTTCCACCATAGCGTTCATCATTAAACAAAGTGTGACCAATATGTTTCATATGCACACGTATTTGATGAGTTCTTCCTGTTTCTAACATACAAGTAACCAAAGTCACATAACCTAATCGTTCTAGAACTTTATAGTGTGTTACAGCTGGCTTTCCTTTTTCTCCATCAACATCATAAACAGACATTTGCATTCTATTGGTAGTGTGTCTATCTATATTACCTTCAATCGTTCCTTCGTCTTCTTCTACATTTCCCCAAACGATTCCTATATATTCTCTTTCAGACGTTTTATCTGCAAATTGCTTCGCTAAATAAGTCATAGCAAATTCAGTTTTGGCAACAACTAATAAACCCGAAGTATCTTTATCTATTCTGTGCACTAAACCAGGACGTTCAGAGCTATTCATGGGTAAGTTGTCAAAATGATAAGCTAAAGCATTAACAAGCGTTCCAGTATAGTTTCCATAACCAGGATGAACAACTAAGCCAGCAGGTTTGTTTACAACCAATAATTGATCATCTTCATAAACAATATTCAAAGGAATATTTTCAGGAATAATTAAATTCTCAAATGGTGGATATTCTAATAAAATACGAACAACATCAAAAGCCTTGACTTTATAATTCGATTTTACTGGAACATCATTTACAAAAATATTTCCGTTTGTGGCTGCTTGTTGAATTTTATTTCTAGTTGCATTTTCAACCAAATTCATTAAAAATTTATCAACTCTTAATGGTGCTTGCCCTTTATTAGCTTCAAATTTAAAATGTTCAAATAAATTTTCACCTTCTAATTCACCTTCTATGTTTTTTTCTTCTTCAATCATTAGTATTGTCCTTCTGTTTTTGGAACATCAGCATCAATTTCAGGTTTGTTTATTTGCAATGAATCTAACATACCATCTAAATTTGATTCTTCAAAAGTTCTTTTCCCATCACCTAAATCTAGGTCAATTATAGAATTTTTAAGAACTTTGTCCCCTTTTTTTAATGTTTTTCCGTTTTGTCTTACTACTAAAACTAAGTCCTTTGCTAAATTTGGCTTGTATGTAATTTCACCTACTTGCAAACCTAATGCTCTAAATGTAGCTTGTATTTGTCTATATGTTTTTTCTTCTAAATCTGGCAAAGTGATCATTGCATAACCTCCAGAATTTATTTTTACATATATTTTTCTTCCATCTTTTACTTTTTCACCTGCTTCAGGATCTTGTTCCACAATAGAGTAAGGTGGAAAATCCTTGTTATAATCAACCGTATCAAGAATTAAAGCTACAACACCAAGGTCCGCTAATTTTTCTTCAGCGATTTCAATTTTCATTTTCTTTAAGTCTGGCACATTAATCTCTTCTCCATGTCTGGTTCTAAAATCTAAAAAAACAACCAATAAAAAGCCAAATACGCCTACAATTATAATTGCAATTAATAATTGTCTAACAAAAGTCCAACTCTTTAAAAATTCAAAAATTCTCATAAATTTTAATTTTAGCAAAGATATAAATTTATAGTTTGATTTACCTATCAAATAACCGCCACAAAACTACCATTTTATTATTTGTGCATTTATTTATAATAAAACCGCAATTACTAACCTTCAAATAAATAAAATATGATATTTTTGTAATGAAGTATATATTCAAATTAATATGAACATAGCAGTAGTAATGGGCGGATATTCTGATGAGTCAGTAATTTCACTCCGAAGTGGACAGTTAATCCTAAATAATTTAAACAAAAAAAAATATAACATTTTTGAAGTTCATATCTTGTTAGAAGGCTGGTTTGCAATTATTGATGGAGAAAGACTACCAATAAACAAGTCAGATTTTTCTTTTTCGAATGGAATTTTTACTACACATTTTGATGTGATTTTAAACACTGTTCACGGAACACCGGGTGAAGATGGTCATTTACAAGCTTATTGGGAGTTATTAGAAATTCCGTATGCTGGTTGTAATTATTACCAATCGAGTTTGACTTTTAACAAGCGAGACACACTTTCTGTTTTAACAAAATTTAATATTCCAAGAGCAAAATCTATTTATGTATCTGAAGGAAATATCGATTTTACCTATGAGGATGTTGTGAAAGACTTAGGCATACCCTTCTTTGTAAAACCTAATCAGTCTGGAAGTAGTTTAGGTATTTCAAAAGTAAATTCAAAAGAAGAATATGAAAAAGCCTTAGTTTTTGCTTTTGCAGAAGATAAAGATATTTTAATTGAAAGTTTTTTAGATGGAATTGAAATTTCAGTTGGAGTTGTAAATTATAAAGGAAAAACTACTGTTTTAGGTCTAACCGAAATCGTTTCTCACAATGATTTTTTCGATTATGAAGCCAAATATTTAGGCAAATCAGAAGAAATTACTCCAGCTAGAATTAGTGCAGAAATGGCTAAAAAAGTAAAAAATATAGCTATAAAAGTGTATGAATCTTTACGAATGACTGGTTTTTCTAGAGCAGAATATATTATTATGAATAATGAACCCCATTTTATTGAAATCAACACCAATCCTGGATTAAGCCCACAAAGTATATTTCCACAACAAGTTACTTATGCAAAAATTGCCATGAGTGATTTGTTAGATAGTGAAATTGAATTAGCTTTACAGAACAAACCTATTTGGAAGAAATAAATTATATTTATGGTATATACCGGTACTCAGTCTTATATAATAAAACAAGGACAATTAAATAATATTAAATGTTCTAATTGTGATATAGATTCTTCATCCGATTATCATGTTTATGGAAAATATTTACATCTTTTTTTGTTTCCACTTTTCCCAATTGAAAAAAAATACATTGTAGAATGTAATAATTGTAATAAAACATCAGAATTTGGTAGTTTCTCTGACCAAATAGTAAAGAAATTAAAAATTGAAAAAGAAAGAAATCCTGCCAAATACCCAATATGGTTTTACTCTGGTATAATTATAATTGGTACTTTAATTGGACTTTTTTTATACTCATTACTAAAACAAAATCTTCAAATGAGTAATTAATAGAAATAAATATTATCAAAAATGAAAAAAGCAATTTTCCCAGGATCATTTGACCCCATTACAAACGGACACTTTGACATCATTAAAAGAGGAATTTCCCTATTTGATGAAGTTATTGTTGCCATTGGTGTAAATGCTGAAAAAAAATACATGTTCTCTCTTGAAGATAGAAAACGCTTCATTGAAGAATCTTTCAAAGACAAACCAAAAGTAAAAGTGATTACTTACACTGGTTTAACGATTGATTTATGCAAAAAAGAAAAAGCGCAATTCATTTTAAGAGGATTAAGAAATCCAGCTGATTTTGAATTTGAAAAAGCCATTGCGCATACCAATAGAGCTATGTCAAAAATCGAAACTGTCTTTTTGCTAACTGCAGCTAGGACATCTTACATTTCATCAAGTATCGTGAGAGATGTTTTAAGAAATGGTGGTGATGTTACTAAATTAGTTCCAGAAGCAGTTTTGAAAAAATAATTATTGGGCTACTCAGAGTTCCACAAAGTAATTCTCAGAGTTTCTCAAAGTTATTTTAGGAACTTAGCTTTAAATTCTAAGTATAGTCGCTTTGCCAGTTTAACCGCTATCTGTTTAAAAAATCTGTGTTATTCGTGTTCCTTTTTTTTTTAACACATAGAAACATAGAATTTCTTCACAGCAAAAGTCACTTCGCTTTATATAGTAAACTTAGTCACCTTGCGTTTAAACTTTTTCAAATTTCTCCAATTTCTTAAATCTGTGTTCCAAAATCCGAACATCCAATATCTGAAAATCAGAATATCCAATACAAATTCCCTACCTTTGCCGCTTAATTTTTTTCAAAGCCAAAATTATAATGCAAAAAGTACTGAATCTTTTCGATTTTAAACAAAAAGTAGATTATAAAACCGAAATCCTTGCAGGTTTAACCGTTGCCATGACTATGATTCCCGAATCGTTATCGTTTGCTATTTTAGCTGGTTTTCCTCCATTAGTTGGATTGTACGGAGCTTTCATAATGGGAATAATCACTGCCATATTAGGTGGTCGTCCTGGAATGGTTTCTGGTGGTGCTGGTGCAACAGTTATTGTATTAATTGCCTTAATGAATTCTAACGGATTAGAATATGTATTTGCAGCTGTTGCCTTGGCTGGAATAATTCAAATAGTTGTAGGACTACTAAAATTAGGAAAGTTCATTCGATTAGTCCCACAACCTGTAATGTTTGGTTTCGTAAATGGATTGGCCGTAATAATCTTTATGTCGCAATTAGAACAATTTAAAACCATTATTAACGGAAAAAGTGAATTATTATCAGGTTCTCCTTTATACATCATGGCAGGATTAGTGGCTTTAACTATTGCTATTATCCTTTTCTTTCCAAAAATAACTAAAGCTGTTCCGGCTTCTTTAGTTGCTATTATTGTAGTTTTTGCAGTTGTACTAATTTTTAACATTGACACCAAACAAGTTGTAGATATTGCTTCTGTTAGTGGAAGCCTTCCTCCTTTTCATATACCTCAAATTCCTTTTACGTTTGAAACGTTCAAAATTATTTTGCCTTATGGTTTAATTATGGCAGCTGTTGGTTTAACTGAAGGTTTATTAACATTGAATTTAGTTGACGAAATAACTAGAACAAAAGGAAACAGTAACCGCGAATGTTTAGCACAAGGAACTGCGAATATTGCCAACGGGTTTTTCTTTGGAATGGGTGGTTGTCCAATGATTGCTCAGACATTAGTTAACTTATCATCTGGCTCTAGAGCTAGATTATCTGGAATTGTGGCTGCTTTAACCATTTTAGTAATCATTTTATTTGGAGCACCCGTAATTGAATTATTACCTATGGCTGCTTTAACTGGAGTAATGATTATGGTAGCCATTGGAACATTTGAATGGGCAAGTTTTAGAGCCTTTACCAAAATGCCTAAATCAGATATTTTTGTGATGTTGGTCGTGACTTTTGTTACGATTATAATGCATAATTTAGCTTTAGCCGTTTTAATTGGAGTAATTATTTCTGCCTTAGTTTTTGCTTGGGAAAATGCCAAAAGAATTCGTGCGAGAAAATTTATAGATGATAATGGAGTGAAACATTATGAAATTTTTGGCCCATTATTCTTTGGTTCTACTACTGCTTTTGGAGATAAATTTGATATACAAAACGATCCAAACGAAGTTATTATTGACTTTGCAGAAAGTAGAATTGCTGACATGAGTGCCATTGATGCTGTAAACAAAATTACAGAGCGATACGCTGCTGTAAACAAAGTAGTTCACTTAAAACACTTAAGCAACGATTGTATAGAATTACTTAATAATGCCGAAGCCATTATTGATGTAAATATCATAGAAGACCCAACTTATAAAGTTGTTCCTGCGAAATAGTCTTTCGTCAATTCGAGTGTCCCGATTTTTATCGGGATGTATCGAGAACCTTTAAACCTATTAAAAAGCTAAAAATCTACATTTGATTTTTAGCTTTTTTTGTTCCACTCAAAATAATCCCTAAATTAAAACTGAACGCATTGTTAAGCAATACCTCTTCCTGTGTTAAAAAAGTTAAAAGCAAATTAAATAAAATTTTTGAAACCTAAAATCATGCTACATTTATTTAAAATTAAACAAATCTATATTATGAAAAAATTACTTTTGGTAACTGCATTAGCGGTTTTTGGATTTTCGAATGTTAAGGCTCAAGACATTAAATTTGGGGTAAAAGGTGGACTTAACTTTGCTAATCTTAGTGGAGACAACACAAGTCAGTTAGAACCTGTAACTGCTTTTAACTTTGGAATTATGAGTGAAATTACAATTACAGATAAATTCTCATTTCAACCAGAGCTTATGTATTCTGGACAAGGTTTTAGTTTTAAAAATGACGAAAACCCTGTTGCCTTAAGTTACATTAATCTACCTTTAATTGGAAAGTACTATGTATTCAATGGTTTAAGCCTTGAAGCTGGTCCACAAATTGGCTATTTAATTGGTGCTGACTACGATGGTTTTGATGTTAAAGACAATTACAAAAAATTGGATTTTGGTGCAAACGCAGGTCTAGGCTACAAACTAGACAACGGACTTAATTTTGGAGTGCGTTTCAATTTAGGATTATCTAATATTAACGGCTTAAGAGGTCAATCGGACAAGATTAAAAACAATGTGTTACAAGTTTCTTTAGGTTACTTCTTTTAAGAATCAACAACACCATTTTTAAAACTCAAAAGCTAAAAGTTAGAACTAATTTTTAGCTTTTTTTGTTGATTGTGGGAAACCGTTAAATTTGTTTGTTTTGTTTTTATATATTTACGATTAATTATAAACGATTATAAACAATTGTAAGTATTTGTTAGTGGAACATATACATAAGTTAGGCAATATTAGAAACGACAAAATGAAAATACATTTAACAATCATATTCTTATTCTTTTCAATAATAACTTTTGGACAAGAGAAATGGACTTACCAAAGTGATAGCTTCTATAAATTCAATAAAGTTAAAGCCCGAAAGTGGTTTAATGGTGACAAATTAACTGCAACAACCTTTTATGACAGAGAAGGAAGAATGATAAAATTCCACCACGAGCCATTTCTTGGAGGTGGGCAAAGAACTATTTATTTTGAGTATGATGAAAAAGGGAAATTAATAAATCAAGTTGACTCTACTAGAAATGGAAAACCTGACAAAGAAGCATTAAAAAAACTTAAGAAAATGGGACTTGACTTATCATCGAAATTCAAAGATGATAAGCCAGAAATTGAAGTTTTGAACTTTAAAATTGAGTACGATAATGACCAACTTGTTAAACTGACTAAATTCAATTCTGACGGAACATTAAATATAGTTGACCATTTTGAGAATAATGGACGGAAGCAAATCCGAGATTGGTACAGAAACGGTGAAAAATACCAAGAAAGTATAACAGAATACATAGATGACTTTCACAAGAAAAAATACTATGGTTGGGAAATTAGACCTAATTCCGGAAAAAGCGAATGGGATTACACTTTTGAATATGTCTACGAAAACGGACAAATAAAAGAGTTTACTCGATTTGACAATGAACAGAAGAAAGAAACCACCAAGATGGAATATAATAATAAGGGACTTTTAATAAAAGCTAGTTATTATACAACTGAACGATTTGAATACGAATATTATAAATAACATTGCCTAACAATGGCTATAAGTAATTGCTTGTTCTCGCCTACTTCTGAAAATCCTCGCGGATTTTCAGTTTGGTGCTTACTTACAAAGTTAAGTGCTAACCCACGCAACTACTCATATCCGAGACCGTTAACTAACACCTTTGAGCTTCACTAATCGCAGTAATTACTTTAAAAAATTAACTTAACAAAATAAAAAAATAATTTTTAAAATAAAAGTTTTAAAAATGAATAGAAAATCTGTTCATTCTCCGTCGTTTTTTTAAATGATTATCAGATTATTAAAAATAATTAACTAATTTAACATTAAAAACTTTATGAAAATTTTAATTTTAACATTTTTTTCAATATTGTCATTAATTTCTTGTAGTAATAATGATGATGATGATATTTCTGTTCCAAATAATAATAGTAATCTTGTACCTATAAATATTACTCCAATTTTAATTGGAAATGGAGTATTATATGGTGACGGTGCTGAAGGAATAATTCAGTCTAATGTAGTTATTTCTGACTCGATTCAATGGCAAAATCTTTTAAATCAAATGAACTCTATTAATAATGTTTCAAATTCATTTAGTGAAATATCTATTGATTTTACTCAATATCAAATAATCGCAGTATTTGATAACATCTATGGTGATGCAGGTCATAATATAAGTATATCAAGTATTATTGAAAATGTCAATAATATTAATGTAACAGTTCAATCTGTTTATGTAATTAATGTTTTTGCAATCCAAACACAACCATATTATATTGTAAAAATCCCCAAATCAACAAAACCAGTAATTTTTCAATAAAATTTTGAAACTTTGATAAAATGCAGCCTAAAAATATTTTTAAACTGCATTTTTTAAAACACAAAAGCTAAAAGTTAGAACTAATTTTTAGCTTTTTTTGTTGATTGCGGGAAACCGTAATGTTTGTGTATTTTGTTTTTATATATTTACGATTGAATTTATACGATTATAAACAATTGTAAGTATTTGTTAGTGGAATATATATACAAGTTGAGGCACATTAGAGAAAAATGAGTGAAAATTTCGAAAACTTCCCCAAATTTGACCAAGCAAAAGAATCAATCGAAAGGTTGAAAAAAGTTGTTTGGCCAGAAATTTCAGATTTTAAAAATGCTGACGTCTTCTTAAAGAAAGTTGAGGAAATCATTTTTAAAGAGTTTGAAATATTACCGAATTTATTTAAACTCTTTAAACCATCTGACTTCCCTTTACCTTTTTTCAGAGTTAGAGAAATTGACTCTTTTACGAATATTAATCTTTTTTCGGAACATAGCTATCCACCTATAAATCTGACAGGATTTAATCGATGTAATTTTCCAAAAAGCCCAGTATTCTATTGTTCTGACAATCCAATGACTGCTTTAATGGAAGTTGTTAGAAATAGTAATTACAAACAAAGAAAATTTTGTGTCTCTAAATGGGAATTAATTGCTTCGGATAAACAGTTCGCTTTTCAGACCTTTCTTCAAACTGAACTTCATCAAGATAATCATTATGGAGTATTAAAAGACGCTGAATTTGAACAAATGGATAAGCCATTTGAATATAAACTAGATAAAGAAAGAAAAGCCGGATTAATTGAATATCTGAAATTTCTTCATTCTACATTTATTAATGACAAAAGTTATGCACTATCTGCAAGTATTGCTCACCGAACATTAAATGCTAAACATAATTTAGCAACTGATATTTTAATGTATCCAAGTATTCAAACTCAATACAAAGGAGTAAATATGGCAATCAATCCAAATTTTGTAGATAATATGATGAGAGTACAGCGATTTTATATTGTAGAGTTAGAAAACTATAATATTGAGACTGGGAAATTCAACATTACTATTTCAAAATATGGAGATATTGACAAGAATATTATTTTTTGGAAAAACTTAAAACCAGACGATGAAATTTATAAAAACTATTTACTGACCGATTTCAAAAGTTTAATGGACGATAACTTTGAATGGAAGTTTAATGAAATAAAAAAATAACGTGCCACAACACCATGTATAATTAATTGCTTGGCAAGTGCTTATTTGGAAAATTCCTTCGAAATTTTCTCGCGTTTGTTTTTGTTTACTAAATTAGTTGCTTAAACACGCAACTAATTTAGTAAACAAACACGTTAAAACAATAAAAAACCTTCTCAAAAAGAAGGTTTTCTTGTATAAAATATTATCTGTTTTTACCTTAGTAAGACCTATCTTCTTCCTCTTCTTTCTTCACAACCTTTCTCGCAACTTCAATTTTAAATTTCTTTCCTTTCATTTTTTGGTCTTGAATGTTGTTTAAAAATTCAGTTACTTTTCCATATTTTACAGCTGCAAACGAAATAAAATCTTTCACTTCAATTAAACCCAAATCTTCTTTTTCTAATTTTCCTTTTTGTGAAAAGAAACCAACAATATCAAATTTATTCAACTTGTTTTTCTTTCCACCACTGATATAAATCGTCTGAAATTGCGGTGGTCTTGGCAATCTTGTCGTTTCAGTAACTACTAATTTTTCTAAACTATAATCAAAGTATTCCAATTTCTTTTCACTTTCGTGAATCAAAGCATAAGCCGTTCCAGAAGCTAACATACGAGCCGTACGACCATTTCTGTGGGTAAACTCATCTTCTTTTAAAGGCAAATGATAATGAATAACATGTTTCATTTCTGGAATATCTAAACCACGAGCCGCTAAATCAGTCGTAATCAAATAACTCATACTTCCATTTCTAAACTGAATCAAAGCACGTTCACGCTCATCTTGATCCATTCCTCCATGATAAAACGTAGCGTAAATTCCTTTTTCGTTTAACATATCACTAATTCGTTCCACAGCGTCACGATGGTTGCAAAACACAATCGCACTTTCTCCTTTTAAAGAGCAAATCAACTGAAAAAGTGTATTTATCTTATCTTTATCGTTAGAAATAACCAATTTTACATCTAAATTGTTGTTTTTTTCTTCTTCAACAATAAAATCTAAAACAGTTGGGTTTACAACTCGTGTATATTTCGGAATTTCAATTCCAGCTGTAGCTGAAACTAAAATACGTTTATTTAATTTCGGTAAACGACTAATGATATAAGACATTTCTTCATGAAAACCCAGTTGTAAGGATTTGTCAAATTCGTCTAAAACTAAAGTCGTGATATTTTCTACATCAAACGATTTTCTATCTAAATGATCTCCAATTCTTCCTGGAGTTCCAATTAAAATCGCTGGTGGATTGCTTAAATTCTTAATTTCAGTATCTAATGAATGGCCACCATAACAAATATTTACTTTGTAATTCGTTCCCATTTTCTTCCAAACTTGCTCAATTTGAAGTCCCAATTCTCGTGAAGGAACTAAAATTAAACACTGAACATTATTGATATCTTCTTCCAAAAGTTGAAAAATTGGCATCAAAAAAGCCAAGGTTTTCCCTGATCCTGTTGGAGAAAGTAATAAAACATTATTATCTTGAAGAATAGTAGTTTGTGCTACTTCTTGCATTTCATTTAGGCTTTCGATTCCTAAATTGACAAGTAAATTTGTCGAATGGTGATTTGTATTCATGGGGCAAAGATAGTCTATGAAGTTTGAATTTAGAAGTTTGAATTTAGAAATATGTCTTTAACCACCACTTCGATTGGTTTTTAAAAAGAAAAACGCTAGTTTTTGATTTGAAAATTTTTTCGATAAGTCGTGAAATGAAGACTATTCCCATAACAACGGTTCTCGATACATTTTTTGAAGTTGAAAATCCTAGATAAATTCAAAAATAAATTACTCCAAAAAACACTCGAACTGACGGTGTGTGTAAAAATCGTTTTTAAAACAACAAATCATCATACTTTCCTTCACTTCGAGTGGTTTTTGAAAAGAAAAACGCTAGTTTTTGTTTTTAAAAATTGTATCGAGAAGTCGTGAATTGAAGACTATTTCCATATTAACAGTTCTCGATACATTTTTTGAAGTTGAAAATCCTAGATAAATTTAAAATAAATTACTCCAAAAAACACTCGAACTGACGGTGTGTGTAAAAATCGTTTTTAAAACAACAAATCATCATACTTTCCGTCACTTCGAGTGGTTATTGAAAAGAAAAACGCTAGTTTTTGTTTTTAAAAATTGTATCGAGAAGTCGTGAATTGAAGACTATTTCCATAACAACGGTTCTCGATACATTTTTTGAAGTTGAAAATACTAGATAAATTCAAAAAATAAATTACTCCAAAAAACACTCGAACTGACGGTGTGTTTAAAAATCGTTTTTAAAACAACAAATCATCATACTTTCCGTCACTTCGAGTGGTTTTTGAAAAGAAAAACGCTAGTTTTTGTTTTTAAAAATTGTATCGAGAAGTCGTGAATTGAAAAAATTATTATATTTATACTTTTATAATTACTTATGCAACAGTCTTATATTTATATTCTTAAGTGTAGTGATAATTCTTATTATACAGGATTAACTAGTAACTTAACACAAAGATTATTTCAACATCAAAATGGAATTTATCCAGATTGTTACACCTATAAAAGAAGACCTGTAGAGTTGGTTTTTTATGCGGAATTCACAGATATAAATTTTGCGATCGATAAAGAAAAACAAATTAAAAAATGGTCAAGAGCCAAAAAAGAAGCACTTATAAATGGAAACTATGATGACTTACTAAATTTGGCTAAGAAAAAGTTTTTATAACAACGGTTCTCGACACATTTTTTGAAGTTGAAAATCCTAGATAAATTTAAAAATAAATTACTCCAAAAAACACTCGAACTGACGGTGTGTGTAAAATAATTTTAAAACAACAAATCATCATACTTTCCGTCACTTCGAGTGGTTTTTGAAAAGAAAAACGCTAGTTTTTGTTTTTAAAAATTGTATCGAGAAGTTTTGAAATGAAAACTATTTCCATAACAACGGTTCTCGATACATTTTTTGAAGTTGAAAATCCTAGATAAATTCAAAAAATAAATTACTCCAAAAAACACTCGAACTGACGGTGTGTTTAAAATTATTTTTAAAACAACAAATCATCATACTTTCCGTCACTTCGAGTGATTTTTGAAAAGAAAAACACTAGTTTTTGTTTTTGAAAATTATATCGAGAAGTCGTGAATTGAATACTATTTCCATAACAACGGTTCTCGATACATTTTTTGAAGTTGAAAATCCTAGATAAATTCAAAAAATAAATTACTCCAAAAAACACTCGAACTGACGGTGTGTTTAAAATCGTTTTTAAAACAACAAATCATCATACTTTCCGTCACTTCGAGTGGTTTTTGAAAAGAAAAACGCTAGTTTTTGTTTTTAAAAATTGTATCGAGAAGTCGTGAATTGAATACTATTTCCAGAACAACGGTTCTCGATACATTTTTTGAAGTTGAAAATCCTAGATAAATCCAAAAATAAATTACTCCAAAAAACACTCGAACTGACGGTGTGTTTAAAAATCGTTTTTAAAACAACAAATCATCATACTTTCCGTCACTTCGAGTGATTTTTGAAAAGAAAAACACTAGTTTTTGTTTTTGAAAATTATATCGAGAAGTCGTGAATTGAATACTATTTCCATAACAACGGTTCTCGATACATTTTTTGAAGTTGAAAATCCTAGATAAATTTAAAATAAATTACTCCAAAAAACACTCGAACTGACGGTGTGTTTAAAATTATTTTTAAAACAACAAATCATCATACTTTCCGTCACTTCGAGTGATTTTTGAAAAGAAAAACACTAGTTTTTGTTTTTGAAAATTATATCGAGAAGTCGTGAATTGAATACTATTTCCATAACAACGGTTCTCGATACATTTTTGTTCCATTTCATTACTCAAAAACACTCGAACTGACGGAAAAAATTAAATCATCTTCTAAAAATCTTTGAATCTGTGGCAAAAAAATCACTATTTTTGAAACTACAAAAACAAATTCTCATGCGTTATATAATTACATTATTGCTTTTAAGTTCATTGTTTTCCTATTCACAAGAAAAATACTTGACACCTTTTGAAAAAGGAAACGGCAATCAATCGACTACTTATGAAGAATGTATTGCTTATTACCAAAAAT
>JBLHNH010000052.1:0-17325 GCA_047622645.1 Flavobacterium sp.
AATCCCGATTAATTTCGGGATTTTTTTATGCTTAATTTTTCGTATTTTTGACACATGAGTAATTGGAAATCCTATATCAAAGAATATCAAAATTATTTAAAACTTGAAAGAGGTTTATCAACTAATACTATTCTAAATTATACGTTTGATATAGAAAAATTGGTACTGTTCTTAGAAACAAATTCAATTACTCAAAACCCGATTAACATTACAGAAGAAACCATTCAGCAATTTGTTTACCATATCTCTTCATTGGTAAATGCTAGAAGTCAGGCTCGTGCCATTTCAGGCTTAAAAAGTTTTTTTACCTATATATTGTTTGAAGATTACCGAAAAGATAATCCTTTAGATTTAATTGAAGTTCCTAAAACGGGTAGAAAATTACCTGACACACTTTCAACGATTGAAATTGATCAATTAATTGCAGCAATCAATTTGTCAACTCCAGAAGGAGAACGCAACAGAGCTATTCTAGAAACTTTATATAGTTGTGGTTTGCGTGTTTCTGAATTAACAAACCTCAAAATTTCTGATTTATTTTTTGATGAAGGCTTTATAAAAGTAACTGGAAAAGGAAATAAACAACGATTTGTCCCTATTGGAAAAACTACCGAAAAGTATATTCTACTTTATAAAGAACAAATCCGATCTCATTTAAATATTCAAAAAGGCTATGAAGACACTT
The DNA here is from genome assembly GCA_047622645.1 of Flavobacterium sp. GTDB lineage: Bacteria > Bacteroidota > Bacteroidia > Flavobacteriales > Flavobacteriaceae > Flavobacterium. The sequence goes on from JBLHNH010000052.1 coordinate 686, forward strand.
TATTTTTAAATAGAAGAGGAAAACAATTAACAAGAGCTATGATTTTTACAATCATAAAAGATTTAGCCATACAGATAAGTTTAAAGAAAACCATTAGTCCGCATACTTTTCGTCATTCATTCGCAACGCACTTGTTAGAAAATGGTGCAGATTTGCGTTCTATTCAATTAATGTTGGGACATGAATCAATTACGACTACAGAAGTTTATATGCACTTAGATAGAAAGCATTTGGCAAAAGTACTAACACAGTTTCATCCGAGGAAGTAGTGTTTAGTGTTCAGTAATCAGTTGGCAGATTTCAGATAGTAGTTTTTGAATAAGAATACATTGTTGGAATAATTCAACGGATAATTTAAGCAAAAAAAAAATCGCATTAAAATGAATTAACGCGATTTTATATTTATAGTAACTAATCACTGAACACTGCCAACTTGTTATTTAGCTATATTAACAGCTCTAGTTTCTCTAATTACAGTAATTTTTACTTGACCAGGATAAGTCATTTCGGTTTGAATTTTGTGTGAAATTTCAAAAGATAGAGTTGCTGCTAATTCGTCAGATACTTTTTCACTTTCAACAATTACACGTAATTCTCTACCTGCTTGGATTGCATAGGCGCTTTTAACACCATTAAATCCGTAAGCAATTTCTTCTAAGTCTTTTAGACGTTGTATGTAAGAATCTAAAACTTGTCTTCTTGCCCCAGGTCTTGCCCCAGAAATAGCATCACATACTTGAATAATAGGAGAAATTAATGACTTCATTTCAATCTCATCATGGTGAGCTCCAATAGCGTTACAAACTTCTTCTTTTTCACCGTATTTTTCTGCCCATTGCATTCCTAAAATTGCGTGAGGTAATTCACTTTCAGTATCTGGCACTTTTCCAATATCGTGTAGTAAACCTGCTCTTTTTGCTAACTTAACGTTTAAGCCAAGTTCAGCAGCCATAATTCCACAAAGTTTAGAAACTTCTCTTGAGTGTTGTAATAAGTTTTGACCATAAGAAGAACGGTACTTCATACGTCCAACGATTTTGATAAGTTCAGGGTGTAAACCGTGAATTCCTAAATCGATTACTGTACGTTTTCCTATATCAATAATTTCTTCTTCAATTTGCTTTTGTGTTTTAGCTACAACTTCTTCAATTCTCGCTGGGTGAATTCTTCCGTCTGTAACTAATTTGTGTAAAGCTAAACGAGCAATTTCTCTTCTAACAGGATCAAAACAAGAAAGTATAATTGCTTCTGGAGTATCATCAACAATAATTTCTACACCCGTTGCTGCTTCGATGGCTCTAATGTTTCTTCCTTCACGACCAATAATTCTTCCTTTAACATCATCAGATTCAATATTGAAAACAGATACACAGTTTTCTACAGCTTCTTCTGTTCCAACACGTTGTATTGTGCTAATGATTATTTTTTTAGCTTCTTGTTGAGCTGTTAATTTAGCTTCTTCAATAGTCTCTTGAATGTGAGCCATTGCATTTGTTTTAGCTTCAGCTTTTAAGCTTTCAACTAGTTGACTTTTTGCATCATCGGCAGATAAACCTGAAATTACTTCAAGTTGTTCTATTTGAGATTTATGCATTTTTTCTACATCAATTTGTTTCTTGTCTAAGAAATCAAGTCTTGTATTGTAGTCTGTTATTTTAGCTTCTACTTCTTCGTTTATCTTTTTAGTTTTAGCTAATTCACTAGAAATTTGAGATTCTTTGTCTCTTGTTCTTTTTTCAGCTTCACCTAATTTTTTATCTTTAGATAAAATCTCTTTTTCGTGCTCTGATTTTAATTCTAAAAACTTTTCTTTAGCTTGTAGCAGTTTGTCTTTTTTAATAGACTCACCCTCTAATTTAGCTTCTTTTAATATAGAAGTTGCTTCTTTTTTTGCATTTTTAATAAGGTTTGAAACATTACTTTTTTCTAAAAGTTTTGCTATACCAAAACCTAACGCTATTCCAACTACAACTCCAATGATTATTATTAGTATGTTATCCATGATTTGATTAAAAAATTATATAAAAAAAAACCTACATTAGCTGATTGCATAAACTCCAGTTATACAAGTTTTGAGTTAGTTTGCCTTTCAAGGTTCCTTGCTATAAATAGCATGGCATTCTTTAGTTGCAATAATTCACTCATTTTAATTTGTGATTGTTGAGTTTACCAAATGATACTAATGTAGGTAGTATTGTTATGTATGAACGTATTTATTTTGAAAGAATTCGACTCAATTTATCATCTAATTTTTGTAGTCTTTCATAAGCTTCATCATTGTCTTGCGACTTATTCAACTGCTTTTGTTCTACTTGTGAGGCAAATTGTAAAGCACACATGGCTAAAACATCTTGCTTGTCTCTTACTGCATAATTTTGTTCAAACTGTTTTATAATAACATCAATCTTTTTAGAAGCACTTCTTAGTCCTTCTTCTTGCGAATGTTCCACTGTTAATGGATAAACTCGGTCTGCAATTGATATTTTAATTTTTAGTTTATCTTCCATTTCTTTCTATTCCGAAAGTTGTGCTATGCAATAATCAATTTCTCTAATTAAAGAATTTATTTTGAGTTTCGTTTCTCTTTTGTTTTCATCACTACCTAATATCGCATTGACAGTCTTTAAGCTCTCCAATTGATTTTGTAAATCACCAATCGTTTTTAACTGTTTATTGTTGTTATCCTTGAATTGTATCAATTCATCAGATAATTCTTGATTTTTCTTTTCCAAAGTATCCATCTTGTGATACATTTTCGAAAATTTAACTTCAAGAGAATCAATCAATTCAGTTAATCCACTCATAAAACATTTATTTCAATACAATAATACAAAGTTAAGATTTGAAATTTAAATAACAACACTTTTTATTTTTTTTTATATACTAAATGCTTATTTTTTTTGTTTTACTTGTATTATAAGTACTTAATTATTTAATTTTAGTCTTTCAAATGCAAAATTAGCCTAAATGAAACACTTTTTTCTTCTCTTTTTTATCTCTTTTTTAAGTTTTGGACAAGATTATCCTAAAGATTATTTTATTTCTCCATTAGATATACCTTTAGATGTTTCAGGTGCATTTGGAGAATTACGAAGTAATCATTTTCATACAGGTTTAGATTTAAAAACAAAAGGTATCGAAGGTTTGCCAGTTTATGCAGTTGCAGATGGTTATATTTCTAGAATTAAAATTTCCACTTGGGGCTATGGAAAGGCAATTTATGTCTCGCACCCAAATGGTTACACTTCTGTTTACGGACATTTACAAAGTGCTAATGAAAAAATAGAAGAACTAATTCATAAAAGACACTATGATGAAAAAGCGTATGAAATAGAACTTTTTTTAAAACCATCAGAATTACCCGTAAAACAAGGGGAAATTATTGCTTTGTCTGGAAATAGCGGTGGAAGTGGTGGTCCACATTTGCATTTTGAAATTAGAGATACTAAAACAGAAATGGTTATCAATCCATTACTTTTTGGCTTTGATAAATTGGTAATTGATAAATATAGACCAAAAGTAAATAGCATACTGGTTTATCCATTAAATGATACTATTGCTATTAATAACGAATATTTAACCCAAACAATTCCTTTAACAATTAATGACGAAGGAAGTTATGTGACCAACAAAATTACTTCTAATGGAGCAATTGGTTTTGGTCTCAATGTTTTTGATAACATAACAAACCCTTACAATAAAAACGGAATTTATAAAGTTTCTACTTTTGTAAATGGTGTTCCCTATTTCTCTTATAAATTTGATACATTTTCTTTTGACGAATCTAAACATATTAATTACTTCATAGATTATTTTAGATATAAAAATATGGGACAACGTTTTCAAAAAATGTTTATAGATGAAGAATATCCATTGTCAATAGTAAATCAGAATAAAAGAAATGGAATTTTAAAGGTACAACCATCGTCCTCTTATACTTATAAAATAATTGTGGAAGATTTTTCTAAAAACACTTCGATTATTGAAATTCCAGTTGTTTATAAAAAAGCGCAAGCAGCTTATATTATCCCAACATCAGCGGACAAAAAAATAAAAGCTAAAAACGATTATATTTTTGAAGAAGAAAAATGGACTATTAATTTTACAGCAAATACGTTTTATGAAAATTTTAATTTGAAACTGAAAGTCAATGAAGGTATTTTGTTTTTACATGAAGACGAAATTCCTGTAAAAAACAGTTTCAACATTTCTTTTGATATTTCTGAATTGGATGAAACCTTACAGAAAAAAAGTTTTATAGCTTACTTAGATGGCAAAGATATAGATTATATTAAATCGTATATTAAAGGAGGTAAAATAAATGCTAAAGTCAAAAAACTTGGAAATTATAAAGTAGTTCAAGATACCATTGCTCCTAAAATATATGGTGTAAATTTCTCAGAAGGAAAAACTATAGATACATACACAATTATCACTGCTAAAATTTTAGATGATTTATCGGGAATTGATTCATACAAAGCTTATTTAAACGGAAATTGGATTCTTATGGAATATGATTACAAGTCAAAAAAGTTAGTTCATACTTTATCTGACAATATTTACGTTAAAGGAAAGAACGATTTTAAAGTAGTTGTTACTGATGAAATGAATAATTCTACTACCTTTGAAAGCTATTTTTATAAGAACAATTAAATTTAATCCTTTGAAGAATATACTCTTTTTCCTTTTTATTTGCACTGCAACTTTTGCTCAAACTGCCCAAATAAAAGGGGTAATATTAAACGAATTTAATGAACCTATTGAAAATGTTTCTGTTAAAGTTGGAAACATTGGAACAACAACAGATGTTACAGGCTTTTATGTACTGCAAGTGCCAGCAAACAAGAAAATAAGTATTGTTTTTTCACATATTTCTTATAAAAAAACAACCTTAAAAGACTTGGAATTAAAGCCGAATGAAGATTATGAGTTTAATCCAGTTATGAATATTAATGTAGAAGAAATTGGATTAGTAACCGTAGTTGGAACTAATAAAAAAAGAATTGAAGGTTTAACGACAATTGATCCAGTTGTTATTAGAAAAATCCCTGGTGCAAATGCTGGAATAGAAAATATTATAAAAACATTGCCTGGAGTTTACTCTAACAACGAATTAAGTACATCTTATGCTGTTCGTGGTGGAAATTATGACGAAAATTTAGTTTATGTAAATGAGATAGAAGTTTATCGTCCGTTTTTAATTCGCTCTGGTCAACAAGAAGGATTAAGTTTTACCAACACAGACATGGTGCAAAATGTAGATTTTTCTGCAGGAGGATTTCAAGCTAAATATGGAGATAAAATGGCCTCTGTTTTAGACATCACATACAAAAACCCTAAACAATTTGGAGCCAATGTCGAAGCTAGTTTTTTAGGTGTAAATGCTTCGGTTGAGGGTGTTTCTAAAAATCAAAAATGGAGTAATGTTACTGGTGTTCGTTATAGAAACAACAGCCTTTTAGTAAATAGTCAAGATACAGAAACAAATTTTAAACCTTCATTTACAGATATTCAAACCTATTTAAACTACACTGCTTCAACCAAATGGCAATGGAGTTTTTTAGGTAATGTAGCTCAAAATAAATACAACTATCAGCCTTTGTTTAGACAAACAAATTTTGGTACAATTAGTGAGCCAATAGGTGTGCAAGTGCTTTATGATGGTCAAGAAAAAGATGAATACTTAACAGTTTTTGGAGCTGTAAAATCAGTTTACGAATATAATGAAAATAATAAGCTGAAATTTATTGCTTCAACTTATCATACACAAGAACAAGAACATTTTGATATTTTAGCCCAATACAGATTAGGAGAAGTTGATACAAATATTGGTTCTGAAACTTTTGGGGATGTTCAATTTACACGTGGAATTGGTTCGCAATTAAATCATGCAAGAAATAATTTAGATGCATTAATTGTAAATACAGAAGTAAAAGGTTTTCATAAATTGAAAGCTAAAAGTGAAATAGAATGGGGTTTTAAATATACAAGAGAAGACATTAGAGATAGAGTAGTTGAATGGGAAGTTATCGATTCAGCTGGATTTTCATTACCAAATCCACTTTTAGGTTACACCAATAATCAACCTTATCAGCCAAATGAATATCCATTAGCGCCTTATCAATATGTAAGAGCTACAAATTATACAACAATAAATAGAGTTTCAGGTTACGGCCAATGGAATTATAGTGGTAAATGGGAAAAAGGAGAATATTGGTTAAATACGGGTCTTCGTTTTCACCAATGGCAAGTAAATGATACTAATGGTAGTGGAAAATCTCAAATTGTTTTTGCTCCAAGAGTCCAGTTTGCTTTTAAGCCTTACTGGGAAAAAGATATGTTGTTTAGAGCAGCAGTTGGTGTTTATAATCAACCACCATTTTACAGAGAATTAAGAGATTATGATGGTGTTGTGCAAAAAGATGTAAAAGCACAACAATCGATTCACTTTGTTTTGAGTAACGATTATAGTTTCAAAATGTGGGGAAGAGGTTTTAAATTGCTTTCTGAAATGTATTACAAAGATTTTAAAAATGTAAATACTTACACGATAGATAATGTTCGAATTCGATATAGAGCGAACAATGATGCAACTGCTTATGCTTACGGATTTGACGCAAGACTAAACGGAGAATTTGTTCCAGGAACTGAGTCGTGGTTTACTTTTGGCTATTTAAAAACAGAAGAAAATCAAAATGGAAGAGGAAATATTGCTCGTCCAACAGACCAACGTTTAAAATTCGCAGTTTTATTTCAAGATTATATGCCTAACATTCCTAATGTAAAAATCTATTTGAATTTGGTTTACAACACAGGTTTGCCAGGAGGTTCGCCAGCTTATGCAGATCCTTATGAGTATCAATTGCGACTAAATGATTACAGGAGAGCAGATGCAGGGTTTTCTTATGTGTTTAAAGATGAATCAATCAAATCGCAAAAACAATGGTTAAAACCGTTTCAAGAATTTGCCCTTGGTTTTGAAATTTTTAATATGTTTAACAACCAAAATGCTATAACAAATACTTGGGTTAGGGATGTGTATACCAAAAGTCAATACGGAATTCCAAATTACATGACAACAAGAGTTTTTAATATAAAACTTACCGCACGTTTATAAATACTAGAAAATTAGTATATTTGAACATAACTTTTTGACTATGCAAACACGTTTAAAATACATTTTAGGATTAGCTATACTTTCTTTAGTAAGCTGTAAAAAAGAACAGACTACACCTAAAGTAAAATACGAAGATTCTAAATCTAAAATTGAAACTACAGTTAAAGTAGATTCGTCTTCTATAAAAATTGCCGATTTACCTATTTTAATGGAAGGAACAAAATATTTGATTCATCCAATTGGTGATGTTCGAGTGTATGATGATTATAAGAGCGTTTATGGCTCGAGTAAAACCAATCAGGTGAGTTATGCCATTTCAAATTACAATCGTTTTGAATTAACGGGTTATTTTACAAACTTAAAATTTCAAAATATTGATTCTACTGCTGTTAAATCTTTAACTTCGGATAGAATACAAATTCAAACGGTTACTTTTTTAAATGCTTTTGCCGAAAAAACTAAAAAGCAGATTTTAGTATATAATTTTGTGAATAATGACACCAATAAAGACGGAAATGTGAATCAAAATGACATTAAATCTTTGGCGTTGAGTTCAATCGATGGTTCAAATTTTAAAAAGTTGTCTGAAGATTTTAGCGAAGTTATGGATTGGAATGTCATTGAAGCTCAAAATCGTTTATATTTTAGATGTATTGAAGATATTAACAAAAACGGTGCTTTTGATAAAAATGACAAAGTGCATTACCATTTTGTAAACCTTTTAGATACTGATTGGAAAGTGGAAGAATATATGCCTATATAAATAGTTGGCAGTGTTCAGTGTTTAGTTGGCAGTAATCAAATAATTATTTATGAAGTACTTCTTTTCATTAGTTGTTTTCTTTATTTTTAGTTTTTCTTTTTCTCAAACTAGAAATATTGAAAAATTAAGTTTTGATTATTATCACTCTCATCTTGTTTACAGTGCATTTAATGTTAAATTTAAGATTAATAATAAAAGAGAAAAGGTTAAATTAATTTTCACTAAAAATGAATTTCGAAACAAAATAAAAAAGAAATTTAATGTTCCCTATGAAGATTTTTTAAAATTGAAAGAAGCAATCTTTAAAATTAATTCAAAAGACTTTGACGATGAATTTAGATTATGCATTGACGGAAACTCTTTTTACATAAACTTTGTTGAAAAAGAGAATAATATTAAAAAAGAGGGTTTTTATTATTTCTATTGTTTAAATGAAAATGATATAAATACTAATTTGAAAGATTTTTTAGATGCAGTAAACTTAATTTTAAAATTTTCTAATTTAAAATTTGAAAATTTAGAATAATAAACTAAATCAAAATATCACTTTCCAAATCTGATTTTTCAATAGTAAATCCGAAACCTAGTTTTTCAACCAATTCGATTACTAAATTTTTATACCAATTTTCACTTTTAGGATGAATGTAAATGCGTTCGATTAATTGATTAATGTCTACATCAATTTTTAAACCATCATTTATTATTATGTTGTCTGAACTTACGTCAGAAATAATTCGAACTTCTCGTTCATACTGAAAACTTTTTCGTTTAAACAAAAACGGAAAAAAAGCATCATCAAACGGGATAAGTTCTTTTTTGTAATCAATATAGTTTACTTGTCCTATGTGTTGTACTGTTTTTCGTTCTGTTGCCAAAGCTTTTTTTATTCTTCCAATTGTTGATTGAATGGCTAAACCTTCATTGTTTTTGGTAAAAATTTGCCACATTGCAAATGACTCATATTCATTGATATGCCAACTGCTAATAACCACTTTCTCTCGATGTGATTTATAATAATCTAAAAATTCGGGATTGTTGGCTGCAATTTTCTTGATTTCTTCATAAGTAGGTTCAGAAAATGTGCCTTCGTATTGGTCTTCAAATTTATCTGAACGCGACATAAACAAACGTTTGGACATAAGCATGTCTAAAAACTTAGATAAATCCAAATATTTCCAGACGATAATAGTATCATCGTCTGGTAAAATAATATTTGGATTGTTTGTGTACATTTTAAAATCTTTTTGGGAATCTCATTGAATATTGTCCAGCATATATTGCTAAAAGTAACCAAACTACAATAAATTTATGTAAGTATTCTTCAATTGTTTCATTGTCAAAAAAATATTCTAGAGTTATGACTGTTGCCACAGAAAAAAGCAAAAAAGTCCTGTAAAATATTCTCTTTTCATAAATTTATATTTTTTGTTTATTCAAAAGACTGCATTAAGACTAATTTAGAATACATTCCTTCTTTAGTCATTAATTCTGTGTGAGTTCCTTGTTCAACTATTTCACCTTTTTGCATTACAATAATATTATCTGCTTTTTGAATCGTAGATAACCTATGTGCAATTACAATTGAAGTTCTGTTCTGCATCATGTTTTCTAAGGCCACTTGTACAAATTTTTCACTTTCTGTATCTAAAGCAGATGTTGCTTCATCCAAAATCATAATTGGAGGATTTTTCAACACAGCTCTAGCAATAGATAAACGTTGTTTTTGTCCACCTGATAATTTTCCACCAGCATCACCAATATTAGTTTCTATTCCTAAAGGTAAATCATTTACAAACTCAAAAGCATTAGCTACTTTAAGTGCATCAATAATTTCTGCATCTGTCGCATCCGGTTTTCCAATTAAAATATTGTTTTTAATGGTATCATTAAATAAAATTGAATCTTGTGTTACCAATCCCATCAAACCTCTAAGAGAATGAATATTCATGTCTTTTATATCAACACCATCTATTTTAATTGCACCTTCTTGAACATCATAAAAACGGGTTAATAAATTGGCAATCGTACTTTTTCCAGAACCAGATTGTCCTACTAATGCAACCGTTTTTCCTTTTGGAACTGTAATTGAAAAGTTCTTTAATACATTCTCATCACCATATCTAAAGTTGATGTTTTCGATAGTTACTTTATCATTAAAATCAGTTTTTTTAACAGCATCTATTTTTGTGTCAACTGTGTTTTCTTGTTCTAAAATTTCGAATACACGATCAGCTGCAGCAATTCCGTTTTTAACGGCATAAGAAGCTTTTGAAATTGCTTTTGCAGGAGTTAAAATGTTATAGGCTAATCCCATAAAAGCTAAAAATACTGGACCTTGTAATGCAGGTGAGCCATCAGCTAATTTATCAACCAAGACTAAACTTCCACCATAGTATAATAGAATAGCAATTGTTATAATTCCCATAACCTCACTTAATGGTCCTGCTAAATTATTTTTTTTACCAATTTTATTTGAAAGATTTAATAAACGATCAATAGAACTGCCAAATTTATTTTTAAAAACAGGCTCAGCATTATAGCTTTTTACTACTTTTAATCCCGTTAAGGTTTCTTCTACTAATGAAATCATGTAACCGCCTTCGTTTTGTGCTTTTAATGACTGTGACTTTAAATTCTTACCAATTCTTGATATAATTAAACCAGAAATTGGAATAAAAATAAAAACAAAAAGAGTTAATTTCCAACTAAAAGTAAACATCATAACTATTGAAAATACAATGGTTAGAGGTTCTTTTACAATTAGTTCTAAAAGCATAAAAAATGAATTTTGTACTTCTCCAACATCACCAAGCATACGAGCCATAACATCACCTTTTCTTTTTTCAGAATAAAATGAAACTGGTAAGCTAATTACTTTATTATACATTACATTTCTTAATTTTGCGGTAACTCCATTACGCAAATGCATCATGTGAAATGAAGCTAAATAACCTGCAATATTTTTAAATAAAAATGTAAATATTACTATTACAACAACAAGTAAAAGTGCTTTTTCTTCTGTTCCATTTTCTTTATAAATGGTAACATAATAAGACATTAAGTCTTCTAGATAATTTTTTAGATGAAAAAAATCTGTATATATTGGCTCTATGGTAACTTTTTTTGTTGTGTCAAACAAAACATTCATCATAGGTATCAAAGCTACATAAGATAATGTTCCAAAAAGAGCATACAATATGTTATAAAACACATTCCAAACAATATGGTTTTTAAAAGGCTTTAAATAGGGTTTTAATTTTTGAATTATCTTTTTCATTCAATTAATTTAATTGCATTGAAGCAATAATATTTTTTATTCTGGTATCTAATTCTTCTTCAACTTCTTTAGCATTTTCAATACTATCTAAAGTATCATTTACACTAAAATAGAATTTAATTTTTGGTTCAGTTCCGCTTGGTCTTGCACAAATTTTACTTCCATCTTCTAAATAGTAAATTAATACATTTGATTTTGGAATGTCTAATGCTTCAACTTCGCCAGTAAACATGTTTTTGGCTGTGCTGTTTTGGTAATCTTCAATCATTACAACTCTTTGGTCATTTATTTCTTGCATTGGATTTTCACGCAAGTCAATCATCATTTGCTTAATTTCATTTGCGCCTTCAATTCCTTTTTTTGTAATTGAAATTAAATGTTCTTTATAAAAAGCAAAATCAACATATAGATTTAGTAATTCTTTATATAAACTACTTCCATTAGCTTTTGCTATTGCAGCAATTTCACAAACTAATAAAATAGCAGAAACAGCATCTTTATCTCTTACCGCATCACCAACCATATAACCAAAACTTTCTTCTCCACCACCTATGAATTCTTGGTTAGGGAAATCTTTAATGAATTTTGCAATCCATTTAAACCCTGTTAATCCAACCTTACATTCAACTCCATATGCTGAAGCTAAATCTAACATCATTGGAGTCGATACGATAGTTGAACCAATGAATTGTTTGCCTGTAATCTTGTCTGCTTGTTTCCATTTTTCTAACAAAAAGGCAGTCATAACAATCATGGATTGGTTACCATTTAGTAAAATCATATTTCCGTCCAAATCTCTAACAGCAACACCAACTCGGTCACTGTCTGGATCAGTTCCAACAACTATATCAGCATTTGTTTTCTCGGCCAAAGCAGTTGCCATAGCTAAAGCTTCTGGTTCTTCTGGGTTAGGAGATTTTACTGTTGGAAAATTTCCATCAGGAATTGCTTGTTCAGGTACAATATTTACATTTTTATAACCAGCTTTTGACAATACATCAGGAACGGATTTGATTGATGTTCCGTGTAACGATGTATATACTATTTTAAGGTTGTCTTTTGCTTCTTGTGGTGTATTAAAACTTGCATTTTCAACTGTTGAGTTTACAAAGGCTTCGTCAATATCTTTATCAATATATTCAATTAAACTTTCATTAGCTTCAAATTTAATGTCATTGTATTTAAGACTATCAATTAATTTGATAATTTCTCCATCTTGTGGTGGTACTAATTGTCCTCCATCTTGCCAATAAACTTTGTATCCGTTATATTCTGGTGGATTATGTGATGCTGTTAAAACTATTCCTGCATGACAGTTTAAATATTTTAAAGCAAAAGATAATTCTGGAGTTGGACGCATTTCTGAAAATAAATAAACATGTATACCATTTGCCGAAAAAACATCTGCTACAACTTTAGCTAAAGTATCACTATTGTGACGGCAGTCGTATGCGATGGCAACTTTTAATTGTTCATTGGGAAAAGACTTTTTTAGATAATCAGATAAACCTTGCGTATTTTTTCCTAAGGTGTATTTATTAATTCGGTTGGTTCCTGGGCCCATTATACCTCTCATTCCACCGGTTCCAAATTCAAGATTTTTATAAAAACTATCTTCTAATTCAGCCGGTGAAGAAGTCATCATTTCTTTAATTGCTTCTTGAGTTTGACTGTCAAATGTTGGAGTTAACCAAACGTTTACTTTGTCTAATATGTTTTGTTTTATGTCCATAATCTATATGTTTTCTAAAATCTTATAACGTTCTTCGTTGTTTTTTGTTCTTAAAATTATTTCACCAAGAAATCCTGCTAAAAATAATTGTGTACCTATAATCATTGTAATTAAGGCAATATAAAATTGTGGTTTTTCTGTAATTAATCTACTTGTTTTATGAAAAAACATTTTATCTATTCCTAAATAAAGAGCTAAACAAAAACCGATTAAAAACATTATTGTTCCTAATAATCCAAAAAGATGCATAGGTCTTTTTCCAAATTTTGAAATAAACCAAATCGTAATTAGGTCTAGAAAGCCATTAATAAAACGACTCATTCCAAATTTTGAATTCCCATATTTTCTTGCTTGATGAATCACTACTTTTTCACCAATTTTTTCAAAACCAGCATTCTTAGCTAGAACCGGAATATAACGGTGCATTTCGCCATAAACTTCAATATTTTTTACAACATTATTTTTGTATGCTTTTAACCCACAATTAAAATCATGTAGTTTTACTCCAGAAGTTTTTCGAGCTGCCCAATTAAATAATTTGGATGGAACATTTTTGAATACAACTGAGTCATATCTTTTTTTCTTCCAACCCGAAACTAAATCATAATTTTCTTTAATGATTAAATTATATAACTCAGGGATTTCATCTGGACTATCTTGTAAATCTGCATCCATAGTAATGATAACATCACCTTTTGCTTTTGCAAATCCTGCATGTAAAGCCTGACTTTTTCCATAATTTCTTAGAAAACGAATACCTTTTACATTACTGTCTTTTTTAGATAGTTGTTCAATTGTTTGCCAAGAATCATCAGTGCTTCCATCATCAATAAAAAGTATTTCATACGAAAAATTATTCGCTGTCATCACTTTTGCAATCCATTGGTGCAACTCAGGTAACGATTCTTTTTCGTTTAATAAAGGAATAATTAGGGTTAGATTCATTTAGAATTGTTCTTTTGGTTTGCTTTTAAAAATAGCTGCGAAAATTAATCCAAAAATTGAACTAATAATAATCGCAAATGCACTTCCCTTAAGTATTTGAAAAGTTTCAAATTGGTTCGTTTTTGACATTTCTTCAACTGCTTTTCTAATTTCAGAAGTTGGAGTTCCAAACTTTTTCATCATATCAACAGCTGTTTCAATTGATAGTTGTTGAACACTTTCTTTTAAAGAAGGGTCAATAACATTAAACAGCAGAATTTCGAAAACCGAAGCTAAGACTATACTGATTACAAAACAAATAAAATACGTCGTGAAAGCATCTTTAAAAGAAATCATATTGTTCAACTCTTTTTTAGTTTTTATTAATAAAACTACAGCTAAAACTATGAAAGCAGCTATTTTTATAACTCCAATCCACCATACGGTAAATAGTTTGATGTCAATTGTATAAATAAGGGAAGTTATTATTATAGATATTAATGCTGCAATTATACCAAAAGTAATTCCGTTCTTCTTAATGATTTCGTTCATGGTTAGTTTGTTTTAATTAATTTACAAATATAGAAATAATAAAGTTTAACCATATAATTGACAAAAAAATAAAAAAAGTTAAAGAAGTGTTTGTTAATTAAAAATTAAGTGTAAATTTGCATTCTCAAAATAATTAAGATTATAAACAAAAAGTTATAGACGTTTATACCTTTTTCAATAAAAAGAGAAAGCATCAGAACGGTTTATAGCCAACAAATAAAAAAAGATTAACAAGATGAAAAAAGGAATTCACCCAGAAAATTACAGATTAGTTGCTTTTAAAGACATGAGTAACGAAGATGTATTTATTTCAAAATCAACAGTAGAAACAAAAGAAACAATTGAACACGAAGGTATTGAATATCCAGTTTTCAAAATGGAGATTTCTAGAACTTCTCACCCTTTTTACACAGGTAAATCTAAACTTATTGATACTGCAGGTCGTATTGATAAATTTAAAACTAAATATGCAAAATTCGATAAAAAATAATCGAAATTTTTCAAAACATATAAAACCTTCCAATTTGGGAGGTTTTTTTATGGAATAAATTGTAATTTTGAATTTTAATAAAACAACTATGAACTATATACTTTTTGACGGAACTGTTCGTAAAACATTACTCCCTTTTACATTCACAAGACCAGTAGCTGATATTCGCGTTGGGATTTTAACCATTAGAGAAAAATGGGAAATGTATTTAGGACATACTACTACCACTTTAACCGAAGAATATTTAATGGAAAAATTTCCAATGGTTGAGATGGAAGAAAATGTAATGATTAATGCCTCTTTTTTACCAAATGAAACTTTACTAGAAATGGTTTCGAGTTTAGAAAACAATCAAGCAATTGTTTACAAAGAAGAGATTGTTGCTTTCTTTACGACAGATACGCAAGAAGAAGTTGATTTTGATACTTATGACTTAATTGAGTATGTAGGAGATGTTATTCAAATTCAAAATACTTGGGATATTTTTGAGAAAAATGATATTGCCATTCGTGAGGATTATTTTTATTTAACGCAAGATAGAAAATCAGAACCTATTCCAAAAAGTGTAAACGTAATTTCACCAGAAAACATTTTTATTGAAGAAGGAGCAAAGCTAGAATTTGTAACTTTAAATGCATCAACTGGACCTATTTATATTGGAAAAAATTCAGAAATCATGGAAGGGTCAGTAATTCGAGGTCCTTTTGCGCTTTGTGAAGAAGCTCAAGTAAAATTAGCAACCAAGGTTTATGGAGCAACTACAGTTGGGCCACATTCTAGAATTGGTGGAGAAGTGAATAATTCAGTGCTTTTTGGCTATTCAAATAAAGGTCATGATGGGTTTTTAGGGAATTCTGTTTTAGGTGAATGGTGTAATATTGGAGCAGATTCTAACAGTTCAAACCTTAAAAATAATTATGATGAGGTTCGTTTATGGAGTTATGATACTGAAGGGTTTGCTAAAACAGGATTGCAGTTTTGTGGTTTAATGATGGGTGATCATTCTAAATGCGGAATCAACACAATGTTTAACACAGGAACTGTTATTGGAGTTTCAACAAATATTTTTGGTTCAGGTTTTCCACGTAATTTTGTTCCAAGTTTTTCTTGGGGAGGAGCTTCAGGCTTTACAACTTACATTACCAAAAAAGCCTTTGAAACTGCAAAAATAGTTATGGGCAGAAGAAAAATCGAATTCACTGAAGAAGATGCTAAAATAATGGAACACATTTTTGAAGAAACTAAAAAGTTCAGAAAAGAATAGTCAGTTTAAATAATATAAAAAAGGTTAGCCATTGATTCACAGATTATATTAATATCTATGAATTAGTGGCTATTTTTATAGATGTCAGTATTATAAAGAAATATAATTTAAAATTGATTGCCAATTTTTATTAAAGATATATACTAAGATTCACATCAAAAATAAAAGTATACTCGTTTTTATAATAGCTTTTTGATTTCGTGTTTTATTTTCTAATTGAAGTCTTGTTCTAATTTTTCTTAATAATTCAGGCGATGCTTTTTTGTGGTCAATAAATGATTCTCGATGATTAGAAGTGTTTTTTAATCTTTCTAATTTCGATTTTCTTTCCCGTCTATTATTTTTCATAGTAATAATAGCATGCAACATTGAGCCTTCTCCAGCCACAATATTTAATTTAGTAATTATACGCAATTTTAATAAAAATGTTACAATTTTAAATCTGTGGCTGATTTGTTTTAAAAAATTCTTAAATTTGCAGTCTCAATTTTTTGACAACGATTTCATTAATTGACCTTATT
>JBLHNH010000053.1:0-16671 GCA_047622645.1 Flavobacterium sp.
CCATAGTTCCAATAGCTTTGTCTCCTAATTTTCCAATCCGTTCAGCTACTTCATCTATAATTAATTCTAGTTCATTATATTGAGCCTCAAATAGATTATGCATTTTTATAAAACGTTCACCAGCCACGTTCCAATGAAATTTTCTAGTTTTCACGTTTAAAACTATTTTTAGGTTTTTAATATTAGAACTCATCTCCTTTTGAGGTATTTCTAATTTAGTATCCATTTGTAATAATTCTTTAGTTGTTTTAAATGCTCTTTACAAAGATATTTCGCCAGCATGGCAAACGCTTTATAGAATTTTTGAGGATTCTTATAAAATTTTAAGTTTATTGAATTCTAGTTTGTAAATTTGCCCAACAACAAACTACAAATGACTACTAAACAACTATTTCAACAGATTCAAACAAAAAAATCATTTCTATGCATTGGCTTAGATGTTGATTTAAATAAAATTCCCAAACACTTATTAGAACTTGAAGATCCAATTTTCGAATTCAATAAATCAATTATTGACGCAACTAATGACCTTTGTGTTTCTTACAAACCAAATACTGCTTTTTATGAAGCTTATGGAATAAAAGGGTGGCAATCACTTCAAAAAACTATAGAATATATAAATTCAAACTATCCTGAAATTTTCACAATAGCTGATGCAAAACGGGGTGATATTGGAAATACTTCATCTATGTATGCCAAAGCGTTTTTTGAAGATTTAAATTTTGATTCTGTCACAGTTGCTCCTTATATGGGAAAAGATTCAGTTGAACCTTTCTTGGCTTTTGAAAATAAATACACTATTATGTTAGCTTTAACTTCAAATGAAGGAGCTTTTGATTTTCAAACTAAAATTATTGAAGGAAAAGAATTGTATAAGACAGTTCTGGAAACTTCAAAAGGTTGGAAAAATTCAGAAAACCTTATGTATGTCGTTGGTGCAACTAAAGCTGAATATTTTACTGAAATTAGAAAAATTGTTCCTAACAGTTTCTTACTTGTTCCCGGAGTTGGTGCTCAAGGTGGAAATTTACAAGAGGTTTGTAAATATGGAATGAATGATAAGGTTGGTCTTTTAATTAATTCTTCTCGTGGAATTATTTATGCTTCCAATCAAGAAGATTTTGCTCAGAAGGCTAGGGAAGAAGCTTTGAAATTACAACAAGAAATGGAAGAGATTTTGAAAAATAGAATTTCGCAGTAAAAAG
The DNA here is from genome assembly GCA_047622645.1 of Flavobacterium sp. Classification (GTDB taxonomy): domain Bacteria; phylum Bacteroidota; class Bacteroidia; order Flavobacteriales; family Flavobacteriaceae; genus Flavobacterium. The sequence continues at coordinate 1,206 of JBLHNH010000053.1, forward strand.
TTAATCGATTTTAGTATTTTTAAGATTTAAAATGATAGAATATCAAGACCAAATAGGAAATTATCATACGTTTGAATCAACTCCAAAAAGGATTGTTTCAATTGTGCCATCTCAAACGGAATTATTATTTGATATAGGTTTAGAAGATTCAATTGTAGGAATTACAAAATTTTGTGTGCATCCAAATCATTTCAAAGTAACAAAAACTATAGTTGGAGGAACAAAAAATGTAAATTTCGAAAAAGTAAAAAACTTACAACCGGATATAATTATTGCCAATAAAGAAGAAAATACTAAAGAAATTGTTGAAGAATTGAGTAAAATTTGTCCTGTAATTGTTACTGATATTTATACTATTGAAGACAATTTGCAAATGATTTTAGATTTCGGAAAGTTATTTAGTAAGAGAACTGAAGCTCAAAAATGGCATGATAAAATCAATTTTTCTTATCAAGATTTTAAGAATTTCATCAAAGATAAACCTTCAAAAAAAGTAGCTTATTTTATTTGGAAAAAGCCACATATGGTTGCCGGAAAAGAGACTTTTATCAATGCATTATTAGAGCTCAATCATTTTGAAAATATTTATAAAGAAAAAGGAAGATATCCAGAAGTAGAATTAAAAAAGATTCGCTTAGAAGGGGATCCAGATTTGGTTTTTTTATCATCAGAGCCTTTTCCTTTTAAGGATGAAGACGCTTTTGAAATCGGACGATTTACACATCATGCCAAAACTGTTTTTGTTGATGGAGAAATGTTTTCATGGTATGGAACCCGAATTCTAAAATCTTTTGAATACTTCAAGCAACTTCATAGTAAAATTTAGGAATAAATTAATTATTTTTTTAGTCATTAAAAGACTATTTTTGACCTTTAAATAAATCAATTTGCTTTCTTACACAATTTATAAAAACGAAACAAGTCAAGATTGGATAACTTTTGTACATGGTGCAGGAGGAAGCTCGTCTATTTGGTTCAAACAAATAAGAGAATTTCAGAAGCATTACAATGTTTTGCTTTTAGACTTACGTGGACATGGAGATTCCAAAAGTATTTTAAAAGTAACTTCATCCAAATACACTTTTAATGCAATTGCTGATGATATTTTAGAAGTAATTGATCATTTAAAAATACAAGCTTCTCATTTTGTTGGAATTTCTTTAGGAACAATTTTAATTCGTCAACTAGCAGAAAATCATCCTACAAGAGTAAGAAGTATGATTTTAGGTGGAGCAATTTTAAAAATGAACTTTCGCTCTCAAATATTAATGAAAGTTGGAAATGTTTTTAAACATGTATTGCCTTATTTGATTTTATATAAGCTGTTTGCTTTTATAATTATGCCAAAAGCGAATCACAAACAATCGCGATTGTTTTTTATTAATGAAGCCAAAAAGTTATATCAAAAAGAATTTATAAAATGGTTTAAACTTACAGCCGAAATTAATCCTTTACTCAAATATTTTAGGCAAATAGAATTAAGTATTCCAACTTTATACGTTATGGGTAGTGAAGATTATATGTTTTTACCATCCATTAAAGAAGTTGTAAAAAACCACTATAATTCTTCAAAGTTAAATGTTATTGAAAACTGTGGTCATGTTGTTAATATTGAACAGGCTCAAAAATTCAATGAAGTTTCTATTCTTTTCCTTAAAAATTTGGCATAAAAAAAATCGATAGCTTCTGACTAACGATTTTTTTTAACTAACTAACTAACTCAAACTTTATTTCTTTTCAACAGTACAAATATCGTAAATATTTTTTAGGCTAATGTTAATTGTATGTTATATATATGTTATTGATTTCTAAAATTTTAGAACTATTTTTTATCTTGTAAAGCGAATACTCTTTTCAATAAATCAGAACTTCTTGAGCTATAGTTTGTTCTAATATTTTGCTCCTCAACAGCTATCATTTTAAAAACACCTTCCATAGCTTTATTTGTTGTGTAATCTGTTAAATCTGGGTTTACTTTAGTAATAAAAGGAAGGCTATTATATTTTGTTATTATATTTGACCAAACTTTATCAGCGCCTACTTTTGCAAATGAATTTTTAATCACGGGATTAAATTTTGAATATAAAGCACTAGAAGTAGAACTTTGTAAGTAAGTTGTTGCAGCCATATTATTACCCATTAAAATATTTTTTGCATCATTAAAAGACATGTTTTTAACGGCGTTAACAAAAATTGGTGTTGCTTCTTTTACAGCATCTTCAGCAGCTCTGTTTAAAACTTTTAATCCTTCATCAGCTAAACTAGAAAGACCTATTTGCCTTAACTTAGTGTCAACTATTTGTAATTCTTGCGGTAATAAAATTTTAACAGCTTCATTTTTTAAAAAACCATTGGTTACTGTTAATTTTGAGACTTGTTTATCAATACCGTTATCTAAAGCTTCTTTTAATCCATTAGCTATATCTAATTGACTTAATCCAACTGTTCCTTGCGGAAGTTGATTTACCACTTGTTGTAATTCGGCACAACCTGAAAAAAATGTTGTTGCTAATACTAGTAAAATTATTTTTTTCATGTTAATTATTTTTAATTAAGTTTTAGTTAATCAAATATAGTGCCTCAATTTAGAATTCAAATTTTAAATTATTTAAATCGTATAAAATTTAATTAATTCGTAAATTGCAACTTTAAAAATTGATAATTATATAATATGGAACCACAGTTACCTTATACACCTATTAATAAAGTAAGAATTGTTACAGCAGCGTCGCTTTTTGACGGCCACGATGCAGCAATCAATATAATGAGAAGAATTATCCAATCTACAGGTTGTGAAGTAATTCATTTGGGACATGATAGAAGTGTTGATGAAGTAGTAAATACGGCTATTCAGGAAGATGCAAATGCGATTGCAATGACATCTTATCAAGGAGGTCATATAGAATATTTAAAATACATGCACGATTTACTTAAAGAAAAAGGTGCTGGTCATATTAAAATATTTGCTGGAGGAGGTGGAGTTATACTTCCAATAGAAATCAAAGAATTAGAAGAATACGGCGTTGAAAAAATATATTCTCCAGATGATGGTCGCGCCATGGGATTACAAGGAATGATTAACGATTTAGTAAAACGATCTGATTATCCTATTGGTAATAAATTAAATGGTGAAATAAATCATTTAGAAGAAAAATTACCAACTGCAATTGCTCGTGTTATTTCTGCTGCAGAAAATTTTCCCGAAATTGCTAAGGACACGATGGATGCAATACACAAAAAGAATGAATTTTCTAAAACGCCAGTTTTAGGAATTACAGGAACTGGTGGTTCAGGAAAATCATCTTTGGTAGACGAATTAGTGAGAAGATTTTTAATTGATTTCCCAACTAAAACTATCGGATTAATTTCGGTAGATCCTTCAAAAAGAAAAACAGGTGGAGCACTTTTGGGAGATAGAATTCGTATGAATGCAATTAATAATCCTAGAGTTTACATGCGTTCATTAGCAACTCGTCAGTCTAATTTGGCTTTGTCTAAATATGTGAATGAAGCAATTCAAGTATTAAAAGCGGCAAAATATGATTTGATTATCCTTGAAACTTCTGGAATTGGTCAATCTGATACTGAAATCATCGAACATTCTGATGTTTCTTTATATGTAATGACTCCAGAGTTTGGTGCTGCAACACAATTAGAGAAAATCGATATGTTGGATTTTGCTGATTTAGTAGCTTTAAATAAATTTGACAAACGTGGAGCTTTAGATGCTATTCGCGATGTTAAAAAACAATACCAACGCAATCATAACCTTTGGGATGTAAATCCGGATGAAATGCCTGTTTTTGGAACTATAGCTTCACAATTCAACGATCCAGGAATGAATACTTTATATAAAGCTATCATGGATAAAATGGCAGAAAAAACAAGTGTTGATTTAATATCTACGTTTGAAATTACACGCGAAATGAGTGAGAAAATTTACGTAATTCCTCCTCATAGAACACGCTATTTGTCTGAAATTGCTGAAAGCAATAGAAAATATGATGAAACTGCTTTAACACAAGTTGAGGTAGCTCAAAAATTATACGGAATTTTTAAAACGATTGAATCGGTAAACGGAAATCTTCCTGAAATAGATAAAGCAGGAATCGTAGCTGATTCGTTAAACAGAACTGAAGATAACAAAGTGTTTTTAGAATTGTTAACGCAACAATTTGACAAAATAAAAATGGACTTAGATGCTTACAATTGGGAAGTAATTCTTACTTGGGACGAAAAAGTTCAGAAATATAAAAATCCATTTTACACGTTTAAAGTTCGGGATAAAGAAATTAAAATCGCAACGCATACAGAATCATTATCACATTCTCAAATTCCAAAAATATCTTTACCAAAATACAAAGCTTGGGGCGATATTTTAAAATGGAACTTACAAGAAAATGTACCTGGAGAATTTCCATTTGCATCTGGATTATATCCTTTTAAACGTGAAGGTGAAGATCCAAGTAGAATGTTTGCTGGTGAAGGAGGACCAGAAAGAACCAATAAGCGTTTTCATTATGTAAGTGAAGGAATGCCGGCAAAACGTTTGTCAACAGCTTTTGATAGTGTAACCTTATACGGTAATGATCCAGATTTGCGTCCAGATATTTACGGAAAAATTGGTAATGCTGGAGTTTCGATTTGTTGTTTAGATGACGCTAAGAAATTATATTCAGGTTTCGATTTGAGTCACCCTTTAACATCTGTTTCGATGACAATTAACGGACCAGCACCAATGTTGTTAGGTTTCTTTATGAATGCTGCCATCGATCAAAACTGTGAAAAATATATTGTTGAGAATAGTTTAGAAAAAGAAGTTGAAGCCAAAATTGAAACGATTTATAAATCAAAAACAACAAAAAGACCAAAATATCAAGGTAATTTACCAGAAAGCAATAATGGTTTAGGCTTAATGCTTCTAGGTGTTACTGGTGATCAAGTTTTACCTTTAGATATATATAATGATATTAAAGTAAAAACTTTAATGCAAGTTCGTGGAACAGTTCAGGCAGATATTTTAAAAGAAGATCAAGCACAAAATACTTGTATTTTTTCAACGGAATTTGCTTTACGTTTAATGGGTGATGTTCAAGAATATTTCATCAAACAAAATGTACGTAATTTCTATTCAGTTTCTATTTCTGGATATCATATTGCTGAAGCTGGAGCAAATCCTATCACACAATTAGCTTTCACACTTTCTAATGGTTTCACTTATGTCGAATATTATTTAAGTCGTGGAATGAATATTAACGATTTCGGACCTAATTTATCATTCTTCTTTTCAAACGGAGTTGATCCAGAATATGCTGTAATTGGTCGTGTAGCTAGAAAAATTTGGGCAAAAGCACTTAAAAATAAATACGGTGCTAATGAAAGAGCACAAATGTTGAAATATCACATTCAAACTTCAGGACGTTCCTTACACGCACAAGAAATTGATTTTAATGATATTCGTACAACTTTACAAGCTTTATATGCGATTTACGATAACTGTAACTCATTACATACAAATGCTTATGATGAAGCAATTACGACGCCAACAGAAGAATCAGTGCGTAGAGCAATGGCAATTCAGTTAATTATTAATAAGGAGTTAGGTTTAGCTAAAAACGAAAATCCAATTCAGGGTTCATTTATTATTGAAGAATTAACGGATTTAGTAGAAGATGCTGTCTTAACTGAATTTGATAGAATTACAGAAAGAGGTGGAGTTTTAGGTGCTATGGAAACGATGTACCAAAGAAGTAAGATTCAAGAAGAATCGATGCATTACGAAATGTTGAAACATACAGGTGAATTTCCAATTATTGGTGTGAATACGTTCTTGAGTTCAAAAGGTTCTCCAACTGTAATTCCAGATGAAGTGATTCGTGCAACAGAAGAAGAAAAAAAATATCAAATTGATATGCTCAAACAATTGCATATTACTTATGAAGATAGAGTAGAAGAGCAATTAACTAAATTACAAGATGCAGCCATCAAAAACGAAAACTTATTTGAGTTATTAATGGAAGCAACAAAAGTGTGTTCTTTAGGGCAAATTACAAATGGTTTGTTTGAAGTTGGTGGACAATATCGAAGAAATATGTAGTTTTTAAAGAATAGAATAAAGACAATAGATAAAAGACCTTTCAAATTTGAAAGGTCTTTTTGTATAATTATTTCTTATTCAGAGAATAAACTCCTCCACCAAAAAGAACTACAGCTAATCCAATATATAGAAAACCTTGTTCTTTTCCAGATTCATTTGAAGCATCAATTTCTAATCCTAAAACTTTAACTTCAGCACTATTGTTTGCTACTTTATTAATTCCTAAATAACCAATATATAATCCACCAAGAATTAAAATTGCTCCAAGTATTTTTCCGATTTTCATAATTTTAAGTTTTAAAGTTATTTTGTAAATTTACTTTAAAGTTTAACTTTTAAAATTATATTGTGATTATAGATTCTTATAGAATTTCCATAAAAAAGGCCTTTCTTTCGAAAGGCCTTTCAGGTTAATCAGAATTAAGAACAACTTATTTAACAATGATTTTTTCAACCAAACCATCTTTAGTTTTAAGAAGATAAATTCCTTTTGGGTAATTCATTTCTAAACTTGTTATATTTTCTTGTTCCGTAATTTTTCTTCCTGAAATATCGAAAAGACTTACTGAAACTTCTCTGTTAAAATAAACTATTCCATCTTTAACAGGATTTGGATAAACTACAAACGCATTAGATGAAGTAGTGAAATTTTCATTTGTTAAAAGATCGTTTGTAATTTCATAAACACTAATTGTAGCACTTACTTCGTTAGCCATTACAACTAATCCTTTTGCAATTGGACTAACAGTTGGAGCAATATAAATAATTCCTTCTGGAGCTAAATCTCCACCAACAGTTGCTACAGTTCTATTGTTTTTATAAGATTCAAATGTTGGCGCTAATGGATTTGTAATGTCATAGGTCATTAATCCACCAGTTCTTTCTAATGTAATAAAAGCATAAGTAGCACCATTTATTTCTGCAACAGTAATTCCTTCTGGTTCTGGACCTTTATTGTCACTTCTGTTTTTTAAATTATTGTTATTGTTACTTACATTGAATAATGCTCCATAAATAGGATCATTTGCGGTAATTTTTTCAAAATCATCACCACTATCATAAACAATTTGCCCTGTTGTTGTATTCCAAATACTAAAAGAACGTGCTCCAAAAACATGAATTTCATCAAAATCACCATCGTTATCAGTATCACCAGTTGCATTAGTAACTGTTAATCTTCCTAGATTAGAATTCATTTTAAGGATATCAGCATTAGGGAAAACTGTTGGATCTAAAACATATGAACTGCTACCAACTCGAACTTCTTCTGCTAAACCATTGTAATCTCTTGCGTCACCTTCATTAGCTGTAACTAAATACGTTGTTCCAGCAACTGTGTAATTAGCAATTGCATCTGGCATATACATTCCTTTAATAGGCCAATTTTCCATAAATATTGCTCCAAATTGATCAGAACTATCTAATGTGTTTTCTGAAATATTATGATCTTTTAACCCTAATGGACTAATAGCTGTAATTTGATTTGTAACTAAATTGATGGTAGCTATTGCATTGTTTTCTTGTAAAGAAACCCAAGCCGTTAATCCATCATCTGCTATTGTAATGTATTCTGGTTCAACATCTTTAGAAACTGTTGTGTTAACTCCAAAAAGACGAACACCACTAGCTCTTAACGTTGCTAATTGACTATCAAAAGCATTAAAGTTTAAATTTGTAACATCTGATTGTTGAACATTGTTAAATCCACCACTAACATTTATTATTGAAATACTTCCTTCTGGATCAATTGTGTAATCATCATTTGGTTGTCCTTCATTTGCTGTTAATACTTTTGTGCCATCTGGAGTAAATGTAATCATATCTGGTAGTACGCCTACTTCAACGATTGAACCAATTGTTCCATTTGTGTCCATAAAAACTACTTTTCCATTGCCAAAATTAGCTCCTTCTATTGTTGCCGCTACAATACCATTTTTAACAGCAATACTTGTTCCTCCTATTCCGTATGAAGATAAATCTATTGATTGGATTGGAGTTATTGCCGATGGATTTGAAAAGTTTAATACTTCAATTTTAGCTGCGGTTGAATTCATTACAAACAAACGTTGCGTTGTTGGATCATGAGCTACAATTTCAGCCGAACCAGTTGCGTCAACTAAATAACTTGATAAATAGTTAATGTTTAATGCATTTGAAGCTGTTGGAGCATCAGTTTCATCATCTAAAATATAAAGTAAGCTTTGAGAAATTCCACTAAGATTAGCTCCAGTTGGATTTAGAAGCTCTAAAGCAAAATATGTATCTCCATTTGCAACTGCATCATTATTCAAAGTAATTGAAATAACTTGTGAAGTTGAATTAGCTGAAAAAGTTACGGTTTCATTCGTATAAACATATTCTGTTCCGTTTGTAGCTGTTCCTGAATTTAAAAGAATTGCAACATCAACAGTTACGACTGAAGTGGAAGCATTTGAAAGATTAATTGTAATTGAAGCTGTTCCGTCGTTTTCATTTACAATTGTAGTTTCTGTATCAAAAGATAAATTTGAAGTAATAACAGGATTGAAAGTTCCAGGTGAAGCAAATACATCTAAACCAATTGATTGTCCAACTAAATTTGTTGCTGGAGTCCAATTTGTTCCGTCATTTAAATTACCATTAGGATTCATTAATTCTAAAGAAGGACCATTTCCATCAGGCGATAATGGCCAAGGAGTTGCATCATCATATTCAACCTCGCTAATAATTACTCCAGTTGAATTTAATATTTGTAGATTTTCTCCACCATTTCCAAAAGCGTTACTAATTCCTTGAGGTAAATCAATAAAGGAAGCCCCATAAAAAGCATCAGCACTTGTTTTGTCAGTTGCAAGTAGAACAATTCCATTGGCAGCAATGTTTAATGCTTCAAATTCGAAAGTAAAGTTGCTTTCGTCTTTAACTTTAATTCCGCCTAAAGCAATTGTTGATGTTGAATTGTTATAAATTTCAATAAATTCTAATTGATTTGAATTTGCAGAAGGCGCATTATACATGATTTCAGAAATAAGTAATCCTGAAGATAAAGCATTGTAATATAAATTTGGACTTACATAAGCAGGTGATAAAGTATTGTTTGCAGTATCTTGAATATTGCTTATGGTTACTTGATATGCACTTCCAACAGTAAAACCTGTATGAGTTAAAGTAACAGAGTTCAATGTAGTATTGTAAACAGCACTCGAAATCGTTAAACTTGGAGAAAAAACATAATTTGCAATAGTTTCAGCAATGGTTTGATTTAAACTTTCAGAGAAAATAATTTCAACTGAGTTTTGAGTCAATACATTTACAATAGCAACTGTTGGAGCTGAAGTATCGTTTGCAGAAATTACAAATTGAGTTGCATTAAAAGGCAAATCTGGAGTTGTACCATTGTTGTGGTCGTCAGCAGAAGTGTCTTCTGTTTGCCAATTAGCTAGATTGTTTAGCTGAGATAAATATCCGTTAGCATCTAAACCAGTTCTAATGCCATTATAGTTTGCCATGTCAGTTCCTTCAGGTAAAGTAATGGCAGTAGTTCCTGAAGTTAAACCCGAATTTGTCAAATCTCCAAAACCTGTTGAAGAATTTGAAATTGCAGCTAACATAGTTGAAACAGTTCTAGGAGAAGTTCCTAAAAAAGCAAACATAGCATCACTTGAACTAGAAAGTCCACCAGCGTTATTAACAGTAATATTTCCAATTGATGGAGTAATTGTTGCGCTTACATTGTTAATTGAAATAATAGTTCCTGCTGGAATAATTGTAGCGCCAGAAGACCATGTAAAATCTCCTTCGTCAGTACCAAAACTTGTTCCATTCCATTCAGAATCACAAAAAAGGATAGTAGAATTAACTGGAATTTCTTTAAAAGTCACAAATGCGATATCATCATCGCCATCTGCATTAAAACCTACAAAAGCAATGTCTCCAGCAGAAGTAAGCTGTGCTTGTACAAAGTAGGTTAGTAAACATAAAAGTAAAGTAAATTTAATTTTCATAAGATAAGTTTATTGTTGTTTGGACAAACTTACCTTATAAATGAGGTTCAAAGGGTTACCTCAAAATCATCAATTTATTTTTTTAACATTATTAAAATGTATCTTAAAAATTAAGAAGTAAAGGAATTGTAAAATTGGGATTAACTATTCTTTTCTTCATTGAATTTACGAACAATAGCTTTCAATTTTTCAGCACGAGCCACTTTTTTAGCTTTTGCTTTGTCTTGTTCTTTGTGTAATTTATCGTTGTGTTTTTTGATGTTCTTTTCTGTATTTCTTCCCATAATTATAAATTTAACATGTGTTTTTTGTCTAGTTTTAAATATCCAATATGTTTTTTGTCTTCTATTTCAATAGCAGTTTTTGTAATTTTTAATTGAAACTTTGATTTGAATTCTTCTGATAAGATATCATTAATTCTGTAAATATCATCAACATCAATTCCAAACTTGTCGTCAATATGTGATGCTCCTGTTCCTTCAAACCCACAATGTTTAAAAAAAGTTGTTCTCTTACTGTTTTTAATAGCTAAAGCTTTGCTTTTTGCAACGGTCAAAACTTTGTAATGATATTCTTCAAATTCATTTTCTTTATAACCACCTAAGTTAATAAAAAACAATTTTTGATTATTTTCAATTATTTCGTTTCTATCTATTACTTTAATAGAAAATCCGTCAACAAAAGTCACTTTTTGCCAAGCATCAATATGAATTTTACCTTTAGCTTCTGGCCAAAATTGTTTCATATTCGGAATTAACTCAGCTAATGAGCTTCCTATTCCGAAAAAAATATCGTGTTGTTCTGTTGTCCTTCCTTTAGGTCTACATCCTAACATTATCATATATAAATGATTCTTTTCTTTCATTTTTCAAAAGTACAAATTTTTGCTAAATAAAAAGTTTGGCACGGCAATTGAATACATCCTAACATCATTATTCAATTAAATAAAAATATTATGAAAAAAATTACTTTAGTTTTAGCTTTTATCGGGATGATAACACTAAGCAGTTGTACAGTAAATGATGCACCACCAGCGCAAATTCAACAAATAAATAATACTTACGTAAGTGAGGTTTTTGAAGTAACTACTTCTTTTGGACCAAATAATGATTTTTCAAGATTAGTGACTTTTAGCCCACCTATATATAATTCAGATATGGTTTTAGTTTATCACTTAGTTGATGTTATTAATGGATCCGATGTATGGAGAATAATGCCAGAATCATATTATTTTAATGATGGAACTCTTGATTATAAATTTGATTATGATTTTACAAAATATGATGTAAACATATTTATAGATGGATATGATTTAGCAGGATTGTCTTCACAAATTGTAACTAATCAAACCTTTAGATTGGTTGTAGTACCAGGTTCATTTAAAATGGCAAATAAAGTAGATTATTCAGATTATAAGGCTACAATTGAAATGTTAGGTTATACGGATTCAGAAATTAAAAAGTTAGATTAAAATATTAAAAATAGTTTGTTAGTTTGGTTAGATTAGTTTGTTTGTTAAAAGAGGTTTCTGCAAAGTAGCCTCTTTTTTTATTTTTCAGCTTTATCCCTATGCAAAGAATACGCAATTCCTGCCAATAAGGATAAGGCAATAAACCCTAATGAAGCCCATTCAGGTAATTCAATATAATCATGAGCTAGCATTTTTATTCCTACAAAAGTCAAAATTGCAATTAAACTATATTCTAAATAACTGAATTTTTCTAACATATTAGCCAAAAAGAAATACATTGAACGTAAGCCTAAAATTGCAAAAATATTAGAACTAAAAACCAAGAATCCGTCGGAAGTAATCGCTAAAATTGCTGGAACACTGTCCATAGCAAAAAGTACATCCATTATTTCAATTACTATTAGTGCCACAAATAAGGGTGTAGCAAATATAATTTTAAGTTTTTTTACAAAAAAGTGTTCTCCTTTCATGTGTAAAGTAATAGGCATTACTTTTCTCAAACTTTTATAAACAAAAGAATTTTTTGGGTTAAAAACTTCTTCATCTTCATTTTTAAAAAACATTTTCGCTGCAGTAAAAATTAAAAATGCACCAAAAACATAAGTCATCCAGCTAAACTTATTAATTAACAGTACACCAAAATAAATCATTAATCCTCTAAAAATAATTGCTCCGAGTATTCCCCAAAACAAAACTCTATGTTGGTATTTCTGTGGAATTTTAAAAGAAGAAAATATTACGGCAATAACAAAAATATTATCAACACTTAAGGAGAGTTCAATTAAATACCCAGTAATAAACTTCATGGAAGCTAATGTGGGTGTTATATTAGTGGGATTGTCAACATATCCATTGGCGTAAATCCAATAAATTACACCTGAAAATAAAAAGGATAAAGTTACCCAAATTCCTGTCCATATTCCAGCTTCTTTAGAACTTATTATATGTGGAGTTTTGTTAAAAACACCTAAGTCTAAAGCCAAGAAAAATAGTATTGAAGCAATAAAAATAATCCAAACAATCATAATTTCTATTAATTTAAGATACAAATATAATGGATTACTTCTTTATTATTGAATTATCAATATTTTATTGTTATTTTAATTTAACCCTAAAATTTTAGGGGCAAAAATATTTTTATTTGATTATTTGCGTATATTTGCATCTTAATAACAGGGTTTAACTTAAATTTTAAATAATTATGTCAACAATTCGTTTTAGAGCACTTGAAAAAGCTAATTCAAGAACACCAATAAATGTAGAAGAATTAGATAAAAAATCAGTCATTTTTGGAAGCAATGTTTTTAATGATAAAACAATGCGTCAGTTTTTAACTTCTGAAGGTTATAAAGCTGTCAAAAGTGCTGTACAACACGGAACAAAGATTGACAGAAAGTTAGCAGATTATATTGCATTAGGTATGAAAGAATGGGCGCTTTCTAAAGGAGTTACTCATTATACACACTGGTTTCAACCATTAACGGGTGGAACAGCTGAAAAACATGACGCCTTCTTCGAAACATCTCTTGATGGTAGTGATCCAGTTGAAAAATTTGGTGGTGATCAATTGGTGCAACAAGAACCAGATGCATCTTCTTTTCCAAATGGAGGAATTAGAAATACATTTGAAGCAAGAGGTTATACAGCTTGGGATCCTACCTCACCAGCATTTATTTATGGAACTACACTTTGTGTACCAACAGTTTTCGTTGCTTACACAGGAGAATCTTTAGATAACAAAGCTCCATTATTAAGAGCACTAAATGCAATTGATGATGCTGCAACAGAAGTAGCAAAGTACTTCGATAAAAACGTTAAAAAAGTAATGCCAACTTTAGGTTGGGAACAAGAATATTTCCTTGTTGATAGAGCATTAGCTAACTCACGTCCTGATATTATGGCGACAGGTAGAACCTTATTAGGTCACACTGCAGCAAAAGGACAACAATTAGACGATCATTATTTCGGTTCAATTCCAACTCGTGTATTAAATTATATGAGAGATTTAGAAAACGAATGTATGTTATTAGGAATTCCAGTTAAAACTAGACATAATGAAGTAGCTCCAAGTCAGTTTGAATTAGCTCCGATTTTTGAAGAAACTAATTTAGCGGTGGATCATAATTCATTGTTAATGGATGTAATGCAAAAAGTGGCTGAACGTCACGAGTATAAAGTATTGTTTCATGAAAAACCATATAAAGGAGTAAATGGATCAGGGAAGCATAACAACTGGTCTTTAGCAACTGATACTGGAATTAATTTATTAGCTCCGGGTAAAACACCTATGAGTAATCTTCAATTTTTGACTTTCTTTATTAATACAATTAAGGCTGTTCATGATTATGAAGAATTATTAAGAGCTGCAATTGCATCTGCAAGTAATGATCATAGATTAGGAGCTAATGAAGCGCCACCAGCAATTATTTCGGTTTTTATTGGTGCTCAGCTAACAAAAGTTTTAGCAGAATTAGAAGGTGTAACTAATGGAAAATTATCACCAGAAGAAAAAACAGATTTAAAATTAAATGTGGTTGGTAAAATTCCAGATGTATTGTTAGATAATACAGACAGAAACAGAACATCACCATTTGCTTTTACAGGAAATAAATTTGAATTTAGAGCTGTTGGTTCAACTGCAAACTGTGCTACTTCGATGACTACATTGAATGCAATGGTAGCAAGACAATTAATGGATTTTAAAAAAGAAGTTGATTCTTTAATTAAGAAAAAAGATTTAAAGAAAGACGAAGCTATTTTTAATGTGTTGAGAGAATACATTAAAGGTACTAAAAAAATCTTATTTGAAGGAGATGGTTATAGTGAGGCTTGGGAAGTTGAAGCAAAAAAACGTGGATTAAGTAATCATAAAACAACACCTGAAGCATTAAAAGCTAAAATTTCTAAAAAAGCATTAGATTTATTTGAAGGCTTAAATATTATGAATCATGTTGAGGTTGAATCACGTTACGAAATTGAATTAGAAGAATATACAAAGAAAATTCAAATTGAAGGTAGAGTTTTAGGTGATATTGCTCGTAATCATGTAATTCCAACTGCTATTAAATACCAAAATACTTTAATAGAAAATGTTAGAGGTTTAAAAGAAATTTTTGGTAAGGATTTTGAAAAAGTAGCCAAAGAGCAAATTTCAATGATTAAAGAAATTTCTGGACACATTGAAGGAATTAACATTAATGTAGAAAAAATGATTGATGAGCGTAAGCAAGCAAATAATTTAACCGATATGGAAAAAATGGCAAGTGCTTATTGTAACAAAGTAATACCATATTTTGAAATAATTAGAGAACATGCTGATAAATTAGAATTAATGGTAGACGACGAAATGTGGACATTAACTAAATACAGAGAGTTATTGTTTGCGAAATAATATAAATTAAAACTAATGTAATTAAAACCTGTGCTTTGAAGTACAGGTTTTTTTTTACTGTAATTATAAGACTTGTAGTACTAATTTTTAGTTTAAATAAATAAATTCTACAATAGTAATATTAAATTAAGTATTAAACCTATCATTAAACATGTATTAACTTTTTAACGATTGTTTGGTGTTTTTTACCGAAAAGTACAGGTTTTATAGTAAAATTATTTTTACAGTTAAAAATATTATTTTAACTTTGGTATAAGAAAACGATAGTTATGCTGTAACCTACTAGCTAATTATTTTAGTTTCAGCATAAATAAATTATACAAATGTATATTTATGTAATTGTGTATCCCTGCAAGCACAAGATGTTTTTTTAAGAAAAATAATTCTTTTAATTTTTAAAAGTTTTTTCAGCCCCAAATATTGAAATTGTAACCAATTAAATATTTATATTATGAAAAACGTGATTTTAGGCGTAGCGCTTATAGTGGCTACAGGGACGGCTTTTGCCCAAGGTAATGTTAGTA
>JBLHNH010000054.1:0-16614 GCA_047622645.1 Flavobacterium sp.
TTTGAACTTGTTGCTGTAAAACTATAAAACACATCATTTCCATCTAAAAAATTTCCAGTTGTTCCACAACCAGAACTACCTGGAATTCCGTCAATCAAATCTGAATGATAAGCTGTGCTACCTGTGGATTGAAATGGTAAGTAACTAACAGGGAAAGGTTCTGCACAACTTGAGCCTATATTTAAAGTACAAAAATTAAATGGTCCAACCCATTCACTTTTATAGATAGAGGTGCATAAGTTTCTTACATAATAATCATAACAGGTATTTAAAGTTAAACCTGTAATTGTGTACGGAATAGATGTTGTTATTATTCCTGAACCAGAAGGATTTGTTCCAGCAGGAATAACTTCAACTTCCCATTGTGAAGCGCTACTTGGGTTAGTCCAACTTAAATCTGCTGATGTTGTTGTATTATTTGTAGCTGTTAAATTTATAGGATTTAAGCATTGTTCAGCAAAATCGACATCATCAATTATCCAACGGTCACCATTATTATTTGTCATTACAAAAGCAACATAAACTTGTAGGCCAGCAAAGGCAGATAGTGAAACAATTTTTTCTTCACATACATTATATACTGTATTTAAATCTGTTTCATCCCATGTTTGGATAGTTGTAAAACTTGCAACATCAGTTTGAGAAACTGTAGATACTCTAATAGTATAAATACTGCCAAAATTTGCAGCTAAGGCTTGTTTTGTAGAAAATCGAAGCTGACCGTTAGTTGGAATCAAGACTTGTGGTGTAACTAGCCAATCTTCAGCAAAAGTTCCATTTGTAACAGGTTCTTTATTTAAATACGCGGAACGACCGTTACAAGAACTTGGTGAAGGAATAACGCTCCAAGATTGAGCAAGTCCAATTCCATTATCAAAAACTTTCCAGGTTCCAGAATTTAATACCCAATTTCCTCCTGCTGGTACTGCTGTTCCTTCAAAATTTTCATATTGAGCAAATGAAGAAAAAGAAAATAGCGTAAACAGAAATATGTAAAAAGTAGTTTTGTTCATATTTGAAAAGATTTTGTTAGTTGGTTCAAAATCAAATATAAAGAAAATTAATTTTTAAAAATTAGATTTGTAAAAAAAATCCTCAAAAATTAATTTGAGGATTTTTTTAAGACTAGTCATACAAACTAGAATATTTACTAGGATTAGCTTCATTCATTATTTCATAAACTTTTTCGAAGACATCTTCAATACTTGGTTTTGAGAAATAATCACCATCAGTTCCATAAGAAGGTCTGTGTGGTTTCGCAGCTAACGTTTGTGGTTTGCTGTCTAAGTATCTGTAAGCTGATTGATTTTCTAATACTTCTTGTAAAATGTAAGCACTTGCTCCACCAGGAACATCTTCATCAACTACTAACAAACGATTTGTTTTCTGAACACTTTTAACAATATCGTGATTCAAATCAAAAGGTAATAACGATTGAACATCAATAATTTCAACATTGATGTCGTGTTCTTGTAATTCTTTAGCAGCTTGTTCTATGATTCTTAATGTTGAACCATAAGAAACAATTGTAATATCAGAACCTTCTCTAATCGTTTCCACAACTCCAATTGGTGTAGTGAATTCTCCTAGATTAGTTGGCATTTTTTCTTTTAAACGATAGCCATTTAAACATTCAATTACTAAAGCTGGTTCATCTGTTTGCAATAAAGCATTATAGAAACCTGCGGCTTTGGTCATGTTTCTTGGTACTAAAACGTGAATTCCACGAATAGCATTGATAATCATTCCCATTGGAGAACCTGAATGCCAAATTCCTTCTAATCTATGTCCACGTGTACGAATGATTAAAGGTGCTTTTTGTCTTCCTTTGGTTCTATATTGAAGTGTCGCTAAATCATCACTCATGATTTGAATAGCATACAACAAATAATCTAAATATTGAATTTCGGCGATTGGTCTTAAACCTCTCATTGCCATTCCAATTCCTTGTCCTATTATAGTAGCTTCACGAATCCCAGCATCTGAAACTCTGAATTCACCATATTTTTCTTGCATTCCTTCTAAACCTTGATTTACATCTCCAATATTTCCAGCATCTTCACCAAAAACTAATGTTTCTGGATATTTTGAGAAAAGGGCATCAAAGTTATCTCTAATTACAACTCTTGCATCAACATCTTCTGCTGCTGTATCAAAAGTTGGTTTAATTTCATTTATTTTAGCAATAGCATCTTTTGATGATGAGAATAAATGTGAACTAAATTTAGGTTGAATCGTATCTATATAGCCAAAAATCCAAGCTGATAAATTAGCTTTACTGTCTTCATTTTTAATTAGACGTAAAACTTTTCTAGCTGTTGAAAGTGTGTCTTTTCTAATTGGTTCTTTTATTGAAGCTAAATCTGAAGCATATTTTTCAATAAAAACTTTGTTTGAACTTGTTAATGCTATAGTGTTTAATAACTCTACTAATTCGTCACGTTCTGTTTTTATTGGATTTAAGAATGCGCTCCATGCTGTTTTTTTTCCTTCTAGAACTTCTTTTTTGATTGATTTTTCTAATTCTTCAATTTCTTCAGCGGTAGCAATATTATTTTCAATTGACCATGTTTTCATTTTTGATAAACAGTCAAAGTCAGCTTCCCAAGCTAATCGTTCAGCATTTTTATATCTTTCGTGACTTCCAGAAGTTGAATGTCCTTGAGGTTGTGTTAATTCTTGAACGTGAATTAAAACTGGAACATGTTGTTCTCTAGCTATTGTTGAAGCTTTTTGATAAGTTTCAATTAAAGCCGGATAATCCCAACCTTTAACTCTTAGTATTTCATAACCGTTTGTATCTTCTTCTTTTTGAAATCCTTTTAAGATTTCTGAAATGTTTTCTTTTGTAGTTTGATATCTTGCGTGAACTGAAATTCCGTATTCATCATCCCAAACACTCATTACCATTGGTACTTGTAAAACACCAGCAGCATTTATAGTTTCAAAAAACAAACCTTCAGAAGTAGATGCGTTACCTATTGTTCCCCAAGCCACTTCGTTTCCGTTTATTGAAAAGTTAGTTTTATTGGTTATTCCGTTTACGTTTCTATATATTTTTGAAGCTTGTGCTAAACCTAACAAACGAGGCATTTGTCCGGCAGTAGGAGAGATATCTGCACTCGAATTTTTTTGTAACGTTAAGTTATTCCAGTTTCCGTTTTCATCTAAACTATGTGTAGCAAAATGGCCACCCATTTGACGACCTGCACTCATTGGTTCATTATCTAAACTAGTATGACCATATAAACCAGCAAAAAATTGTTCAATATTTAAAGCACCAATCGCCATCATAAAGGTTTGATCACGATAATAACCTGAACGGAAATCACCATTTTTAAACGCTTTGGCTAAGGCTAACTGTGGAACTTCTTTTCCGTCTCCAAAAATACCAAACTTAGCTTTTCCTGTTAATACTTCTTTTCTACCAAGAAGACTACATTCTCTACTAGTAATAGCAATTTTTAAATCAGAAAGAACTTCTTGCTTAAAATCTTCAAATGAAATATTTTGTTTGGTTTTTGCTTCCATAAATTATACAATTGGGTTTTGTACAAAATTAAGAAATAGAATGAATTATCTATGTTAAAAGCCATTGTTTTTTATGTTAAAAATAAATTATTCATAATATTTAGCTATTTTGTTAGAAAATTAAAGCTAAATATCGATTATATGTGATTATATTTCAACATTTTCTACTAAAACCATTTACGAGTAAATAGAGAAATTAGAGTTTTAGGATTTAAAGTAACCACAAATCTTATTTTTTGACCATAATTATCTTGTTTTAATTCAAAACCATTCGATGATTGTACTGGAAAATATAATTCAAAATAATCAGGTACAAGGTTTAAACGAATTCCACTATCATAAATAAATTTAGTTTTAATAGACTTATTTTTGATTAAGCCCACATCACTATAAACTTCAATCCAATTCCAAATGTTAAAACTTCCGTTTATTGTTGAAATCCATTGATTTGCATATCTTGTATCAAATTTAGATTTAAAACCTCCTTCGGCCATTACATATTGTTGACTGAATAAACCAGTTGATTCTGAACGACCCAATAAATTATAATTGAACAAATAATCGGTTGGTCTGTCTAAGCCAAAGCTAAAGAAATCTGAATTGGTACTTTTGTACATAAATGTACCTATATAAAAACGTAGATTTATTCTTCGATTATCTTCAAAGAGTTTTCTATATTCAATTTCTGCAGCTATTTTTCCAAAAGAACTTGAAATTTGTAAATCGGTGTGAAATGAGTAAAATTTAGTTATTTCTGACTGAATATTGTAATACCGTGCATTAAAAACAGAATAATTTTCTGTGTTAACATCAGTAGTGAAATTTGATTTTTCTCGATCAACATAATATTGTGTTAATTGAATGTATTCATTTTTATTATATCTAAAATTATTATCTCTAAACCTAAATTGAATACTTGGAATAACTCTAGTATACATAGCCTCAGGAGCATAATGTGACATTGAAGCAGACATTGAATATCTAATATTATATAAACGACCTTCCCGAACATTTTGATTGACCATTCCTGAAATACCTCCAACAATTTTTTGTGTATTTGAAGAATATTCCGGAGAAATATCAAAAGAAAAAGGTTTATTTAAGAGAGAACGATTGTTTATTTTCATTCCAATTTTTATTCCATCATATAAATTATATTCTGCCGTTGGAACATAAAACACTTGATTGTAATAAGGGTTTTCTAAATCTTTAAAGAAATTAAATTTTAAAGGTCTATGGTTAAAAATTATGCCTTTTAATGAATACCAATTGTTTCTTAAGTTATTTTCGGGTACTTCGGTTTTGTAGTTTAAAACTAATTTATCAATATTATTTCTTGGTATAACAAAAGTTGTATCCGTTTTTATATTGGTAAGCCATTTTTTATATACAATAGTGTCATTACTCAATCCATACAATGGAATTGGAACATTCGTTAAAGTTTTATTTTTAATTGAAACGCTTATCGAATCTTTTTGTTTTTTAATGATTCCAAATTTATAATCAATCAAATCTCTTTTATTAATTACTGTATCAAAAAACCAATCAATGTCTTTTTTTGTGTTTTTATTTAAAATATATTCAAAGTCATATCTTGATGTTTGTATGCTTTTATTCATACTTAAAAACTCAACAATACTTTTTTGCACTATATTATTCTCTAAATAAGAATCTAAATAACGCAAACTTAATCCAGCTCTATATTTTCCGGCTATTTGTTCATTAAATTTGATTAATGTGTTTTTATCACTTCCTACAGGTTGGTCTAGATTTTTTCTAACCATTAACAGATATACATAATAAAATTGATCATTAAAATCTGTAGTTATAATATTATAGCCTTTTAATAATTTAATTTTAGATAAACTACCCATCATTTTGAATTTTGGATAATAATAATCAATATAATTCATTAGTATATATTGTTGAATTCCTTCTTCAATCCAATGGTCTTTTCTATGGTTTATTAGAATTTTTTCTTTTAATAAATTATTCAAATAAGTCTTTAAAAATCGAACTTCAAATATAAATTCATCTGGAAAAGGATTTATGAAAGAAGGTAATTGATTTACACCATAAAAAGGATTTTTGTTATAATCATCGTTAGAAACAATGATTTTATTTTCTTTTGGATTTCCAATTTGGGTAGAAACGTATTTAGTAACTTTATCAATAACTAAAGCTACTTCAATTTCAGATAAACGTTTGTCTTCAAAATTCGAAATTACTTCTACATTTTCATTTTTATAGCTTTTGAATGAAATTGCATCAATTGGTTCTAAAACTAAAGAAACTGTTTGCCTACTTTTTGCTGTTAAAGTATTTTTTTTACTAGTTAAATCTTCAAATTTTTCTTTTTGATTAAAATCACTAAAAACCTGATAGTTTTTGGGAAATTCAATATCAATTGTATAATCACTTACTACATTTGAAATGTCATCTAAATTTTCATTACTTTGCGAAATAAATTGTTTGTTTTCATATCTTGGAATTGAAAGGAACCAATCTTTTAGATATATTTTGCCATTATTATCAAAACCATATTTTGTAAATTTTTCATTTGGAATTTTCACGATATAATTAAGAAGAATTTTCTGTTGAGAATTAGGTAATATAGGATTGTTTAAACAAAGATTTACAAGATCAACTCTTTCTTCAAAATATTCCCATATAACTTGATTAAATTTCTCGTCTACTACAGAATTAATTTTTGTAAACCCTCTGTCTTCTTCTTTAGCTAAGTGAAAAATTCTTGAAAACTCATCAGAAAATCGTTTTGCTAATGCTGAACTTTTTGAAGAAAATGCATTATTCCAGTCATTTAACAAAATTGAATTTAAAGTATCACTAGTGTTATTAGCATATAAAATTTCTTGTTGAATGTATAAAAGGTGTTTGTTAGTATCAACTTTAACCTTTATATTTATTCTATGTTGAGCCCAAACATTAGTTTGAAGAAATAGGAAGATTAGTATGAAACGAAATGTTTTCAAATTTTCAGCAATTTTTTGAGTGTAAATATAGCAAAATCGACACTTAACAAACGCAATATTAGCAATATTTTTTTCATTCATAATTAATAGATTATCTTTGAAAAAAAATATTATGTTAAAAAATATCCTCTTAATTTTTTCGCTTTTCGTTTCGAATTTTATTTTTTCACAAATAGTTATAAATGAAGTAGATGGTGATAATCCAAGTACTGATTTTTACGAATTTGTAGAGTTGAAATCAAGTACACCCAACTTATCCCTTGACGGATATGTTTTGGTTTTTTTTAATGCAGGAAGTTCTGCACCTTATTCAGGAATTTCAAGTTATTACACTGTAGATTTAGATGGCTATGTAACTGATATAAATGGAATTATTCATATAGGAAATACTCAAGTATCTCCAGCACCTGCAGGAAATATTCCAAATAATACCATTCAAAATGGTCCTGATGTAGTGGCATTATATTTAGGTAATGATACTGATTTTCCCCTTTTTACATCAGCTACTAATGTTAATTTAATTGATGCAGTGGCTTACACCAATAATGCTTCAAATTATCCTACAAATTTAATGACAATTTTAGGAATTACTATTTGTTCTGCTGATATTGAAAACTCAACTTCTACTTCAAAGTCTGTTCAAAGAAAAAATGATGGAACATATGAAGTAAAAATTCCAACTCCAGGTGCAAATAATGATGGTTCTGGTATTCCTATAACAAGGATAAATATAACCACTTCTTTAACAGAGGTCAACGAAGCGAATAGTTTAACAATTACTTTTACTGCAAATATGCCAATCTCTGGTGCAGATTTAAATATTTCTTATGTATTAGATTATGGAAATTTTAATTCAAGTGATTTTACGGGTGATTTAAATATTAATATTCCTGTCGGACAAACAACTGTTGTAAAAACAATTCAATTGTTAAATGATGGAATTAATGAAGACGACGAAGTATTAAACATATATGTTGCTAGTGTACCAAATGGCTATATGATGAACCGCAATAACGTTAAAGTTAGAGTTCATGACGCTAATTTTATTGTACAACCTTGGGGAACACCTTTAAGCCCTACTTTTGGAATTGTTTCAAGCACTGCACCAGCAGGATATTATAGTACGATTAATAGTCTATCTGGATCAACTTTAAAACAAGCTTTGCAAGATATTATAGCTAATCCAAATGTTGTTCATGCTCATAATTATGGTGATGTAGAAACCATATTAAAGGTCTGCGATGTTAATCCTCTAAATAGCAGTCAAGTATGGTTAATGTACGTGGAACAACCACGTTCAAAATTAGATTATCAAACAAGTAACTATAATATTGGTGTTTGGAACAGAGAACATATTTACCCTCAATCAAGAGGAGGTTTTCAAGATGGTACTTTTTCAACGGCAGACGGAATAAATTTTTGGCTACCAACAAGTGCAAATGATTTATTAGCGGGTCATGGTGATGCTCATCATATTAGAGCAGAAGACGGTTCAGAAAATAGTTTTCGTAGTAATAAAAATTACGGAACAGAGTATAATGGTCCAACAGGAAGTCAAGGAAGTTGGCATGGTGATGTAGCTAGAGCTTTATTTTATATGGCAGTTCGTTATAATGGTTTAAATATTATAAATGGAAATCCGTCGGACACACCTAGTGGAAACATTGGAGATTTAGCCACTTTATTATTATGGCACCAACAAGATCCACCAGATGATTTTGAAATGAATAGAAATAATTATATCTATACTTGGCAAATTAATAGAAATCCATTTATTGACAACCCAGATTTAGCTAGTTATATTTTTGGAAGTAACATTGGCCAATCTTACACCTTAGGAAACGAGAGTTTTGTAGCTTCAAAAGTTGTGGTTTATCCAAATCCAACAACAGATTATATCATGATTTCTGGAATAGATTCTGAAGCTAAAGCGGAAGTTTTTTCAATTACAGGACAAAAAATTAAAGAAGCTAAGTTTACAAATGAAATTACACTTTCATTAAGTGATGTAACTGCTGGCGTTTATTTGGTAAAAATTTCAAATAAAATTTCAAGTATTACTAAAAAGATAATTGTTAGGTAGTTTAGTAACAAAAATAAAACAAAAAAGTCCTTCGTATCGAAGGACTTTTTTGTTTATTAAAAGTTAGGAGCTAAGTTATATTTCTTATAGAAACTATCTAAAGCTTCTAACACCTGATCTTCATTATCTACAATCTGAATTAAATCTAAATCATCAGGACCAACTGTTTTGTATTTGTCAATTAAGGTAGTCTTTATCCAATCAATTAAACCAGACCAAAACTCAGTTCCAACTAATATAATTGGGAATTTTGCAATCTTTTTAGTTTGAATTAATGTGATTGCTTCAAATAATTCGTCTAAAGTTCCAAATCCACCGGGCATAACAACAAACCCTTGTGAGTATTTTACAAACATTACTTTTCTTACGAAGAAGTAATCAAAGTTTAAGTTTTTATCTCTATCTATATAAGGGTTAAAATGTTGTTCGAAGGGTAACTCAATATTTAAACCCACAGAAGTTCCACCACCAAAATGTGCTCCTTTATTACCAGCTTCCATAATTCCGGGTCCACCACCTGTAATAACTCCGTAACCACCTTTACTAATTTTATAAGCAATTTTTTCAGCTAATAAATAATACTGATCATCTGGTTTTGTTCTTGCAGAACCAAAAATAGATACACAAGGACCAATTCGTCCCATTGATTCGTATCCATTAACAAATTCGGACATAATTTTAAAAATCGCCCATGAATCATTAGTTCTTATTTCGTTCCAGTTTTTTTGCTTTAATTTATCTTGTATTCTTTGATCGTCATTTTCAAATTGATCTACTGCCATTTCTTTTCTTTTATAATTAAACAAACAGGCTAAATTAATTCTTTTTTCAAGAATTGAGCGGTGTAACTTTTTTTGTTTTTAACAATTTCTTCTGGTGTACCTTTAGCTACAAGTTGTCCACCACCTTTTCCACCTTCATAACCAATGTCAATAATATAATCGGCAAGTTTAACGACATCTAAATTATGTTCGATAATTACAACAGTGTTTCCTCTATCAACTAATTCATTTAAAACACCCATTAATACTCTAATATCTTCAAAATGTAAACCAGTTGTAGGCTCATCTAAAATATAAAAAGTATTTCCAGTATCTTTTTTAGACAATTCAGTTGCTAATTTAATACGTTGTGCTTCACCACCAGAAAGGGTTGTGCTTTGCTGACCAAGAGTAATATAACCTAAACCAACATCTTGAATTGTTTTTACTTTTCTGTATATTTTAGGAATCATATCAAAGAAATTAACAGCTTCATCTACTGTCATATTTAATACATCTGAAATTGATTTTCCTTTATAACGAATTTCTAATGTTTCCCTATTAAAACGCTTTCCTTGACAAGTTTCACATTGTACATAAACATCAGGCAAGAAACTCATTTCTATAGTTCTAACTCCAGAGCCTTCACAAGTATCACATCTACCACCTTTTACATTAAAACTAAAACGTCCAGCTTTATAACCACGGATCATGGCTTCTGGTGTCATGGTATATAATTTTCTAATTTCTGAAAACACATCCGTATAAGTAGCAGGATTACTTCTTGGAGTTCTACCAATTGGACTTTGGTCAATCTCAATTACCTTATCAATGTGTTGAAGTCCTTCAATTTTTTTGTACGGTTGTGGTTTTTTTACGCCATTAAAAAAGTGAGCATTTAAAATAGGATAAAGTGTTCCATTAATCAAAGTAGATTTTCCAGAACCAGAAACTCCAGTAACACAAATCATTTGTCCTAAAGGAAACTCAACGGAAACATTTTTTAAATTATTTCCTGTTGCCCCAGAAAGTTTTAAGGTTTTTCCGTTTCCTTTTCTTCTCTCTGTTGGAACTTCAATTTTCATTTTGCCACTCATGTATTGAGCCGTAATTGTATTTTCTTTTAATAATTCTTTTGGAGTTCCTTCACTAATTATTTTTCCACCGAATCTTCCTGCTTTAGGACCAATATCAATTACGTAATCAGCACGTTGAATCATGTCTTTGTCATGTTCTACAACTATTACAGAATTTCCAATATCACGTAAGTTTTCTAGTGACTTTATTAATCTTTCATTATCACGTTGATGAAGTCCAATACTAGGTTCATCCAAAATATATAAAACGCCAACCAATTGTGAACCAATTTGTGTTGCTAATCGAATACGTTGCGCTTCACCACCAGAAAGTGATTTAGAACTTCTATTTATAGTTAGATAATTTAATCCAACATCTAACAAAAACTGTAAACGAGATTCAATTTCTTTAATTACATCAGTAGCAATTGCTTTTTGTTTTTCGGATAATTCTTCAGGTAAATTTTTGAACCATTCAAATAATTCATTGATATCCATGTGAACTAATTCACCTATGTTTTTATCATTAATTTTAAAGTAAAGCGATTCTTTTCTTAAACGACTTCCTTCACAAACTGGACAATCATTTTCGTCCATAAATTCTTTTGCCCAACGTTTTAAAGAAGCTGTGTTACTTTCTTCGTATTGATTTTTGATAAAGTTTGAAATTCCTTCAAAATCAATCTTATAGTCTTTAGTAATTCCCATTACTTTTGATACAACTTCAAATTTTTCATTTCCACCATGTAAAATAATGTTCATGGCTTCTTGTGGAATTGTTTCAATAGCATCAGAAAGTTTAAACTCATATTTTTGAGCAATAATTTCCAGTTGTTTGAAAATCCAAGATGATTTCATTTCACCTAATGGAGCAAACCCACCGGCTTTTATAGATAATTTTGGATTTGGAACAATTTTTTTCAAATTAATTTCATTCACAACACCTAAACCATTACAATTTTCACAAGCTCCTTTTGGCGAATTAAAAGAAAAATTATTTGGTTCAGGATTTGGATAAGAAATTCCAGAAGTTGGACACATTAAGTTACGGCTAAAGTAGCGTAATTCTTGACTATCTTGTTCAATAACCATCAAAATATCATCACCGTGATACATGGCTGTTTTTATACTTTCTGTTAATCTTTTATCAGTGTCTTCGGCTTCGTCAATTGCCATTCTATCGATAACAATTTCTATATCATGTATTTTATACCTATCGACTTTCATTCCAACATCTAAATCACGAATCGTTCCGTCAACTCTAACTTTTAGGAAACCTTGTTTGGCAATTTGTTCAAAAAGTTCGCGATAATGACCTTTACGAGACCGTACAACAGGGGCTAAAATATTGATTCTTTTACCGTTAAAAGTTGCAAGAATCAATTTCTTTATTTGTTCGTCAGAATAGGAAACCATTTTTTCTCCTGTGTTATAACTATAAGCATCACCAGCTCTAGCATACAATAGACGTAGAAAATCATATATTTCAGTAATTGTTCCAACAGTAGAACGTGGACTTTTACTGGTAGTTTTTTGTTCGATTGCTATAACTGGTGAAAGTCCGTCAATTTTATCAACATCAGGCCTTTCTAATCCACCTAAAAACTGACGAGCATAAGCAGAAAAGGTTTCAATGTACCTTCTTTGTCCTTCAGCATAAATAGTATCAAAGGCTAACGATGATTTTCCTGAACCCGAAACACCTGTGATAACCACCAGTTTTTCTCTTGGAATTATTACATCTATATTTTTTAAATTATGGACACGAGCTCCAATAATTTCGATAGTTTCTTCTGTTTTTAGCATAATTTTTTGGCAAAAAGCAAAGATACTATTTTTATAGAGAATTTAAGAATGCCTTTTATTGTTTTAAGAAAAGTTTTTATATCCTTCATAGATAAAAAACATAATAAATAAAATTACTAGGTATAGGCTCAAGAATAAAGCAGCATGATTTTGGAGTTGTAGCAAAAGTAACTCCTAATCATTAGTGAGTAACTTTTATTGAAAACGGATAAGAAACCATTGAAATAGATTGTAAATTTGATGTTATTAAAACTTTAGAAGATAAAGTCGAATAAATGTTGAAAAACTTATTAGAAAAAAATTACACCATTGAACCAAAAAATTAGTTTGGTGGTTAAGTGTAAAGGTAGAAAAAAATCTATTAATACCTTGAACACAAACTCAGAACAAAGAAATTACAATTGATGTTTCTTTACCTAAACTATTATGGTTAGTGATCGATTAAGAGTAATGGATTTAAAAATAAATTAGAATCTTGTGAAAAAATTGAATTTAAAAAATATATCACAAGGTGTTATGAAAGTTAAACTACAATAAATATATTGTATAAAACTCCAAGGTTTTTTTGTGAGAGAAAAAATAAAGTATAAAAATTTGCCTTTATAAGTTTTAATTTATCAAGGTTTTTTATTCAATTACCATTTCTTTTAATTTTTCACGGTATTTTACTAACACAAATTGTTTAGAAATAAAACCAATGAATTTTCCGTTTTTTAAGACAGGTAAAATTTTTAAGCCACTTTTTTCGAACTTTTCCATAATCGTTTCCATGGTTTCATCATAGAAAACAATTTCCTTTGGTTGTTGCATAACTTCGTTGGTAGAAGTGAATTTTATTTTAAAGGACGAAAACATATATTTTCTTAAATCATCTAAATAAATTAAACCTTCTAATTCATTTTTTTCGTTTAGAATTGGAAAAATAATTTCATCTGAAACCTGTATTTTATCAATCAATTCATGTAAATTAGTGGCAACAGAAACAGCTTTATAATCCGTTTGCAATAGTGTTGACAATTCTAACGAAGTTAAAATGTTTTTGTCTTTATTATCTGTAAAAACTTCTCCTTTATCTGCCAAATGTTTAATATCAAACGAATAAGGTTCAAAACGCTTAGATATAGCATAACTTACGGAAGAAACAATCATTAAAGGAACCATTAATTCATAACCACTTGTTATTTCAGCTATCAAAAAAATAGCAGTCAATGGTGCGTGAAATAACCCACTCAAAACACCAGCCATTCCAACTAAAGTGAAGTTAGTTACTGGTAATTTTGCTAATCCAGTTAAATTTACAAAATAGGCTAATACAAATCCTAAATAAGAACCTACAAATAGAGAAGGAGCAAAGTTTCCACCATTTCCTCCAGATCCTAATGTTAGTCCAGTTGCAAAGACTTTTACCATCATTGTAGCTCCTACAAAAACTAATAAAATCCATTTATTGTCTTTAAATCCAGTTAGTAAGGTGTTGTCTAAAATTTTTTCAGGATGATTATCGGCAATTGTTTTTATGCTTGCATATCCTTCACCGAAAAGGGTTGGAAATAAGAAAATCAAAACAGCTAATAATCCGGCACCAAATAAGGCTTTATGGTAAATTCCAAATTTGCTTTTAATAAAATAATGTTCAATTTTTCTAAAATAGCGTGCATAATAAATTGAAAGTAATCCCGATAATAAACCCAATAAAACATAAAAATGAATGTTATGATAATCAAAACCTTGTACACTTTTGAAGGAAATTAAAATATCTTCATCAAGTACAATTGTAGAAATTAATGCTCCAGTTGCAGCACTAATCATAATAGGAATAAATGCTGTGATACTTATTTCTGCCAAAACCACTTCGATAGCAAATAAAACACCAGCAATTGGAGCATTAAATGCGGCTGCTATTCCGGCTGCAACTCCACAAGCTAACAATAAAGTTCTATCTTTATAACTTAATCTGTAATTTTGAGCATAATTACTACCAAAAGCTGCACCAGTGACAGTAATAGGTGATTCTAATCCAGCACTTCCACCTAAACCAACGGTTAATGAACTTGTTATTATTTGTGAATACAATTGTTTTTTAGGAAGAATTCCACCATTTTTAGCAACCGCATACATAATGTGTGATGTTCCTTTTTGAATAGAACCACCTAAAAATTTATGGACTACAAAAACAGTTAATACAATTCCAATTATGGGTAAAACACTATTACTATAAGGTAAATGGAGGTAACCATCCAAGTATTGAGAAAATTGATAAACTTTATGCGCAAATGCCTTAAGAATAATTACAGCTAAAGCAGAAGAAATTCCAACTAAGACACAAGAAAAATAAATAAATTGCCTTGGTGTTAAAAATGTTTTTAAAAGGAAAATAAATCGCTCTAATCGCTTAAAGTTTTTACTTATAAATCGAAAAAAAGGATTTACTTTTTTCGTGGACATTCTGTTATTTTTTTATTAATTACAAAATTACCATTTTTGAATGGAATGTGAAAGATTTTTATAGTAAACGTATCGCTTCTTTTTGACTTAAAGGTTTTATGTTAGTTGATTCAACATATTCTTTGATACCATTTGTATTGAAACGACTATAATTATGAAAAGCCCAACCAATTGCTTTTATTTCTAAAAAGGCTTTTTTTTTTAGATAATTTTCGAATTAACTCTTTTTTAACCGATATTTAATTCTACTAGTTTTTCATCAACATGATTTCTTAATTCTTCAAAAAACAAAGTGAATTCATTTTCAAAATCATCATAGAATTCCTTTAACTCGTCCACAGAAAACTGCATCTTAGATTTAAATTTAGTGCGATAATCCATTTGAAACAAAATCTTCGAAATACCTTCAATAGTAGCATAACTTTCTAACCAATTTTCTTGAATCATTATAGGAAGTATACGTTTTGTTTTTGGAGTTAAAACTTCAAAATTATCCTCAAGCGATTGATAAAAACGAGAAACAAAACTATGTAAAGATTCATCTGAATATTTTGCCCAATTTTTAGCTAAAAAATGATCATACAAAATATCTACAATCACACCAGAATAATGCCCGTAACGCTTATGTAGCCTATGTTTACTTATTCTAAAAGTTTTATTGGCATCTGTATAAGTATCAATAGCTCTATGTAAAATAATGCCTTTCTTGATTTGTTCAGGATAATCCAAATAATTGCGCCCACGTATTCCATCTGCCATAAAATTACCGATTTTTATAAAATCATTGTCGTTAGAAAGATAGATATGGGCTAGAAAGTTCATTAATTTGTTTAAAAGGTTAATATTTTAGAAGACTTTTGTAAAAAATTTTCAAATGTAAATATACAATTTTTTAAAACAGCATTATTTCTTACGTATTACTTTACTTATATTTGTCATTATTTAGAAGTTGAGTCAGCTCAAGACCTTTTAAAATATTAACCTTTTAAACTTAATAAAATGACTTTAATAAAATCAATATCAGGAATTCGTGGAACAATTGGAGGTAAAGTAGGGGAGAACCTTACACCAGTTGATGCTGTAAAATTTGCAGCGGCTTATGGAACTTTTCTGAAACAAAACACACCAAAAGACAAATTAACAGTTGTAATTGGTAGAGATGCTAGAATATCTGGCCCAATGATTCATAATTTAGTACAAAATACTTTATTGGGTTTAGGAATTAATGTAATTGATTTAGGTTTATCAACAACCCCAACAGTTGAAATTGCAGTTCCAATGGAAAAAGCTGATGGTGGAATTATTCTAACCGCTTCACACAATCCAAAACAATGGAATGCCTTGAAGTTATTGAATGCTAAAGGTGAGTTTTTAAGTGGTGCAGAAGGTGAAAAAATTCTTGAAATAGCTGAAAGTGAAGCTTTTGATTTTGTTGATGTAGATTCACTTGGAGAAGTTACCGTGAATGATTCTTATATGGATATTCATATAGATGAAGTTTTAAATTTGCCCTTGGTTGATGCTGAAGCTGTCAAAAAACGTAAATTTAAAGTGGTCGTTGATGGTGTAAATTCATCTGGTGGAATTATAATTCCAAATTTATTAGAACAAATGGGCGTTGAAGTCGTGAAACTATATTGCGAACCAAACGGACAATTTCCTCATAATCCAGAACCGTTAAAAGAACATTTAGGAGATATTTGTAAATTGGTTTTAGATGAAAAAGCTGATTTCGGAATTGTAGTTGACCCAGATGTTGATCGTTTAGCTTTTATTTCTAACGATGGTGAAATGTTTGGAGAAGAATATACTTTAGTAGCTTGTGCTGATTACGTATTGAGCAAAACTCCAGGAAATACCGTTTCTAACATGAGTTCGTCTCGTGCTTTGCGTGATATTACAAACAAACACAATGGAAA
>JBLHNH010000055.1:0-16586 GCA_047622645.1 Flavobacterium sp.
TTCTGAATCAAATTTTATGAAAAAACGAAAAAAATTCTGCGATTATTTTATACGAAAAGGTTGGGAAAATGAATTGATTTATGAAAAAATGAAGGAACTTGAAAAGTTGTGAGTTGTGAGTTGTGAGAAAATAAAAAATCCGTTACAACTTATCGGTTAGAACGGATTTTTGATTTTACCTTCTTGGTTTTATCTAAAAGTATATTTTAAGCCAAACATCATATTTCCTTTTGGCATTGGAATAGAACTGGTTTCAGAATATTCTGTATTGAAAATGTTATTAGCATAAATTGAAAGTTCTAAATCATTTAATTTATAAGCTGCACTTACATCTACAAGGTTATAACTTACTCCTGAAGTTCTTTCCAAATAACGATAAGCTATTGAATTTGTGAAATTTTTAAACCAATGCATTTGATAAGATGCAACCATTTGATGTTTTAAAGAATTTATAGAATATCTTGATTCAACGGCTACCGTTTTTTTAATTTCGTCTTCAATAAAAGTATACCCTAAATTGATTTTTTGATTCAAATTATTGACCTTAAACTTGTAATCAAATTGTGTTTCAAACCCTTTTGTATTTACATCTTGAATATTTTGTGGTGTAAAAGCAACATCCGTAGGATTAATTCTTACGTAATCAATCAAATCATTAGAATCTCTATTAAAACCAACTAACGATAAACCTATTCGATTGGTGTTATATCTAATTCCTAACTCTTGCGCTAAAGCATCTTCTGGTTGTAAATTTGCATTTCCTGTTGCTTGTGGGCCAATGTAGTATAAATCGGTGTAAGTTGGTACACGATAGGTGTATCCAATGTTTCCATATACTCTTAAATCGTCATTTATTTTATATCCTAAGTCAACACCAGGAAATAATTTATTGTCGAAATCAGAAAAATACGAAGCTGCAATTCCTGGAGTAACATCAAATTTGCCATTCAAAAACTGAAAACGATGCTCTAAAAACAAAGTTGCAATTTCTCTTTGATTGTCTCCTAAACGATTACTTCCTATATAGTATTTTGAAAATTCGACACCAAAACCAGTAATTCCAATACTTGATGAATATGAACCATTTAACTCAGCTGCCATTTTATTGGTGATGTGCAAATTTCTATAAGCTGATGGATTTTTTCTTTTATATAAATATAAATCTTCATTTCTTCTCCAGTAAACTCTCGGTTTCCAAGTAAAATTTCCTTTTTTAATAACCGTTGAAAACCCAACTAAACTAGCTTGCGTTTCTTCATATTGTTCATTTGCTGTTGGAATTCCATAAAAACCATTAGCTCCAAATTTTCGTTCTGAATGACTTGCAATCAAATTAATAGGAAGTTTATTTTTATTGAACTGACTTTTTACAAATAAATTTTGGTTGTCAAAATCAGTATTTTCTCTATAACCGTTTGAAAAATTCTTGCTAAAATGAACAATGTGACTGCTATTATCTAAATTAATTGAACCAGTAGCTTCAGCCAAAACCTGATCATAAGAACCTGCTTGAAATTTTGTTACTAAAGCAGTACTAGGAGCGTTTTTGGTAACAATATTTACAGCTCCAGAAAAAGCATTTTGTCCAAAAATACGAGCAGCTGGACCTTTTATAATTTCGATTCTTTCGATAACTTCGATTGGTAAAGCTAAATTTAAAGTATGATGTCCCGTTTGTGGATCATCTACTTTTATACCATCAATTAATAATAAAGTTTGATCAAAACTTCCACCTCTTATGTATAAATCGGCTTGCATTCCGTTTACACCTTGTCTTCTTACATCAATTCCTGCTACTTGTTGTAAAGCATCAGCCACATTTGTAACGCCTAATTTCTGAATATCAGAAGCTGTAACAATTTGAATAGTTCTAGAGTTTTCGTCAAAAGGCAAATCGATTCTAGTAGAAGTTACAACAACTTCTCTTAATGAATCTGTTTTTTGTTCTGTAACTTGAGCTTTTCCTGCTAAAGAAAATAACACTAAAGAAGCTGCTAAAAATATCTTTTTCATAATACTGAATATTGTTTATTTTAAAACGATGCAAAATTCGTAACTTTCCGGACGAGTAATGTAGTCCAGTTTTTAAATCATGAATAGTCCGGTTGAAATACTTTTAAAACAATTCATTCAGTTTGAAAAAAATACTTCAACAGCCGTATTTATTCAAATTTCCCATCAAATTATTGATGCAATTCAGCGTGGTTATTTAACAAAGGGAACTGCTTTACCAGGAAGTCGAACCTTGAGCCAATTATTAAATATTCACAGAAATACTGTTGTGGCTGTTTATGACGAATTAGCCTCGCAAGGTTGGGTTGAAATCATTCCCAACAAAGGAACTTTTGTAATTTTACCTGAGCAAAAAACGGTTTCGATCAAAGCAATTTCTTATCCACCAAATCAGGACAACGAAAATACGGAAAGAACAGGATTTGATTTTAAACCTTCTTTTCACTTAGCTTCAACTTCTGAAACTAAAGAAACAAAATACACCATAAATGATGGGCAACCTGATTTGCGATTGCATCCAACGCATCAGTTTTCAAAATGGTATAGTGCATCGATGAAACGAAAAACCGTGCTTTCTAAATGGAATCAGACATCAAATACAACTCATTCGGTTTATAAAAATCAATTGTGTAATTATTTAAATGCTACTCGTGGCTTTCACATTAAACCTAAAAACTTAATAAGCACAAGAAGTACAGAAATGAGTTTGTACATCGTATCGCAGCTTTTACTGCAGCCAAACGATGTGGTTTTGGTTGGTGATCTTAGTAATTATGCAGCTAATATGATTTTTCAACAAGTTGGTGCTACAA
Source organism: Flavobacterium sp. (assembly GCA_047622645.1). Lineage (GTDB taxonomy): Bacteria > Bacteroidota > Bacteroidia > Flavobacteriales > Flavobacteriaceae > Flavobacterium. The sequence continues at coordinate 2,826 of JBLHNH010000055.1, forward strand.
TTCACACTATTCCAATTGATGAAAACGGTTTAGACATAGATTACATTAGAAAACATTACATAAAAAAATCGATTCGTTGTGTATATGTTTGTGCCCATCGACATTATCCAACAACAAATACACTTAGTGCAGAACGAAGATTGGAATTATTAGAATTAGCCAAAGAATATGAATTTGCTATAATTGAAGACGATTTTGATTACGATTTTCAATTTGAAGGTTCGGCTATGTTACCCATGGCGAGTTCTGATGCTGATGGAAATGTAATTTATCTGGGAAAATTGGGGCAGTCTTTGTTTCCAAGTTTTCAGACAGGATTTGTAGTTGCCCCAACTAATTTAATTGTTGAAGCCAAAAACTATTTACAAATGTTGGATAAGCAAGGAGATATTATACAGGAACAAATGTTATCTGAATTGATTTATGAAGGAGAAATTCATCGGTTAATAAAGAAAAACATTATAAATTATAAGCACAGACGCGATTGTCTATGTCAATTGTTAACACAAAACTTTAAAGGAAATATTCAATGGAAAAAACCTTCTGGTGGATTAGCAATTTGGTTGCAATTTGAACCTAAAATATCATTAGTTCAGTTAGCTGAAGAAGCTCAAAAAAATGATTTATCCCTTCCTAAAACCATTTTATATCAGAATAAAAATACTTGTGCCGTTCGTTTTGGCTTTGGTCATTTAGATGAAGAAGAGCTTGAAGTTGTAGTTAAAAAACTAAAATCAGCTTATGATGTTATAAATGATAAATAATTTTTTTTATTCTTTTTTGATAATTTTTTATTGTTATTCGATAATTTTTATACATTTGTGAAAAAATATTTAAATAAATATAAATGAGAAAACTAAATTTTTTAAAAGCAATTGTAGATTTTGTTTGGATAATGTCTTTTATAACTTTCCCCGCTTTAATTTTCTCATTTGGTTATATTATTTTCAGTAGTGATGAACCTTTAGGTATTCCTATTAGATTAATTGGTGTTGAAGTAGCTGTTGTAGACCAACAGACAAAGATCCTACTGGTTTTTATAACAATTGCTGCACTCCTTATTGTTTACAGTCTATTTCTATTTAGAAAAATATTAAAATCTTTTCAAAGGAATAAAATATTTGATTTGGAAGTAATAAAAAACTTTAATACGATTGGAATTTTAATGCTACTTTCATCACTTTTTTCAGGAATTCCAGCCTTTTTAATTCAAGTATTAAAGAAAGAAGCTAGTTTTGAAATGGGATTAAATCCTTTTGTTATGCTTTTTTGCTTAGGATTATTTTTTATGGTTTTAAGTGAAGTTTTTGCAATCGCTAAAAAACAAAAAGAAGAAAACGAATTAACGATATAACTATGCCTATAATTGTAAACTTAGATGTAATGCTTGCTAAACGCAAAATGAAAAGCAATGAATTAGCTGAAAAAGTTGGTATCACTGTAGCAAATTTATCAATACTAAAAACTGGAAAAGCAAAGGCAATAAGATTTTCTACTTTAGAAGCTATTTGTGAAGAATTGGAATGTCAACCAGCTGATATTTTGGAGTATGTTAAAGAGTAAAAAGCACTTCGACAGGCTCAGTGTGACAGTTGTATAATCAATTGACTATAAGTAAACATTAAGAAAATTCGTGATTGTTAATTTTAATACCAATCGAAATCCGAGATGTCAGTCTGAGCCAGTCGAAGACGTTTTTACATGTACTTAAAAAATAATATGAATGCTAAACAAATACCCTAGCCCAGATTATCTCATAAAAATTTATTTTTTATAGGTATTCGATGAACACTTCGTGTTTGTAACGGCATCCTTTTTGTTTTTTCTTTAAAAACAAAAAGATAGAGTGTATAGCTGGAAATAGCTTCAAAACAAAAAAACCTAACAAATTAATGTTAGGTTTTTTATTTATAAAATCGAAATTGTCTTAGTCAGCTAAAACAATAACTTTATTTTCATTCATTTCGATTGTTCCTGAGTTGATTGGTAACCAAAATGTTTGCTCATTTACTTTCTTAAATTGAGAAACGAATTCGCTTTCAATAGAAATCTTTGGTGCATTTATTTTAATATTACCTTTTGTCAATAAAGAAACAATTGGTGCGTGATTATTCAACATTTGAAACTCACCGTTTACTCCAGGTAAAGAAACCATAGTAACTTCTCCTTTAAATAATGTAGCCTCTGGTGATACTATTTCTAAAATCATAATTTTTATTTAAAATTCCAAATTTTAAAATTCCAAATTCCAACATTGGGATTTGTGATTTTCTTTTTTAAAGTTTATCAAGCTTCGCTTGATTTATGCATCTGCTAACATTTTTTCTCCAGCTTCGATAGCTTCTTCGATAGTCCCTTTAAGGTTGAAAGCCGATTCTGGTATGTAATCTAATTCACCATCCATAATCATATTAAACCCTTTGATAGTTTCTTTAATATCTACTAAAACACCTTTTAAACCTGTAAATTGTTCAGCTACGTGGAATGGTTGAGATAAGAAACGTTGTACACGTCTAGCTCTACCTACAACTAATTTATCCTCTTCAGATAATTCTTCCATACCTAAAATTGCAATAATATCTTGTAATTCTTTGTAACGTTGTAATATCTCTTTTACTTTTTGAGCACAAGTATAATGTTCTTTTCCTAAGATGTCTGCTGTTAAAATTCTTGATGTAGAATCTAACGGGTCAACCGCTGGATAAATTCCTAACTCAGCAATTTTACGAGACAATACAGTTGTAGCATCTAAGTGAGCAAACGTTGTTGCTGGTGCAGGATCCGTTAAATCATCCGCAGGTACGTAAACCGCTTGTACAGATGTAATAGATCCCGTTTTAGTTGATGTAATACGCTCTTGCATCACACCCATTTCTGTTGCTAATGTTGGTTGGTAACCTACCGCAGATGGCATACGACCTAAAAGAGCCGAAACCTCAGAACCTGCTTGTGTAAAACGGAAGATGTTATCAACGAAGAAAAGTACATCTTTTCCTTGTCCGTCTCCAGCTCCATCACGGAAATATTCTGCAATTGTTAATCCTGATAGCGCCACACGAGCACGAGCTCCAGGTGGTTCATTCATTTGTCCGAATACGAAAGTAGCTTTCGATTCTTTCATTATATTTTTGTCTACTTTAGACAAATCCCATCCACCTTCTTCCATAGAGTGCATGAAATCGTCACCGTATTTGATAATTCCTGATTCTAACATCTCACGTAAAAGGTCATTTCCTTCACGAGTTCTTTCCCCTACTCCTGCGAATACTGAAAGTCCACCGTGACCTTTTGCTATATTGTTAATTAATTCTTGAATAAGTACTGTTTTACCAACACCTGCTCCACCAAATAATCCAATTTTTCCTCCTTTTGCGTATGGCTCAATAAGGTCGATTACTTTAATACCCGTAAATAAAACTTCAGTAGCTGTAGATAAATCTTCGAATTTAGGTGCACTTCTGTGAATTGATAAACCATGAGCTCCTGCTTTTGGTAAATCTCCTAATCCGTCAATTGCATCACCAATTACGTTAAATAAACGTCCAAAAACTTCTTCACCAATTGGCATTTGAATTGGAGCACCTGTAGCAACTACATCTACTCCTCTTGCTAAACCATCTGTTGAGTCCATAGAAATTGTACGAACTGTATTTTCTCCAATGTGAGATTGTACTTCAAGTACTAATAAGGTACCATCTTTTTTAGTGATTTCTAATGAATCATAAATTTTTGGAAGTTCGGCTCCTTCTTGGTTGAAAACTACGTCAACAACTGGCCCGATGATTTTTGAAACTTTTCCTGTAACTTTAGACATTACTTATGTATTTATTTAATAGCTATTTACTGTTGAAAAAAAGAAGCTTTTTTCCGTTTGCAAAGATAGTTTTTTTCAAAACAATTTTGCAATTTATTTTTTGAATTTTTTACAATAAAAAAGCGAAATCTTTCAATTTCGCTTTAAATATGTTATTCTACAGTCACTGATTTTGCTAAATTCCTAGGTTGATCAACATTACATCCCCTCATAACTGCTATATGATAAGATAATAATTGCAAAGGAATAGTTGTTAATAGTGGCGTTAAAGCTTCTGTAGTTTCTGGAATTTCAATCACGTGATCAGCTAACGCTTTTACTTGTGTATCTCCTTTAGTTACAATTGCAATAATTTTACCACTACGTGATTTAATTTCTTGAATATTACTAACTACTTTGTCATAATGCCCTTTATTAGGTGCAATTACAATAACTGGCATTGATTCGTCAATTAAGGCAATTGGTCCGTGCTTCATTTCTGCTGCCGGATAACCCTCTGCGTGAATATATGATATTTCTTTTAATTTTAAAGCTCCTTCTAATGCAACTGGAAAGTTATAACCTCTACCTAAATATAAACAATTTGGTGAATCCTTATAGATTTCAGCAATTTGTCTTGCCGCATCATTTGTTATTTCAAGTGCTTCTTCTACTTTTTCTGGAATTAACTCTAATTCTAACAAATAACGTTGGTAATCCGAATTAGACATTGTTCCTTTAGCTTTAGCTAAACGTAAAGCCAACATGGTAAGAACTGTAATTTGAGTAGTAAATGCTTTTGTAGAAGCAACTCCAATTTCTGGTCCAGCATGAGTATAAGCTCCTGCATGAGTTTCTCGTGAAATTGACGAACCTACAACATTACAAACTCCGAAAACAAATGCTCCTTTTTCTTTTGCTAATTTAATTGCTGCTAAAGTATCTGCTGTTTCTCCTGATTGAGAGATTGCAATTACCACATCATCTTTATTTATAATAGGATTTCTATATCTAAATTCTGATGCGTATTCAACTTCAACTGGTATTCTTGTAAATTCTTCTATGATATATTCTGCAACTAATCCTGCATGCCATGATGTTCCGCAGGCAATGATTAATATTCTTTTTGCATTAGTAAATCTTTCAAGATTATCTTCTACACCAGCCATACGGATTATACCTTTGTTAACCAAAAGTCTTCCTCTGTATGTGTCTTTAATTACGCTAGGTTGCTCGTAAATTTCTTTCAACATAAAATGATCATATCCTCCTTTTTCAATTTGCTCCAAATTCATTTGAAGTTCTTGGATGTAGGGATCAACTAAAGAATCATCTTTTATTTTTCGAACTTTTATAGGTTTATGAAGACGTACAATTGCCATTTCTTCATCTTCTAAGTAAATAGCGTTTGAAGTATATTCGATAAAAGGAGAAGCGTCTGAAGCAATGAAATATTCGTTTTCACCAATTCCTAATGCTAATGGGCTTCCTAATCTTGCTACTACTATTTCATCTGGTTTATCTACGTCGATAACTGCAATTGCATATGCTCCAATTACTTGGTTTAGTGCAATTTGAACCGCTTTTCCTAATTTACATTTTTCGTTTTTCTTAACTTCTTCAATCAAATTTATTAATACTTCCGTATCTGTGTCTGATTGAAATTTATAACCTCTTTTAATTAACTCAATTTTTAATGGCTCATAGTTTTCAATGATTCCATTATGTATAATTACTAATTTTCCTGAATTAGAAAAATGCGGATGAGAATTTATATCATTTGGAACTCCATGTGTTGCCCAACGTGTGTGACCCATTCCAACTTTTCCTATGGTAGTTCCTTCTTTTTCTGCTTTTAATTCTAAGTCAGAAACTTTTCCTTTAGTTTTAGACATCTTTAAATCAGTTCCATCATAAAGAACTAGACCTGCACTATCGTAACCTCTATATTCTAATCGCTTTAGTCCTTTTATAATAATTGGGTAAGCATCTCTATGTCCAATATAACCTACAATTCCACACATATATTTAAATTAATTAGGTTCAGTATAATAAATTTCTAATTTTAACTTTTTATCAGGATCCGAACTCTGTGCTCCATATAAAATAGTCCCCAATGGATGCATTACTGATGCTACTGGTAAATATTTTATTTCATCAGAACCAATTGTATACGGAGTTTTTAAAAATGCGTTTGTTACTACATTTATATTTTCAGTTACAACAAGACCTAATCTTGAATTCCCATTATTATTAGGATTGGTTCCATTTAAAACATTATTGATGTAATCAGTAATTCTAATTTTATACTTTGTTCCTTTTCCATCACTATCTTTTTGAATGATTCCACCATGTATAAACTTATTATATTTTGAAGAAGTACCAACTGAAATATCAGCATAAAAATCTAGTAATGGTTTGTTTTTTGTTGCATCAAATAAATATACTCTCTGAGGTTCATAATTTGCATTAGCCATAGCTGATTGATCAATGTAAAAAACTAAATTAGCTTCATTGATTAGCCATTTACTAGCACGTATATCATCTAATTGATCAGGTATTCCATTTGGGCCTCCATTTACATCGCCTGTCAAATCTTCTGTTCCAAATAAATCTATATAAGCTACAGATCCATTAACTCCACCTTTTAAATATAGTTTACCATCTGTATTATTTCCTAGTAAAGCTTCTGAATAATTAGCATTTAAATTAGAAAGTTCTAAAAGATTAACTGAATTACTCTTTTTTGTTCCAGTTTCAGAATAACCCATTTGAAATTTTAACGCACTTTTTAATGCTAATGATTCATCTGTTACGCCATCTTCAAAGAAATAATGATATTGTACTAATATTTCTGCTTTAGAAAAATCTAGTTTCACAAGTGATCCTTGGTTTGCCACATTCTCTTCAACTTCAAAATACAAGCCTTTAAAGTATTGTTTAAAAACATTGTTGTTGTATAGTTTTCCTTGAGCAACAGCGTCTAATATTCTAGTTTTAAAAGCCGCTTGGTTTAAATTCAGCCAAATACCAGGTGTCTTTCTTTCTTTAATTACATATTTATCTGGATCATCAGTAATTAGATTATCACTATCATAATACTCACCATTACCATCAGTTTTATAAATAATGATCTCTTCTTTATTAAAAAAGAAATCTGTATTTTCATTTGTTCCACCAGTATTTAAAAGTTGAGAACCTTTATAAGTGTCAATTGTTGGTTTAAAGTCTGAATAATATTTTTGTGTAGATTGATTATTAGTGGAAGGATCAAAATCTCTTAAATAATAACCGTTTTCATACACTTTAAGATTAAATTTAGCTTCATTGTCACCATAAATTGAATCAATTTTATATATTCTTTCACCATCAGTAGATGTGCTTTCTAAACTGCTATAGAATGGAATATACACATAAACAGAATCTTTATCTGGATCTATGTAATGATTGTAGCCAATACTAGGATCAGGATTAACCATTTCAATTTGCGAAACAAAATGTGCTTTTGTTTTGCCAAAAGCAGGATTGTTATAAATTCCTAATGCATTTATTGGCAAGTTATTTGTCTGAACTGGACCAGTGCTTTTAATATAAGAATTTAAAGTTGCTTGGTCATATAATTTAAAATTAAAATGCTCATCTCCAACAATATCCGACCCTAGTGTGTTAAAATCTTTATCACACGAAATAAAAGTAAAAGCAAATAAAAGTAGAACTGCTTTAGTGAATGTATTCATATTTATTATTATTTTTAAACCTTATTTTTTAAGAAGTCTGTATAAACTTCATTGAAACCTTCTTTAGGTGTGAAAGGTAAAAAAGGTTTTTTTGAACTTTCTATATATTTTGTTAAACTTGAAGACAAATCATTTGAAGCAATAATAACTCCGTCTGAGTGCTGAATTGAAGCCATTAACAAGTTTTCGTAATTAGGTGATTTTAAGTCTGAAATACTCGTCTCAGGAATTTCATCAAAAATCATCTTGTTGATTAATTTTTTATCTAACTCACCATCAAAAGATTGATTATAAACTGAAGTAATGATTTTTGTTTCATTAAAAATACCTTCATTTTTATAATAATGCTTTAAATATATTGGCAAAAGCGCAGCCATCCAACCATGTACATGGATAATATCTGGAACCCAATTTAACTTCTTAACCGTTTCTACAACTCCTTTTGCAAAAAAGATAGCTCTTTCATCATTATCCGGATATAAAACGCCTTCTTCATCAGAAAACGTAGCTTTTCTTTTAAAATATTCGTCGTTGTCGATAAAGTAAACCTGAATTCTTTCTTTAGGTATTGAAGCTACTTTAATTATTAGAGGCATGTCTACATCATTTACTACCAAATTCATCCCTGACAGTCGTATAACTTCATGCAATTGATGTCTTCTTTCGTTTATGTTACCATATCTGGGCATAAAAATTCTAATTTGCCCTCCTATATCATTAATCATTTTTGGTAATTCATAAGATTGTATCGACACCTCGTTTTCAGCTAAGTAAGGAACTACTTCAGATGACACATACAAAATCCTTTTATCCTCCATAAAATTGTTTATTTTGAAATTATAAAACATGCAAAATTACAAAATTTTATGTATTTATCTAGTAAAATAGTAAGTTTGCAGTCAATTTATTATTATCATTGATGCAAATTTTCAAAGAAAAAGCCCTTTTAACTGCTTATTTAAAAACAATTTGGGACAAAAAATGTGCCATAGGTTTTACACCAACAATGGGCGCTCTTCATCAAGGGCATCTATCATTAATTAAAAAATCTAAGGAGGAGAATGAATATAACGTTGTCAGTATTTTTGTAAATCCAACACAGTTTAACAACAGTCAAGATTTAGAAAAATACCCTAGAACTTTAGAAGCCGATATTGAAAAAATTAAAACAATTTGTCCAAATTGTATTGTTTTCGCTCCAACGGTAGATGATATTTATGAAGGAAAGGCAAATTCTAAATCATTTAATTATGATGGAATAGAGCATGAAATGGAAGGTAAACATCGTCTAGGTCATTTTGATGGAGTTGGTACAATCGTGAAAAAGTTATTCGAAATTATAAAACCAACAAATGCCTATTTTGGAGAAAAAGATTTTCAGCAATTACAAATTGTCAAGAAACTAGTAACCAAAAACAATTTAAAAGTTAACATAATTGGTTGTCCTATTTTTAGAGAAAGAAATGGATTAGCCATGAGCTCTAGAAATGAAAGACTTTCTAAAAGAGATAGAGATGAAGCCTCAATAATTTACAAAATTCTATTGACTACCAAAGAACAGTTTGGCACAAAAAGCGTTAAAGAAATAAGTAATTGGGTAAAACATTCATTAGAAAAGAATAAAAATGTAACCATGGAATACTTTGAAATTGCTGATGAAACTACTTTAAAAACCTGTATTAGAAAGTCTAAAAACAAAGAATACAGGGCTTTTATAGCTGTTTTCATAGATAATGTAAGATTAATAGATAATATTTCACTTAATTAATTATTTTTGCACCATGCAAATTCACGTAGTAAAATCTAAAATTCACAGAGTAACTGTAACTGGAGCCGATTTAAATTATATTGGAAGTATAACCATTGACGAAGATTTAATGGAAGCTGCTAACTTAATTGAAGGTGAAAAAGTTCAAATTGTTAATATTAATAACGGAGAGCGTTTTGAAACTTATACCATTAAGGGAAATCGGAAATCTGGAGAAATAACTCTTAACGGCCCTGCAGCAAGAAGAGTGCAAAAAGGTGATGTAATTATTATTATCGCTTACGGGATTTTAGGTATCGAAGAAGCTAAAGTTTTTAAACCTGCACTTGTTTTTCCAAACGAGAAGAGTAATTTGTTAGTCTAATTTTGGCTTCTCCCTTTAAAAAAATTGCCAGTTTAACAATTCCATTTTTATTTGGAATTGGATTAATTTATTATCAATATTCCGGTTTAACACCAGAACAATTAGAAAACATTAAATTGTATTTTAAAAATGCAGATTACAAATATGTTTTCTTATCACTTTGCCTTTCGATAGTTGGTTATTGGGCGAGGGCTTACAGATGGAAATATAGCCTAAATCATTTAGGATATACTACAAAATTATACAATAATTTTTTTGCAGTTGGAGTCGCATATTTTGTAAATTTAACAATTCCTCGATCTGGAGAGGTTACGAGAGCTGTTTTATTAAAAAAATATGAAAATGTGCCCTTTGATAAAGGATTTGGTACAATTGTGGCAGAAAGAGTTGTTGATTTTTTAATTTTCTTACTATTTGTTTTAACGGCATTCGTTTTGCAATTTAATATCATAAGTGAATTTATCTTTTCTAATATTTCTCCTTCGAAATTAATTATAATAGGAATTGTTTTATTTGCTTTAGGAATTGTTTTTTTACTTATTTGGTTTCGTTCTAATTGGACAATTATCGGAAAGATAAAAGAAAAATTTGCTGGATTAATTGAAGGAATGACAAGCATCTTAGTCATGAAAAATCGATGGAAATACTTGTTCTTTTCGTTTTTTATATGGATTTTATATTTAATGATGTTTTATGTCTGTATTTATGCTATACCCGAAACTTCTGACATGGCATTTAGTGTTGTAATAATGGGATTTATTTTTGGTAGTGTCGCTATCGGTTTTACAAATGGAGGAATTGGTGCTTTCCCTATTTCAATTCAAACTGTCTTATTACTTTATGGCATTAATAAAGGGGCTGGCGCTGCATTAGGTTGGATAATTTGGACTTCACAAACATTACTCACTGTGTTATTAGGCCTGTTATCATATTTATTATTGCATTTTTTTAACAAACTCAAATAATTAATTAAAATACCATTTCTTTACTAAACTAACATGAAAAACATATATATAGTAGTACTCTTTTTGATTTCTTTTATTTCGATAGCTCAAAAGAAAACAGAGACTATTGACTCAAATAGATTAGGAAAATCTAGACAAATTTCTATTATTTTACCCCCATCGTATGGATTTGAAAAAGATAAAAAATATCCAGTCATTTATCTTTTAGACGGTGAATATTTAATGGATCCTTTTAACGGTTCTCTTCTGTATGGTTACTATTTTGATGATTTGCCAGAAGTAATCTTAGTTGGAATTCATCAATCAAGAAACAACGATAGAATTATTGACTCAAAAGGAGACGAAGAGGGATTACCAACAGAAAAAAGCGGTAATTTTTATGAATTTATTGCAACAGAAGTAATTCCATTTATAAATAACAATTACAGAACTGTTCCCTATAAAGTTATTGCAGGACATGATGCAACTGCTGGTTTTTTAAACTTTTTTCTTTACAAAGACAATCCTATTTTTGATGGCTATATTTCTCTTTGTCCAGATTTAGCCTATAATATGGAAAACAGAATTGAAGATAGACTGAAAATGTCGACAAAACTAATAAGTTATTTTCAAGTTTCTTCTCCAACAGACGAAACATCAATTTATGAAAGAGTAAAATTATTAGATGAAAACCTGAAGACTGTTATAAATAAAAATGTCTCTTATAAATATTTACAACTAGATGGTTACTCTCATTATTCAATGGTTCCAGTAGCAATTCCACAAGCATTATATCATGTCTTTAAAGGCTATCAACCCATAAACAAAGAAGAATATAAAGAACTTCAAAACCAAACCTCTGGATTTGTTGATTATCTTACAGAAAAATACAAAAACATTAATACTCTTTATGGTCTTGATATAAAAGTTAGATTAATTGACTTTATAGCTATTCAAAATCTAATAACTAAAAACGGTTCAAGTGAAGAGTTAAAAAATTTAGAAAAAATTGCTAGTAAAGAATACCCAAAAACAATGTTAGCCTCATTTATTGAAGCTTCCTATTATGAAAAAGACGGAAATTATGACAAAGCCGTAAAAGCTGTTGAAAAAGGGTACACTTCTAAAGAGATTGGGATGTTTACAAAAAGCTTTATGCTTAAAAAACTAGAAGATTTAAAAAGAAAAAGAGCAGATAAATAATGAGTAAAGTAAAAACATCTTTCTTTTGTCAAAATTGTGGGACTCCTTTTTCTAAATGGCAAGGGCAATGCCATAATTGTAAAGAATGGAACACTATTGTTGAAGAAATTATACAAAAAGAAGAAAAGAAAACTTGGAAAAGCGATTCTGGTTCAACATCAAAAGCTTCAAAACCTTTATTAATAAAGGAAATTGATTCTTCTCAAGAAGTTCGTTTAAATACTAATGACAACGAATTAAACAGAGTGCTTGGTGGCGGAATTGTACCTGGTTCTTTAATCTTACTAGGTGGTGAACCTGGAATTGGAAAAAGTACACTTTTACTTCAAATATCTTTAAAATTACCCTACAAAACGCTTTATGTTTCTGGTGAAGAAAGCCAAAAACAAATAAAAATGCGTGCCGAAAGAATTACGCCTAATAGCGACAATTGTTATATTCTTACGGAGACTAAAACACAAAACATTTTTAAACAAATTCAGGATATTGAGCCGGAAATTGTGATTATTGATTCGATTCAAACGTTACATACAGATTATATTGATTCTTCTGCTGGAAGTATTTCGCAAATCCGTGAATGTACAGCTGAACTAATCAAATATGCAAAAGAATCAAATGTTCCTGTGATTTTGATTGGTCATATTACAAAAGATGGGACAATTGCTGGGCCAAAAATATTAGAACACATGGTTGATACTGTTCTTCAATTTGAAGGAGATAGAAATCATGTATACAGAATTCTGCGTTCGTTAAAAAACCGTTTTGGTTCTACAGCTGAGTTAGGAATTTATGAAATGCTAGGAACTGGCTTACGCGAAGTGGATAATCCTTCTGAAATATTAATTTCTCACAAAGACGAACAACTTTCTGGAACAGCCATTGCTTGTACATTAGAAGGAATGCGACCTTTGATGATTGAAATTCAATCGTTAGTGAGTTCAGCTGTTTATGGCACACCTCAACGAAGCACAACAGGTTATAATGCCAAACGTTTAAACATGATTTTGGCTGTTTTAGAAAAGCGTGCTGGTTTCCGTTTAGGAACAAAAGATGTTTTTTTAAACATAACGGGTGGAATTAATGTAGATGACACTGCTATTGATTTAGCCGTTGTGGCTGCCATTTTATCTTCTAATGAAGACATTGCCATTGAAGACGGTTTTTGTTTTGCTGGTGAAGTTGGCTTATCGGGTGAAATTCGCCCTGTAAACAGAATTGACCAACGCATTCAAGAAGCTGAAAAATTAGGTTTTACGACTATTTTGGTTTCAAAACACAACAAAATCGCTTTAAAAAACACATTTATAAAAATTGTATTAGTGGCTAAAATTGAAGATGTAGTTGAAGTTTTATTTGGTTAGAGTTAAAAATTATTCTAGATCTCAAAGTTTTTTAAAAAGTTTCCAACCTTTTCATGTAAATGTCTCTCTATAATAGAAAGACAAAAATCTTAACACATGAAAAAAACATTTTCTGCACTATTTATATTAACCTCTATAATTACATTCTCACAGAAAGAAGAAACAGAACGCTTTTTATTTGAAAATAAATTAAAACAAGAGGTCAATACTGATTCTATTAAAAAACACATTGAAATTATAAAAGAAATTTCAGTAGGTTCGAGTTCAGATTCAATTAATTTAAATTCTAAATGGGAACTTTTATATTTGCAACATTCAGGTTGGGAAGAATATTTGCCAGGTCCAAAACGCACTATTAATATTTTATATGTTGGAAAAGATAATCCGATTATTTCTAAAGAAGAACTAATAAGTGTTTTTAAAAACAGTAATCAAGCTGAAATTTTATTAAAACAATTTCCTCTAGAATTTACTATTGAACCAAGAGGTGCTCCATTAAATGGAAAATGGACTGTTATATTTTTAAAAAACAATCACATAACTTTACAATATATTCATAGTTATCCAAACGGAAATCAATCGAGCTGGTTT
>JBLHNH010000056.1:0-16570 GCA_047622645.1 Flavobacterium sp.
AAGAAAAGGTAGATAGTAAGCAAAAAAAAATCCCATTAAGAATGGGATTTTTTATTTATCTAATTTCTTGATTTAATATTAAATCAATATATAAGTTAATTTTGTTCTTTAACTCTTTTCTGTGAACTATAAAATCTAGGAAACCATGTTCTAATAAAAATTCAGAAGTTTGGAAACCATCCGGCAAATCTTTACCAGTAGTGTCTTTTACAATACGTGGACCAGCAAAAGCAATTAATGCTCCAGGTTCACCAATATTAATATCTCCCAACATTGCATATGAAGCTGTTGTTCCGCCAGTTGTTGGATCAGTACATAATGAAATATAAGGTATTTTTTTATCGGCTAGTTGTGCTAATTTTACAGAAGTTTTTGCCAATTGCATTAACGAATAAGCGGCTTCCATCATACGTGCACCACCAGATTTTGATATCATTACAAAAGGTAATTTGTGTTTAATTGAATAGTCAATTCCACGAGCAATTTTTTCTCCAACAACTGCACCCATAGAACCTCCAATAAAGGCAAAATCCATACAACAAACTACTATATTATTTCCTTTTGACTTTCCAACACCTGTTCTAACTGCATCTTTCAATTCAGTTTTTTTCATAGCATCTTTTAAACGATCGCTATATTTCTTAGTGTCTTCAAATTTTAAAGGATCTTTAGAGGTTAGTTTAGCATCTAATTCTTTAAATGCGTTGTCATCAAAAAGGATTTCGAAATATTCTTTACTGCCAATTCTTACATGAAAATCATCTTCTGGGCTAACCCATAGATTTTTTGCTAATTCTTCAGTATCAACAACTTTTCCTGTAGGAGATTTGTACCATAAACCTTTTGGGACATCTTTTTTATCCTCAGTAGCGGTTGTGATTCCTTTTTCTTTTCTTTTAAACCAAGCCATATTTTATAATTATAAATTATTATAATGTGTTAACGTTGTTTAAATCAGTAAAAGCTTGTTCTAATCTTTTGATAAAAGTAAGCTCACTTTCACGAACCCATTTTCTTGGGTCATAATATTTTTTGTTAGGAACATCACTACCTTCAGGATTTCCAATTTGTGTTTTTAAATATTCGATATTTGAAGTCATGTAATCACGAACACCTTCAGTGTAAGCAAATTGTAAATCAGTATCGATATTCATTTTAATTACACCATAACCAATTGCTTCTCTAATTTCTTCAACTGTAGAACCACTTCCACCATGGAAAACAAAGTCAATAGGGTTTGAACCTGTGTTGTAATTTTTTTCAATGTATTCTTGAGAGTTTTTCAAGATTTTTGGAGTTAACTTTACATTTCCTGGTTTGTAAACTCCATGAACATTTCCAAAAGCTGCTGCAATAGTAAAACGAGGACTAATTTTTAATAATTCTTCGTAAGCATAAGCTACTTCTTCTGGCTGCGTATATAATTTTGAGCTGTCAACATCCGAATTATCAACACCATCTTCTTCTCCACCTGTGATACCTAACTCAATTTCTAAAGTCATACCCATTTTACTCATACGAGCTAGGTATGTTTTACAAATTTCAATATTTTCTTCAATTGGTTCTTCAGATAAATCTATCATATGAGAACTATATAGTGGTTTTCCTGTTTCTGCGAAATGTTTTTCAGAAGCATCTAGTAAACCATCAATCCAGGGTAATAATTTTTTTGCACAATGATCCGTATGAAGAATTACAGTTGCACCATAAGCTTCAGCTAACGTATGAACATGTTTTGCTCCAGCGATTCCACCTAAAATAGCAGCTTTTTCATTTGCATTTGAAAGCCCTTTTCCAGCATTAAACTGTGAGCCACCATTTGAAAATTGAATAATAACTGGGGCGTTTAATTTAGCCGCAGTTTCCATAACAGCGTTAACTGTACTAGAACTTACTACGTTTACTGCAGGTAAAGCAAAACCTTTTTCTTTTGCATAATTAAAAATGTTTTGTACTTCATCACCTGTTGCAACACCAGGTTTAATATTGTGAGCCATAGTTTTATTGTTTTGATTAGATTTACAAAAATAAGTATTTTAAAAATTAGAATGGGTAATTTATTCCAAAATTTAGAACAGTTTTGCTAAAGTTAAGGTCTCTAAACCATCTTTCATTTTCTATTCTTCCTGGATTGTAGGTTTTATACCCAAAATCTAAACGGAATACAAAAAAGCTAAAATCATAACGAAATCCAATTCCTGTTCCTAATGCAATGTCTTTTAAAGAAGAGATTCCGTTAAAGGTGTAAGATTTGTCTTCTACGTTATCAAAGACATTCCAAATATTTCCGGCATCAGCAAAAAAGGCACCATATAGTTGTCCAAAAAACGGAAAACGATATTCAGCATTAAAAGCCATTTTAAAGTTAGCTTCATTAAAATCATTTAATCCACCACTCGAACCTGGGCCAAGTGCATAAGGTTGCCAGCCTCTATTATCATTAGAACCTCCAGAAAAGTAACTTTTTGAAAAAGGAATTGAATTAGAATTTCCGTAAGGAACTGCTAAACCAACAAAACCTCTCATGGCATAACTTCTTTTTCTACCTAAGTCCCAGTGTTTAATATATTCTAAATCTCCTTTTATATATTGTGCATATTCTACTCCAAATAAAGTTTTATTTCCATTATCACTATAAGGTTGGTCAACTACATTTGATAAAAGAGAAAGTACATTTCCTGCTGTTTCTAATTTTACTTTTAAATTATAAAAGCTATAATCATAGATGTCGCTTTTGTTTGTTGTAGAAAAAGTAAAACTTGATGCCGCTATTAAATAATTCTCAATTAAACGTTGCCTTCTTTCTCCGATACTTCTTACTGTTTCGAAAGCATTACTGTTAGGTGCTAAAGAAGTATTTCCATTAATTACATCATCAATAAAAGAAACCGCACCTTGTGAAGATAAGTTTCCATCACCATTCTCGTTCTCATAACTTATATTGTCGTTGTAAATTAAAGCTATATCATTTAAATCATCATAAGAAGAACCATAAACAGTAAAGTAGTTGTCAATATTTAAGTTTCTTACAAATTGAAGATTTAGTAACTCAAATTTAGAAACATTTTTAACTTTTCTAATCCAATTATAATCAATGATTCCTGAGAAATTTTCTTTATCTAAACCAATGTTAGTTTGTCTAAATAAACCTACTGAAAGATTTGTTGTAGGCAACATTTCTTTTCTAATAAGCTTTGAAGTTGGAAACAAGAAAAATATTCTTGGAAAAGTCAATTTGGCATCTGCTCCATATTCAGACAAGTTAAAAAACACACCATTTGGGTTGGCTAAATCTGTTGACGATCCAATATTTCCTCTTGTGGAAACTTGTAATAACTCAGCACCTCTAAAAACATTTCTAAAGGTTACAGATAAATTTCCTGCAATTCCAAAATCTTGAATATTAGAATGAATAAAATCACCACTTGGATTAAAATTATATTTTTTAACTGGAGATAAATTGATACTTGTAACTAACGCTGTACTGTCTTTGTTTTCTTTATAATCAATATTTGGATAATTAAATATATTTAGATTACTTAATGAACGTGCCGTTTGAAAACGAGAAGTATCACTGTAATAATCATCTTTATTGATAAAAATAGCATTTGTTATTGCTTTTGCCCTGTATTTTATTTTTTTAGATCCGTAAAGGGTATAATTTTTATAGGTAATACTGTCTGTTATTTTTGATTTATTATTGATGGCATCATAATCCAAATAGACATTTACTTTCTCAATTTTGTAAATTTTATGTGGAATTTTAAAATTTTCTTCATCAACAGTTATATCTCTATCGTTTATTTTTAAATCAACACCTAGTTTTTTTGTTATGGTATCTTGATAAACATTGTAATTAATATCGTTTTCTTGAAAATAATAAACACCATTGTTTCTAAAATGATTGGTTATTCTTTTACGTTCATTTTCAAAATCTGTAACGATATATTTTTTGTTTAATTTTAAATGTGATTTGTTTTTAATTGACTGATACATGCTATCAATTACTTTTGTTTCAATAATTGAAGCGATTGAATCAATAATATAAGGTTCATTTTTTATTAAAGTATAAACTACTTTTCCTTGTTTTTCACCAACGGAATCAATTTCTGCTTTTACCTGATTGTCGAAATAACCAATATTTTTATAATAACCGTTTAACCTTTTTTTAGATTTCTCGATTTTGTTTTCATCAATAATAACTGGAGCTTCACCTACTTTTTTGAAAAAATTACTATAACCTTTTACTAGAAATGACTCCTTTAATCGGTTGACCTGTTTCTCTGAAAGAAGTTTAATTAGATTTTCTTTTCGGTTTGGTTTTTTATTTAACCAAGCAACATAAGATGAATCTGCATCTTTTTTACTTAAATGATATAAATAAAGACGAATTGGAATTTTAAAAAAACTTGAATTTGGTTTTTGATACAACAAAACTTGAATACTATCATTAGTAACTTTTTGACTATCAACTATGATTTCATTTTTCGCCAATAACATTTCGTCATCAGGCACTCTTTTTAAGGGAGAACAAGAATATATAATTGCAGTTATTACAATTAATAGTGTTATTTTTGATGAATTATATTTCAACTTTCAGTATATATTGGTTCAAAAATACTTCTTTTTATGATTAGTAAAAATCAAATTAAACTTATAAAGAGTCTTCAACAAAAAAAATACAGAAAACTGTATCAATTATTCATTGCTGAAGGTGTAAAAGTAATTCAAGAATTACTCAATTCCAATTATGAATTGGTTGAATTGTTTACAACACAAGAATTATTCCCAAATGTTGAAAAAACTAAATTAAATTTCATTTCGGAAACTGACTTAAAAAGTATTAGCGCTCTTGTTACTCCAAACGAATGTTTAGCGGTTTTTATTATTCCAGAAAAAGTACAAGTTGATTATACAAATACTTTGCAAATAGCTTTAGATGACATTCGCGATCCTGGAAATATGGGAACGATTATTAGGTTAGCCGATTGGTTTGGTGTTCAGAATATAATTTGTAGTGAAGCAACAGTTGATGTTTTTAATCCCAAAGTTATTCAGTCTACTATGGGTTCAATTGCTAGAGTAAATGTAATGTATTGTGATTTGAAAAAAGAATTACTTTCTGCAAAAGTTCCGGTTTATGGAACACTTTTAGAAGGAAAAAATATATATACTGATAAATTAATACAACCAAGTATTGTCGTTCTAGGAAATGAATCTAACGGAATTAGTCCAGAAATTCAAAGACTAATTACACATAAAATTACTATTCCGCGTTTTGGGACATTACAACAAACAGAAAGTCTAAATGTAGCAACTGCAACAGCAATTGTATTAAGTGAATTTTGTAGAAATTCTTAGTGGAAAGCAAAATTTAAGAAAACACCTCTTGTTCGCATGGCATCAATATTAGATGTCCATTGACTATTTGGGTCATTATCTCTAATTAATTCATTATTCATGCTAAAAACACCTCTAATTGAAGGTGAGAAGATGAAATATTCCATATATAAATCAATTCCGAAACCTAATTCGTAGTTATTTGTCCATTTTTTCATTCTAAAAACAGCAGATTCATTATCATCAGGAGAATCTTCATAACTACTCAAGTTTAAACTCCTAGAAACACCACCAACAAGATATGGCCTAACATTTCCAAATCGTTTAGAAGAAAACTTCAGCAATACAGGAAAATGGATGTAAGTAGATGTAACATCTCTAACACGGTCTACGGGGTCAACAATATCAGGGTAAATTAAATTTCTTTGCGTATAATATAAGCCTGGTTCAAAACGCAAGTCAATGTTTTCGTGAAGTCTTAAATTTCCGATTAAACCCACGTTGAAACCTGTAGTGTTTTGTACTTCTAAATCTTTCGTAATGGATTTATAATCAAATTGAAAGTCATAGAAATTAAAACCTAAATAAAATCCCCAATGCACTCTACTTTTTTGAAAATTTTCTAAATTAATTAGAGGATCTTTTCCAAATTGTGCCTGACTAGAAAGCGTAAATAACGCAAAACAGATTATAAAAAGTTTTTTCATTTTTAGCAATTACTTCTTTGATGCATGATAAATTGTAGCAACTCCAAAAGTTTGAGGAAGATGCTGTACATCTATAAACCCAATTTTTCGTAAAATATTGTTTAAAGCTTCACCAAAAGGAAATTCATTTGCAGATTCTGACAAATAACTATATGCTGCTTTGTCTTTTGAAAATAATCTTCCGACCAAAGGTAAAATATATTTTGAATGAAAAGCATACCCTTGTTTATATGGAAATTTTATTGGAACAGAAGTTTCTAAAATCACAAAAATTCCGTTTGGTTTTAGTACACGAAGAATTTCTTCCAAGCCTTTTTCTAGCGTTTCAAAATTTCTTACTCCAAAAGCAACTGTTATAGCATCAAAATAATTATCAGGATAAGGAATATTTTCACTATCACCTAAAACCATTTGAATTTTTGAATCTAATTTTTTTTCAGCAATTTTCTTTTTTCCTACTTCAAGCATTCCCGCAGAAATATCTAAACCAATAATTTCTTCGGCAGAAGTATTGGTCATTAAGATGGCCAAATCACCAGTTCCAGTTGCAATATCAAGTACTGTTTTAGGGTTCTTAGCTGAAACTAATTGCAATACTTTTTTTCGCCATTTTACATCAATTCCAAATGAAATTACACGGTTTAAGCCATCATAATTGCCAGAAATGTTATCAAACATTTGGGCAACTTGCTCTTTCTTTCCTAACTCCGAATCTTTGTATGGTTTTATATTTTCTGCCATTTTGTTTTTATTGGACTGCAAAAGTACGATTTATAATCAAAATCAAAGAATTATTACCTTTTAACAAACGTTAAATAAGTAAAATCATGCTGATGTTTTTCATCTTTTGGATGATGTTCAGATTGAATTACTTCCCAAATGGTTTCATCAATTTTAGGGAAAAAGACATCTGCTTCAACCGTTGTGTGAACTCTTGTTAGTTCTATTTTATCAGCAATTTCAATTGATTGCTTGTAGATTTGTCCACCACCAATAATAAAAACTTCTTCGTTTTCTGGAAAAATTTCAATAGCTTTTGTTAAACTATTTACCACAATACAACCTTCAGGAACTTTATAATCTTTTTGCCTTGTGATGATAATATGAGTTCTATTTGGTAAAGGTTTTGGGAAACTTTCAAATGTTTTTCTTCCCATTACAATATAATGACCAGAAGTTAAAGCTTTAAAACGTTTGAAATCATCTGGCAAATGCCAAACTAAATCATTGTCTTTTCCAAGAGCATTGTTTTCTGAAGCGGCTGCGATTAATGTTAGCATTTTAATAGTTTTTTATTATCTAAATTCCATTTTAAATGAAAGAGGTTGAATGTATGATACCCTAACACTTTTGCCATTCTGTTCTCCTGGATTAAGAGTTGGCATTTTTTGAATAATATCCAAACCACTTTTTTGTAAAATAGGATGACCATCAAAGACTGTTATATCTTCAATCGTTCCGTCTTTTTCAATAATAAAGAAAATTTGTATTCTTCCTTGAATGTTGTTTTCTCTGGCTAATGGTGGATAATTGAAATGTTTTTTTATATGGTTATTCATTTTTTCCAAAAAGCAATTTTTCATTAACTCATTATCTTCTTTTACTTTGCAGTTTTTAAAGTATGGAATTTTTTCAATTGCATCTATTTTTATGTTTTTTTTTGATTTGTCGGGCATAACATATTCTGAATCCAACTTAAAAGTCATAGTTAGTATATATCTTTCTAGATATCCATTATCATTAACATATGGTTTTGTTAAAGGTAATTTAATAAAAGATTTTTCAAGAAGGTTAGTAATAAATATAGAATTTTTATTCACTTCATATAATTCTATTTTGCCATCAGTTGTAATTATTATTGTAAAAGTGATAGATGAATTGTTGAATTTTATGTATCCTTCATCTGTTTTATATTCTTTAGCAAATTCATTTTTCACTACTTCTTTGATAGTTGTTGAATAATCTGCTTTCGAATATTTTTTCATAGTATCATTATGAAAAAAAATATTTTTATAGATTGTGTCTTTTTGAGAAAAAGATATTGAAGTAATAAATAGAAGGGTTATTGAAAATAAATTTTTCATAAATAATTATTTTCTTTTTTTATTTTCTAATTTATAAAATATAGGTTGTGAATAAGAAACATTTGTTTTTTCACCATTTAATTCACCTGGAATAAACGGAGGTAGTTTTAATATTAAATCTAAAGTGCTACTTTGGATAATTGGATGCCCTTCTACAATAGTAATATTTTCAATTGTTCCGTCTTTTTCAATAGTGAATAGCGCAATAGTTCTTCCTTGAATATTATTTTTTATTGCTTGTTTTGGATAGGAAAAGTTCTCTTTTATGTGATTATTCATTTTTTCCGTGAAGCAATTTTTCATTGATTCATTGCTTAAAATAGGATTACAATTTTTGAAACGGGGAATTTTTTCTAATGATTCAAATTTATTCTTATCTTCAATAACAATAGGTATTTCATATTTTGAATCAAGTTTAAATACCATTACCATTGAATACAAATATTTAAAATTGTCTAGGCCAACTAAAGGTTTGATTTTAGGTAATTTTTTAATTGTATTATTTAAGAAATAAAAAATTTCATTATGACTAACTTCAGACACACTTATAGTTCCAGTAGTGTCAACATCAATAACTAAACTAATTAATGAATTTTCAAATTTTTTAAGTTTGTTATCAGAATTTATTTCATTTGCAAACTCCTTTTTAAGTACTTCTCTTATTGTTTTAGAATATTCATATTTAGAATATTTTTTCATAGTATCATTATGAAAAAAAGCATTTTCATAACTTTCAACTTGTGAAAAAGAAATTGAAACAATAAATAAAAACGAAAGTAAAAATAGATTTTTCATAATTAAATTTTAAACTGCAACAGCTCCTTTAATATGAGGATGTGGATCATAACCTTCTAAGGTAAAATCATCAAAAGTAAAATCAAAGATGTTTTTTACGTTTGAATTTAATATCATTTTAGGCAACGAACGACATTCTCTTGAAAGTTGTAATTCCAATTGTTCCATATGATTGTTGTAAATATGTGCATCACCAAAAGTGTGCACAAAATCACCAACTTGTAAGTCACAAACCTGTGCAACCATCATTGTAAACAATGCGTAAGAAGCAATATTAAAAGGTACTCCTAAAAAGATATCAGCACTTCTTTGATACAACTGACAACTCAATTTTCCATCAGCTACATAGAATTGAAAAAAAGCGTGACAAGGTGGTAAAGCAGCTTTATTATTTGCTACGTTTTCTGCAAAAGATTTTGAAGTATCTGGTAAAACACTTGGGTTCCATGCCGAAACTAACATTCTTCTACTATTTGGATTATTTTTAAGAGTTTCAATTAACTCTGTAATTTGGTCAATTTCTTCACCATTCCAATTTCTCCATTGGTAGCCATAAACCGGACCCAAATCTCCGTTTTCATCTGCCCAATCGTCCCAAATTTTTACACCATTCTCTTTTAAATAATCAATGTTTGTATCTCCTTTTAAGAACCAAAGCAATTCATAAATAATTGATTTTAAATGCAGTTTTTTAGTAGTTACCATTGGAAAACCTTTGCTTAAATCAAAACGCATTTGATACCCAAAAACACTTTTTGTCCCTGTTCCTGTTCTATCTCCTTTTTGGTTTCCGTGTTCTAAAACGTGTTTTACTAAATCGTGATATTGTTTCATTTTTAAGGTTAAAAGGTTATGTATTTAAAAGTATATATGGCTTTGATTCTGTCTTATTATCCTTAAAACAGTTTGGAATATAAAAAAAGATTACCCTATTATCATTCCAGCAATTGTTGCAGAAAGTAGGGAAGCTAAACTTCCACCAATTACCGCTTTTAGTCCAAATTCTGATAATGTTTTACGTTGATTTGGAGCTAATGAGCCAATTCCACCAATTTGAATTCCGATGGATGCAAAGTTGGCAAAACCGCATAACATATACGTTGCCATAATTACAGATTTGTCATAAGTAAAATGAATACTGCTAGCCATGTTTTTCAATTCAGCTAATTGGATGTATCCTACAAATTCTGAAGCTGCTAATTTTACACCTAATAATTGTCCCATTAACATCATGTCTTCTTTGGCAACACCAATTAACCACATTAAGGGAGAGAAGATAATTCCTAAAATAGTCTCAAGTGAAAATGCATTGTATGGAGTGTTGTCTGCGATTACGCCATTTAAGCCTGTCCAGCCACCAATCCACCCAAGTGTATAATTAATCATTGCAATAAATGAAATAAAAACTAATAACATTGCAGCTACGTTTGCAGCTAATTTTAAACCTTCAGTTGTACCTGTAGAAATGGCGTCTAATACATTTGAGCCAATTTTTTCTTTAGTTACTTCAACATTTGTGTTAATTTCTTCTGTTTGAGGATATAGCATTTTTGAAATTACAATTGCTCCTGGAGCAGCCATAACTGATGCAGCTAATAAGTGTTTCGCAAATTCTAAACGTAAGACTGGATCACTTCCACCAAGGAAGCCAATGTATGCAGCTAAAACTCCACCAGCAACTGTTGCCATTCCACCAATCATAACAAGTAGCATTTCTGACTTGTTCATTTTTTCTAAATAAGCCTTTATTAATAATGGAGCTTCGGTTTGACCTAAAAATATATTTCCAGCAACTGATAAACTTTCAGCACCTGAAATAGATAAGAGTTTGGTTAATACTTTAGCTAAACCTTTAACTACGACTTGAATTACGCCTAAATAAAATAATAACGAAGTTAATGCAGAGAAAAAGATAATTGTAGGTAATACTTGAAATAAGAAAATAAATCCGAAACTTTCGATATTCATCATTCCTCCTAAAAGGAATTCACTTCCTGCTCTTGTGAAGTCAAGTACTAAAACGAATAAATTTCCAACAAATTCAAATCCAGCTTTTACAAAGGGAACTTTTAAAACGCCAATTGCTAAAATTAATTGTGCCGAAATACCTAAACCAACTGTTTTCCAGTTTATTGCTTTTTTGTTACTACTAAATAAATAGGCTATACCTAAAAGTGATAACATTCCTAAAATTCCTCTCCAAATACTAGTGAAAGTCATTCCTTCACTTCTGATAAGTTGTATGTTTGTTGTTTTTCGTTTTTCTTTGTTTGATGCAAAAAAAGAATAGGCTTTTCCTTTGTTTTTGATTACTAAAGTTGAATCTGTTTTTGCTTCAATTACAAATCTTTTAGTTGGAGAATCAGAACCGTTTTCGAATAAAAAAATAAAATTTTCTTGAACCAAATAATCCCCTTTTTGGTTGATGCTATCGGTAGCAATTTGTAACGAGTATGAACCTTTTTGAAGTTCTAAATAATCATTTTCAGAAGTTGATAATTGCCACTTTTTTTCAATTTCTTGAGCATTTAAAGCATTTAAGCTGAAAACCACAGCTAACAATA
Source organism: Flavobacterium sp. (assembly GCA_047622645.1). Taxonomy (GTDB): domain Bacteria; phylum Bacteroidota; class Bacteroidia; order Flavobacteriales; family Flavobacteriaceae; genus Flavobacterium. Next base: position 11,491 of record JBLHNH010000056.1, read on the forward strand.
AAGCTATTTTTTTAAACATTTTTGTTTGGTTAGTTTTGTTAAGATTCTTTTTTTGAAATTTCATCACGAATGCGAGCAGCTTTTTCGTAATCTTCATTTTGAACAGCTTCTTCAAGCTTTTCGTACAATTCTTTTACTGTAAATTGACTATAACCGTCTGCTTTGGAAGTTTTTTCTTCATTGGCAAAAGTTTCTGGTGTTGAAAGTACACCATCATTATCTACATCATCAATTTCTTGATCTAATGGGTTTGTGTTTAGATAAATACCGGCTTTGTCTAGGATGTTTTTGTACGTAAATATTGGTGCTTGAAAACGTAAAGCTAAAGCAATTGCATCAGAAGTTCTAGCATCTATGATTTCTTCAATTTTGTCTCTTTCGCAAATAATACTGGAATAAAAAACACCATCAACTAGTTTATGTATGATGACTTGTTTGACAACAATGTCAAATCTGTCAGCAAAACTTTTGAATAAATCGTGTGTTAAAGGTCTTGGTGGTTTTATTTCTTTTTCTAAAGCAATGGCAATTGATTGCGCTTCAAATGCTCCAATCACGATTGGCAATTTGCGATCGCCATCTACTTCATTTAAAATTAAAGCATAAGCTCCATTTTGAGTTTGACTGTACGATATTCCTTTAATAGTTAATTTTACTAAGCTCATTCTTTGTGTAAGTTAAGAGTTGATTTTTAAGTCAAACCTTACATTAATAAATAATCAAAACATTTTTTTAATAGCCCTGATGGAAGACGAAATCCTTTTAAAACAAAAGATTGCAACGTATAGTAGGAAAATGGTAAGTAAAAAAAGATCAAACCATTCGCGCCAAAAATAAAAAAAAGAGCTATCTAAACAAAGATAACTCTAATTTTAATATAATTTATTTTTGAACAAACTTTTTAAGCATTCGCAGCTTTAAAAGCTTTTAGTTTTTCTATTAGTTTTGGAACTACTTCAAAAGCATCACCAACTACGCCATAATCAGCAACTTTAAAGAAAGGAGCATCTGCATCTGTGTTAATTACAACTTTTACTTTTGATGAACTAATACCGGCAATATGTTGGATTGCTCCAGAAATTCCGATTGCAATGTATAAATTGGCAGCAACAGGTTTACCTGTTTGTCCAACGTGTTCGCTATGAGGTCTCCAGCCAATATCAGAAACTGGTTTTGAACAAGCTGTTGCTGCTCCAAGAATTGTTGCTAATTCTTCAATCATATCCCAATTTTCTGGACCTTTTAATCCACGACCAGCAGAAACTACGATTTCTGCATCTGCGATTGTGACTTTTCCAGTTATTTTTTCTACAGATTCAACTTTTACAGAGAAATCTGCATCGTTTAGTGTTGGATTAAAATCTTCTTCAGAAAGAGAAGAGCTAGTTTCAACTAATCCGAATGAGTTTTTGGCTAGAGCTAATACTTTAATCTCTGTCGAGATTTCTGTAAAACTGAAAGCTTTGTTTGAAAAAGCTGTACGTTTTACTTGAAAAGGACTAGTGCTAATTGGTAAAGCAACTACGTTAGAAGCAAATCCAGCGTCTAAATATGTTGCAACTAACGGAGCAAGATATAAACTATCTGTTGTTGAAGAAAGAACAATAACTTTGCAGCCTTCTTTTTCTGCAGCTTTCTTTACTACATCAGCATAAGCTTTTGCATTAAATTTTGATAAAGAATCATTGTTTACTTTTAATACTTTATCTACTCCGTAATTTGCTAATTCAGCAGTTGAACCAGCATTAATTGTTACAGCAGTAACAGTTGTTCCTAACGAATCTGCAACTTTTTTTGCATATGAAGCTAATTCAAAAGCAACTTTTTTGAATTTTCCATCAGCAGATTCTGCGTATATTAATAATGACATGTTTTTAAGTTTAAGAGTTTAAAAATAGTTTGTAATTTTAAGCATCAACTGAATACTATAAATTTAACATTGTTTATTTAGATAACTTTGGCTTCGTTATGTAGTAAGTTTACTAATTCGTCTAGGTTGTCTGCACTAACTAATTTTACAGCTGATTTTGCAGCTGGTTTTTCAAATCTCACAGCTTTAGTTGCTGTTTCATTGTTAGTTGGTTCTACAACTGTGATAACTTTAGTTCTAGCTTGCATAATTCCTCTCATGTTTGGAATACGAAGGTCTTTTTCTTCCACTAAACCTTTTTGGCCACCGACAACTAGAGGTAACGTAGCAGAAAGTGTTTCTTTTCCACCGTCAATTTCTCTTTGAGCCGTTGCGTTATTTCCATCAACCGTTAGGCTTATGCAAGAGTTTATGAAATTGTAACCTAAAGAGGCAGATAGCATTCCTGGAACCATTCCACCATTATAATCTAATGATTCTTTTCCCGCGATAATTAAGTCATAATTACCTTGTTTTGCAATTTCAGCTATTTGTTTTGCAACAAATGTTCCGTCAGTTGGGTTAGCATTTATACGAATAGCATCATCTGCGCCAATCGCCAAAGCTTTTCTTAGAGTAGCTTCAGAATCTGCTAATCCAACACTAATTACAGTTACAGTTGCGCTTTGTTGTTCTTTAAACCAAACAGCTCTAGTTAAACCAAATTCATCATTTGGATTAATAACGAATTGAACACCACTAGTATCAAATTCAGTATCACCATTTGTGAAATTAATTTTCGAGGTAGTATCAGGCACATTGCTGATGCAAACTAATATTTTCATCTTATCTAATTTGAATATTTATGGCACGAAAATACAAAAAAAGGATTTAAAAAATACTATGCACGCATAATAAATTTTATTAAATTTTGAATTTACGAAAAGGTTATAGTTGGTAAATCATTTTTTTATTTGAATTTGAATTATAATTATGGAATATTTTTTTACTATTTTTGCCTTTCAATATGATTTTAAGAATTTAATATATGAGAACAATACAATTCAGAGAAGCTATTTGCGAAGCAATGAGTGAAGAAATGCGTAGAGACGAATCTGTTTACTTAATGGGTGAAGAGGTAGCTGAATATAATGGAGCTTATAAAGCTTCTAAAGGAATGCTTGATGAATTTGGGCCAAAACGTGTTATTGACACTCCAATTGCAGAGCTTGGTTTTGCTGGAATTGCTGTTGGTTCTGCAATGAACGGTTGTCGTCCAATTATCGAATATATGACGTTTAACTTCTCGTTAGTTGGTATTGATCAAATTATTAATAATGCAGCAAAAATGCGTCAAATGTCAGCTGGACAGTTTCCTATGCCAATGGTTTTTAGAGGACCAACCGCTTCAGCAGGGCAATTAGGAGCAACTCACTCTCAAGCTTTTGAAAACTGGTTTGCAAACACTCCAGGTCTAAAAGTTGTAGTTCCTTCAAATGTTTATGATGCAAAAGGATTGTTAAAAGCAGCCATTCGTGATAATGATCCAGTTATTTTCATGGAATCAGAACAAATGTATGGTGATAAAGGAGAAGTTCCAGAAGGAGATTATACAATTCCAATAGGAGTTGCTGATATTAAAAGAGAAGGAACTGATGTAACAATCGTTTCTTTTGGAAAAATTATTAAAGAGGCATTTATTGCCGCAGACGAATTAGCTAAAGAAGGTATTTCATGCGAAATTATCGACCTAAGAACCGTTCGTCCATTGGATTATGATGCTATCATTAATTCAGTTAAGAAGACAAATAGATTAGTAGTTTTAGAAGAAGCTTGGCCATTTGCAAGTGTTGCTTCAGAAATTTCATATATGATTCAAGAAAGAGCTTTCGATTATTTAGATGCTCCTATTCAAAGAATCACTACAGCAGATACACCAGCACCATATTCGCCAACTTTGTTAAAAGAATGGTTGCCAAATGCTGAAGATGTAATTAAAGCTGTAAAGAAAGTTACATATAAATAAAAATAATCTTCATATATTTGAAACTTCATCAGGATATCCTGATGAAGTTTTTTGTTTTAAAACGATTTAAATGAAATATAAAATACTATCATTATTTTTATTTATAACTTCAGCAATTTTTGCTCAAACAAAAGTGGGTGGAAAAGTTGTAGATGAATATAATGAGCCAGTAGCTTTTGCTAATGTTATTTTTAAAAATTCTAAAGAAGGAGTTATTACGGACGAAAACGGAAACTTTTATTTTGAGTCAAATGAAAATTATTCATCTTTAATTATTTCTTTCATTGGATACGAATCAGTTGAAGTCCTATTAAAATCAGGACTAACGAGCAACATTAAAGCAGTTTTAAAACAGGGTGTAACATTAAGAGATGTAGTAGTTTATTCAGGAAAAACTTCAAAGAAAGATAATCCAGCCATTGATATTTTAAGAAAAATTTGGGAACGTAGAAGAAAAAATGGCCTTCAAATGTTTGATCAATATCAATATGATAAATATGAGAAAGTAGAATTTGACATGAATTCTATTGATAGTACTTTTATAGCAAACAAAGTTTTTAAAGGCTTAGAGTTTGTATTTGAGCAAATGGATACATCCAGAATTACAGGAAAAGCATTTTTGCCTATTTTTATTAATGAGGAGTTAAGTGAAGTGTATGGCGATAATGTAAACAATAGAAAAAAAGAAGTATTAAAAGCAAATAAAAATTCAGGTTTAGGTAGTAGTAATGGTGTAAATGCTTTTATTAAAGATTTGTATGCAAATTATGATATCTATAACAACTATCTAAAATTCTTCGACAAAGATTTTGTTAGTCCACTTTCAAAAACTGGAATCAACGTTTATAATTATGTTTTAAGCGATAGTACGTTTATAGATAATAAATGGTGTTATAACATTGTGTATTATCCAAGAAGAAAAGGGGAATTAACTTTTAAAGGTGATTTTTGGGTAAACGATACAACTTGGGCAATTAAAAAAATAAACCTAGAAGCTAATAAAAGTGCCAATATTAACTGGGTAAAAGAAATTTATATCGAACAAGAATTTGATGTGTTAAACGATTCAGTTTTCTTATTAAAAAGAGATCACATGATGTCAGATTTTAGTTTCTCTAAGAAAGAAGAATCAAAAGGAGTTTACGGTAAACGAACAACTTTATACAAAAACCATCAATTTAATATTCCAAAAGAAAGTGCTTTTT
>JBLHNH010000057.1:0-16557 GCA_047622645.1 Flavobacterium sp.
GAAGCTTTAACAATAACCGTGGTGGTAGCACTGGTGGTGGTGGAAGAGGTGGTTATAACGACAGAGACAACAATAGAGGTGGAGGTCGTTTTTAATATTTCCTTTAAAAACAAAGAAAAATCCCGATTTATTTCGGGATTTTTTTTGCTTAAAAATGTCTTCGACAGGCTCAGACTGACATCTCGGATTTGAATTGATAACTTTCTAAATTTGGAAATAATACTTTCATATTTACGTATTATCAATTAATTAAACAATTGTCACACTGAGCTTGTCGAAGTGCTTTTACTCTTTAATCCTATAAATTAGGATTTGCAATTGTTTTATATAAATTAACGATAGAATTATAGAATTCATTTTCTAATTTTAGTACATTAATTTGCGAACTAACTAAACTATTTTCTCTAGAATTGATTAAAAATAGTGAACTTTCCCCTAACGTAAATAGACGTTCTTCTCCAGAAAGCATAGTGTTATAACTGTTAACTAATTCGACATTTATATTTATTTGTCTTTCTAAAGAAGCTATTTCTACTTGTTGAGCTTCAATTTTATTTTTTAAACTAACTCGTTCTGATACAAGAGTAAATTCAGAGTCTTGTACTTTTAATTTGGCTAATTTTAGTTTAGCTCTTTCCTTTCGTAAAAATATAGGTAACGAAAAATTTACACCAACTTTATAATCTTCAAATCTATAATTGTTAAAAGCACTAGGTTCAGAAATGTAATTATAACTTAAATCTAATTTAGGCAACAACATGTTAGCACTTAATTTTTGTTCAGTCTTTAAGATATCAATTTTAGTAGATAACGCATTTATTTTTGGATGATTCTCAATTTTAAAATCAATTAAATTATTAATTTCTAAAGTGTTTTTAATGGTATTTGAAAGTGTTATTTCTGGAAGTAGATTTTCATCTAACTCAATTGGAACATTGTTTTCTAACCACAAATAATTTGACAATTCCAATCTTGATTTTTGCAATTTTAATTTTGAACTTTCTAAATTTAATCTCCTCGATTTTACTGTAATACCAGCTTCTGTACTATCAATTCCGGGTTTATCTCCTTGTTCGATTAATTTTAAAACACCTTTATAACGTATTGTAGCATTTTTTAAATAATCTTCATAAAGAATTACTTCGCTAAAGTTTTTCTTCCATTCAAAATAAGCTAGAGATGCTTTGTGTAAGACGTCAGTGGCTTCTATATTTCTTTCAGCTTCATTTACGGTTTGTTGTAATTTGGCATTTTTTAAATCAGCCATTCTTTGATTAATAAATAAACCTTGACCAATTGGAACGGTTATTCCTAATGAAGTTAAACCACTATTAGGCAAAGTCATATCTGGATTAACGTAAATTCCTTCATTATTATCAAATGCTGCTTTTATTTCTATACCATACCAAGTTGGTATTTTAAAACTTCCATTAAAAATAGAATAGTAATTTTTGTCTGAAAATTGCTTTTCATTATATTCAGCTTCTAATTTTGGATCAAAAGCACCACGAGATTGCATTAGTAAAGCTTGAGCTTCATTTAGTTTTAAATTAGCTTGTTTTACTAAAGGGTGAAACTTTTTTACGTAACCGAGGTATTCATTATATGAAAACTCTTTTATGTTCTTTTCTTGAGCAAATACACAAGTTGTTACGAACAGTAATAGGCAAACAATTTTTCTATCCATTGTTATTTTTTTTCTGTGTCTGACTTTTCTGTGGTGTAATAATTAGGAGGAAAACCGTTTAGTGTTCTCCAAATTTCAAACCAAATAGGAACAGTATCCAATAACGCAATTGTCTGTGTGCCAGCACCAATACTTAATTTCTTAGGCCATTCTTTTTCAGTAGGATCAGGTGCAATAAGAACTCTATATTTTCCGTTATCACTGATAAAATTTTCTCTAGCTACAATTACACCACCAAATGTTCCATAAGATGCACCTGGCCAACCACTAAAAACTATCGAAGGCCAACCGTCAAACCAAACTCTGACTTTTTCACCTTTATTTATTAACGGAAAATCTACTGGTGAAATATAAGTTTCAACTGCAATATCAAAATTTGAAGGCATAATACTAACAATAGGTGTTCCTTCTTTAACAGTTTCTCCTAAACCAGATTGTAAAGCTCTGTTGATATATCCGTTTTGTGGTGCAAGTATATAATACATTCCATTTCTAATTTGGTAATTAGTATATTGGTTTTTTAATTTATTTACTTGCGCCTCTGTATCAAATTGAGAACTTAAAGCAGTTTGTTTATCACTTTGTGCTTTAGCTGTTTTTTCTGAGTATTCGGCTAAAATTCTATTCAGTTCCATTCTTGCATTAAGAACTTCATTTTGTGCCGTGATGTATTTGTTTTCTTGCGTAATAATTTTCGCTTCTGTGTCTTGTAATTTTACTCGTTTCTCTTCTACATCAGTTAAAGGTTTTAAGCCTTCTTTGTTTAAGTTTACCGCACGATTAAATTGTGTTTTTGCAATTGTTAATTGTGTTTTTACAGCCTCCAAATCAATACTATCACTCTGAACTTTTAAAAACGATTGTTTTAATTTGTTTTGAGCTTGTTTGTATTTTAATTCTCTTTCGTTACCAATTGCGCCAATTTGACTTTCAAGTGCTTGTACTTTTGAAGCATAAGAATTTGCAGCACCTTCTTTGGCTGTAACTTGATTTCCTGTATTTTCAACTAAATTTGGATCAAGATAATCCTCTTTAATTTCTGATATAAATAAAATTGTGTCTCCTTTTTTTACATAATCTCCTTCATTAACGTACCATTTTTCAATTCTACCAGCAATACTAGTCTGAATAGTTTGCGGCCTTTGGTTAGGTCTTAAAGTTGTAACTTTTCCTATTCCAGAAACGTTTTGTGTCCAAGGAAGAAAAAGAAATATAAGTAGGCAAATGACACATGCCCATATGGTTCTTTTAATCATTAAATACCCATTATTGTCTTCAAGTACTTTTGTCGATTTGTATTTTTCAAAATCAACCCAATCATCTATTCTGTTCTTAGTTATATTTAACATTATATAATTATTTAATAGATTTAATTTGACCTTTGTCTAGTGTTATTATTTTGTTGCATTTATCTTTCCAATAACTATTTTTTGAAATAACTACAAGAGTCCAAGGATTTGATGTATCAGTAAGCATCTCGATTACTTTTCCTGCTGTTAACTTGTCTAATTTGTTTACAGGTTCTTCTAAAAATAAAATTTTAGGTTTTGTGATCAATACTCTCGCAAGTAATATTTTTTGAACAGCTGAAGAATTTACTTGTTTTCCCTCTGATAGTAAGGGTGTTTCTAAACCTAAAGGCAATGATTTAATTAAATTTGTCAATTCTAGTTTTTCTAAAACTTCATTAACATCACTCATGGATACAGTTGGACAACTACAAGTTATATTTTCATAAATTGTTCCTTCAAAAGTTGAATCATTTAGTGTAATGACACCTGTTTTCGATCTATACTCATCAAATGAAAACTTTTTGTAGTTTGTGTTGTTTATGAAAATAGTTCCGGTTGAGGGCTCTATAAATCTTGATAATAATCGAATTAAAGTAGTTTTTCCTGAGCCATTTTCTCCCTGAATTAATATTCTGTCGCCATAATTTATAGTCAGATTTATATCTTTTAGTACAGGAAATTCTGCATCAGGAAATTGAAAAGTTAATTGTTCAGTACTAATATTAATTTCATCCGTATCTAAAGTGTAATTAGTAGTATTTTTTTCTTTTTCTAATTCTAAATCTACAACTGTACCGAGTTTTTCTAAGGAGGTTATGACATCATAAAATAGTTCTAAACCATAAAATAGTTTTTCAACAGCTGCAATAATAGTAATAATAACGATTTCTGCTGCAACAAATTGACCAATATTCATTTGTTGACTTAAAACTAACATTCCACCAATTATCAATAATCCAGCAGAAATTAATACTTTAAAACCAGTTAATTGAATAAACTGTCTTCTTAATATTTTAAAATGACTTTCTCTATATTGTAAATATTCGTTTACTAAATAATCGTTTTTTCTCAATGAGAAATCAAATAATTTTCCGTTTTTAAAACTTAAATTGTTACGTGCAATTTCTTGTATCCAGTGCGCAACTTTATATTTGTATTTTGATTCTTTTAAACTTGTTTTTAAGCCGGAGTCAAAATTAATTTTAAAAATTAAATAAAGTAATACTAATAATATGATTCCAAAAAATATAAAAAAGGAATGATATAACGATAGTAACAAGATCCCAAACACAATTTGCAAAGCAGCTGTTGAAACTTCTAAAATTAATTTAGAAAAACCCTTTTGAACTGTTATAGTGTCGAAAAAACGATTAGCCAATTCTGGCGGTGAAAAATTATAAAGTTTCTCGAATTTAATTTTTGGAAAACGATAAGCAAATTCAAATGAGGAACGAACAAATATTTTTTGTTGTATGTTTTCTGTTATTCTGAATTGCATAATCTTTAAGATTCCAACAAAGGCAACTCCAGTTACTACAATAATTACTAATACAATCCACGAAGTACTTATTTTACCAGCTTGAATGAAATTAATAATAGCTTGTATTCCTAACGGTATCGATAAACTTATTAATCCACCAATAATTGAATAAATAAATAATTGATAAATATCTTTTTTATCAGCCTTTATTAGGCTTTTAAATCTTTCAATAGGCTCCATTTATAATACTTTTTTTATAATGTCTAAATAAAATTCTGAGATACAATCTTCATCAGATAGATTTGTGATTGTCTTAAAATGATCTTTTAAATAATTTTGGTGTAAAGTTCCTTCTACGATTGTAGAAGCTAAACTCTTTGCATAAGGATATTTTGGATTTGCTTCTTCAATCATCTCAATAATTCTGTAAATTACTCTTTTGTAAACTAAAAAGAATCCTTCTTTATTGTCTTCATCAACCTCTTTGGTTAGAAGCGTTTTAGTGAATTCTGAAATGATAATTTTATTTAATATAGACTCATCAATATGAGGAGTGTTTTTATCATCTTCAATTTTTTGAGTGATTAATTTGATGCCTTTACATAGTTTTTCAACAGGATTTGAAATATTGTTAGTGGCAAAAACTAAGTTGTACTCAACCCATGACCAATACCAACATGAAAGGTAAACTAATAATTTATGTTTATTTTCAAAATAACGATAGATAGAACTTTCATTAGACTGAATTTTGTCACCTAATTTTTTAAATGTAAAAGAATCAAATCCAATTTCCTCTATTAATAAGATACTATTTTGTACAATCCTTTTGCCTAGATCCGAAGTTTCGGGATCCTTGACGTATAATTTATCATTAATTGTAATTTTGAAATTATTGAATAAATTTTTCATTTAATAAATCTATTTTATTTTTTTTGAATGATGAATTAATTATAGTTTAATTTGAAAACCGAAATTTAATTCTAAAATATCAATATCTTCTTGCTTAATTTGGTTTTCTTTTAAATCTAAATATTGTAAATTCTGCAGTCCTTGAATTTCAAGGGGAAACTTTTTAAATTGATTATTGTTAATGTATAGGTATTCTATACTTTTTAGTAGATTTATCTTAGCAGGAAGTTTACTTAATTTATCATTCTCTAAATGTAATCTCTTTAAATTTGGTAATTTTGATAAGACTTCAATGTTTCTTTCAAACTTAAAGTTCGATTCATTATTTAAATATAGTTCCTCAAGTGTTGTTAGTTTTTCAAAAGAAATAGGTAAGTTTTTGAATTGATTACCACTTAAATTTAATGTTTTTATTTTTTTTAACAAAACGATCCCATTTGGAATTTCAGATAGATTATCATTCTCTAAACTTAAATATTCTAGGTTAACGAATTTAGAAAAGTCAATTTTGTTAAAATCAATTTCTTGATTAGATAAATTTAATCTTATTACTTCTTCAGGATGAAGCATTGCGTTTTCTATATTGTTTTCTGTAAGGCTGTCTTTTGTGCTTTCTGTTTGTGAGAATATATTAATGGAGAACAACAAAAGAAAGAGTAACGATTTAAAAGCCATTTTGTTCATCATAATTATAAGTTTTACTCTGCAAATATAATAGTATTACTATTGATTTCTAAAAGTTTAACTTTTGATTAAGAATTGTTCAAAAAAAATCCTGATGAACTCAGGATTTTTTTGCTTTATTTGTTTTGTTATTATTCAGAATAATTAGGTTTGTAATTTTTTCCTGAAAGAATGTCTAGCATATCTTGTTCTAAACTCACTTTTGGAGATTCTACAATCCTATTAATCTCGACTCCTTTTTCATAAAAAATGAAAGTTGGAACATTGGTAATATTTAAACCAGCTTCTAAATTATCTGGAGTTGTTTTGTCTCTATCCATAGAAATTAAAGAAATACCTCTTTCTTTAAATTGACATTCTTGTAATACTTTATAAAAATCGGGTACATGATTTTTACTGTCTTCACACCAAGTTCCCATAAATATAGTAATCGTTATGTTGGTTACTTTATCTTTTAATTGATTGATAATTTCTTCATTTGGTTTATATTCATTAAAACCAGATATGTACCAAGAATCAAAAGGAACTTTTTCTAAATCTGATTTTGTTGCTTTGCCAAGCATAATTTTTTCATTGTCTTTTGTTATGATTTTTCCGATTGGACTACAATTTATAAATAATAAAGGAAGCAGTAGTAGGGTTATTTTTTTCATTATAATAAAGATTTACATGTCATAGCTTCTGGTTTTTTAAGACCCATCAATTCTAAAATTGTTGGAGCTAGATCACCTAAAACGCCATTGTTAATATTTTTTAATTCTTTGTCAACCAAAATAATTGGTACTGGATTAGTTGTGTGAGCAGTATTTGGACTTCCATCTGGATTAATCATTGTTTCGCAATTTCCATGATCTGCAATGATAATTGTTGTATAATTGTTTTCTAAAGCTGTTTCTACCACTTCTTTTACACATACATCAACAACTTCACACGCTTTAATTGCAGCTTCCATAACTCCTGTATGACCGACCATGTCACCATTTGCAAAATTTAGACAAACAAAATCAACAGCGCCTTTTTTAAGTTCAGGAATTAAAGCGTCTTTTAATTCAAAAGCGCTCATTTCTGGTTGCAAATCATAAGTGGCAACTTTTGGTGAGTTTTTTAATATTCTAGTTTCACCTACAAAAGGTTTTTCACGTCCACCAGAAAAGAAGAAAGTAACGTGTGGATATTTTTCTGTTTCGGCAATTCGAATTTGTTTTTTATTAGCTTTTTCTAAAACCTCTCCAAGTGTTTCTGTGATATTATCTTTATCATAAATTACATGAACATCAGAATAAGTATCATCATAATTGGTCATTGTTACATAATACAGCTTCAATTTATGCATATTTTGTTCGTGAAAATCTTTTTGCGATAAAGCTTCAGTTAATTCACGACCTCTATCTGTTCTGAAATTAAAGAAAATTACGACATCTTCATCTTTTATTGTAGCAATAGGCTCTTTGTTTTCGTCTACCATTACCATTGGCTCAACAAATTCATCTGTTATTTTGTTTTTATAACTTTCTAAAATAGCTAAGGCTGCATCTTTCGTGTGTTTTCCTTTTCCGTTTACTAATAGATCATAAGCTAATTTGACTCTTTCCCATCGTTTATCTCTATCCATTGCATAATAGCGACCTATTACTGAAGCTAATTTAGCTTTTTTAGTGTCAATATAATTGTATAAATCCTCAAGATACAATGCTCCAGATTTTGGGTCAACATCACGACCATCTGTAAATGCATGGATAAAAACCTTTTCTAATCCAAAATCTTCTGTAGCATCAATTATTCCTCGAAGATGAGAAGTGTGCGAATGAACACCACCATCTGAAAGCAAGCCCACTAAATGAACCGCTTTGTTATTGGCTTTAGCATATTGAAATGCATCTTGTAATACTTTTTCTTGGTTTAAAGTGTGATTGGCTACAGCTAAATTTATTTTAGCTAAATCTTGATATACAATTCTTCCTGCTCCAAGATTCATGTGACCCACTTCAGAATTTCCCATTTGACCTTCTGGCAAACCCACGTTTAAACCATCTGTCCTTAGTTGGGCATTAGGGTATTTTGTATATAAACTATCTATAAAAGGAGTGTTTGCGTTGTCTATTGCAGAAACTTTTGGGTCAGGAGATTTTCCCCAACCATCTAAAATCATTAAGATTACTTTTTTATTCATTGCCTTAGTTGTTTCTACAAATATAAGAAATAGAAGGCTTTGAGGTTTAAAAAAATTAAATATTATTCGAAATCGATTTAGTTATTAAAGCTATTATATCCAGTTTTTAGCTTGATTATAGTCAATAAAATAACGAATACTTATAGAAAAAGTATGATTTAAGTTATCTGCAAACACATTGTTTAAATTACTACCATAACTTTTATTAATAGTTCTATTAAAATCAGAGGCATTGTTTCGATACAAAACTGTTGCTTGACTGCCGGGTGCAAACCACCAAGAATAAGATAAATCTAAATTCCATGTATTAAAATTGGAATTTTTATTTGCATTATAAGCTAGGTTTTCAAGCAGTGTTCCATTTTCTTGTAAACTGTAAAATTTATTATTTTCGGCATAAGACCAATAATGACGAACCGATAAACTAAAATTCATTTGGCTATTAATCGAATATTTACCTGTTAGAGTATTATTGATAGTGTTTCTGTCTCTTCTAGCTAAAATAACTTCATTGGACGAAGATAAATAGTCAGCCCAACCAATATTGTTTTTTTGGATATATGGGTTTACAGCATAGACTAACGAAAACTTATCGTTAAATCTATATCTTGGACTAATTCTTAAACTATAGTTTTCTCTACCAGGCTCATTTACTTTAGCATATTCAGTATTAACATCTAATGCAAATTTGTTATTGTAATTTGTTGAAATATTAAACCATATACTTTGAAATTCTGGAATTATTAGATAGCGATTGCTTACACGAGCTTCATAATAATCATAACTTTTAAAAGGTTTTAAATTAAACCCCATTCCAAAATAATGATTTTTCTTAGTTGAAGAGTTAATGTTAATATTAAAATTATTGTCTTGAATGTAATTAGAAGTTTTATTAAATTCTAAATAACTGTTTAGGTTAACTCTAAAAGAGTTAAAATTTTTAGTTGGATTTAAAATACGATAACTGGCACTTGAAAAAACATCATAATAATTTGTCAAAAAGTTAATTCCTAAATCGTTGTTGTCAAATTCTTTTGATACATAATCAGCACCTAAACTATATCTAATTTTACCAGAAGTTTCGGCTAAATAAATCGAAGAACTTATTCCGCTAGTATTTTTCTCATCATAAACACTACTCATTGTGACTTTTCCTGCTAAATTATAAGTGTTCGCTTTAGTGTTTAAATCAAAAAGTAAACCTGAAACATTTGCATCTCTAAAATTACCATCTCTTGTAACGTTTGTATTAATAAAAGTCACCGAAGAGTTTTGGTTAAAGCGTTGGTCAAAAACAGTTACATTATAATTTGTTAACGGAGAAACAATTGCTTCTCGCGAAGTATTGTCATCAGTATTTCTAATGTTTACTACTGTTTTTTTTGTGATTGCATTTAAAAAGCCAATACCAAGACCATCATTATCTCTTCCAGAAATTTTTACAGCATTTAATAAATTTACTGTACTTGGAAATTCATCTATTGTTTCATTGTCTGCTAATTCAGGATAAAATTTAGGTGATGCACCAATTCTTCTAGAATATAACAAACCACCTTTACTAAACATATCAGTTCCTTCTGTAAAGAAGGGTCTATTTTCATTGAATTGTTGTTCAAATGGGCCAAGGTTTAAAACAACATTGTCAAATTTTGTTTGTCCAAAATCGGGAACTAAAATGGCATCTAAAGTAAAAGCATCATTTAGTCCGTATTTTACATCTAAACCACCTTTTTGAGTAAAAGTAGTTTCGTTTTTGTTCGAATTTACATATGTAGACGCATAAGGAATTAAGAATAATCGAGTAGGAGGTGTAATTTTTTTAATACCATTTAATACTCCAGCTTGTTGAGAAAAAGCGCCAATTTCATTGTCGATATGATTCCAAGTATATTTTTGTCTGCTTCGTCTTACTTCTCTAAAGAAATTGATCCCCCAAGTTTGAATGTCTGTACTAGGAAAACGAAGAGCAGCATAAGGAATTTTGATTTCAACAACCCAACCATTTTCTGTTATTTTTACTTTACTACTCCAAATTGCATTCCATGAATAATCTTCTCCATCTTGTGATGTAAAGTTGCAATCAGCTTGACCGTTTGCTGCTGTAACGTAGAACTGAAAATCTTGTTGGCCATCATTATAACCATTTATAAATACACCAAATAGATCACTTGTCCCAAAATTATCTCTTTCTGTAATTTCTTTTAGTATTTTTGATGGTTCACTATCATAAAGAATAGCTCCAATATAAACCGCGTCATTATCATAAACAACTTTAACTTCTGATCTTAATTCTTGTGGTATTGGAGTTCCGTTTTTGGGTTCAAAAGAAATAAAATCTTTTGCAATTGGAGCGGATTGCCAAATGTTTTCATTTAATTCTCCATCAATTGATATTGCTTCAGTTGCATATTTTGCATCAAGATTTTTCTTTAGTAAAGTTGTTTCTTGACTGTATATAGAAACGGATAGTAAAAGAAGAAAAAAGGTTTTAATATTAAAAGGCATCGAAGTTTTTTTTGCAAAAATACTTTTATTTTTTTTTTTGAACTTCTTTTAAGAAAACATTAGGATTTTATTTACTTTGTTTGAAAACGTTTTTAGCTTGATTATAATCTATGTAATATCTAAAACTAATTGAAATTGTATTATTTGGGTTGTTAGACAAAACATTTTTAAAGTTATCACCTAAGTTGGCATTAAAAGTTCGTTCTCCTAAACTTGAATTGTTTCTATACAAAACTGAAACTAAACTGCCAGGAGAAAACCACCAGGTATAAGAAAAGTCAAAATTCCAAATATTTCTATTGATGTTTTTGTTTGAGTTATAAGTTAAATTATCATCAAAATAACCGTCTTCTCTTAATGTAAGAAACTTGTTGTTTATAGCATAAGCCCAATAATACCTTACTTTTAAATTAAAGTTCATCACATTGTTAATGGAGTATTTTCCGGTAATTTGATTTTCTAATGTATTAACGTTTCTTCTCGCATATATTATATCGCTATTGTCATAATCAACCAGTCCTATGTCATTTCTGTTTTTTATACCTCTTATGCCATAACGAACATAAAATTTATCATTAAAGCGATATTCTTGACCTAAAGAGAGTGTGTAGCTTTTACGACCTGGCTGATCGTGCTTAATAAAATTACTACTTAAGTCAAAAGAGTATTTTCTGTTTTTATTTGATGAAATTATAGAAGTAAAGTCAATATATTTCGGATTATAATTAAATCTCCCATCAATTCCTGGAAAATAAAAGTCAAATGTTTCAAAAGGACTTCCTTCAATATTAAATTGAAAAATATCGTTCTTTAAATTATATAAAAGAGCAGAAACACTTATTGTTCCCAATTGTAGTTTACCAGTTGAGTTTTCAAATTCTGAATTTAAATCGGTTTTAAGCCTTATGTTATTGAAAGTTTTTGTTCTTTTTAAAGTTCTATAATTTGCATTGGCGTTGAAAGAATAATAATTGTTTCTAAAAAGTATACCCAAATCATTGTGATCATACTCTTTTGAAATATATCCAGAACCAAAAGCGTATTGATATTTTCCTTTGGTGTCTCCTATAAATAAAGACGAATTTGTTCCTCTTTTAATATCACCTAAATTATTTACATAACTAAACTTAGTATCACCTGATAATTTATAACCATTTGATTTAGTATTTAAGTCAAAAATTAATCCTGAAACATTTGCATCTCTTGCTGAACCATTTCTAACAACGCTTGTGTTGATAAACGAAACAGAAGAGTTTTTTCTAAAACGTTGGTCTAAGACGAAAACATTGAAATTTGTAATAGGTTCAACTAATTCTTTTCTACTGTGATTTGTTGTAGTGTTTGAGATTGTGGCATAAGTATTTTCGGTAACAGCATTTAAAAAACCAATACCTAATCCTTTGGATGTTCTTCCAGATATTTTTGTAGCGTTTAATAAGTTGGTTGTGCTCGGATATTCTATAATCTCTTCTACAGAAGTTAGAGTTGGTTCTAAAGTTGGTAATCCTCCAATTCTTCGTGAATAAAATAAATTTCCTTTGTTAAATAAATCTGTTCCTTCCGTAAAAAAAGGTCTGTTTTCATTAAATTGTTGCTCAAAAGGACCTAATACTAGATTAACATTGTCGAAAGTAGTTTGACCAAAATCTGGCACAAGAATAGCGTCCAAAGTAAAGGAGTCATTGATTCCATACTTTATATCCATACCAATTTTAAATTTATTGTCTGAACCACTATCATTATTGTTATGATAATAAGATGTGTAAGGAATAAAGAATAATCGAGTTGGAGGTTTTATATTTTCAATTCCTTCAAGAATTCCAGCTTGAACGACTTCATTGTTGAGCTTACTATCTATAAAATTCCAGCAATAACTAGTGTTGTCTTTTTTAATATCACGGTACATGTTTAAACCCCAAGTTTGTTTTTCATTTTCAGAAAAACGCAAAGCAGCATAAGGAATTTTAAATTCTGCAACCCAACTATTTTCTGTGATTTTTACTTTGCAATCCCAAATAGCGTCCCAAGAATAATCTTCTCCGGCAGAAGTGGCAATTGCATCTAATTGAACACCAGCTGCACTAATAAAAAAACGATATTCTAATTGATTGTCATTAAAACCATTAAAAAACACTCCAAAATGATCAGAAGTTCCAAATTCATCTCTAAGTTTTATTTCTTGTAATATATTTTCGGGATTGTCATACATGATTGCTCCAACATAAATGGCGTCGTCGTCGTATACTACTTTAACCTCAGTTTTTTTATTTGGATTCTCTTCTTTTCCATTGTCTGGATAAAACATGACGAAATCAGTTAAGGGTAATGCATTTTTCCATTCCTCTTCATTTAATTTTCCGTCTAGAGATATATTACTATTAACCCTAAAAGTTTGTGCGACTTTTTTATTATAAGTTTGTGCGTTAAGCATATATGAACTTAAAAAAAGCACATATAAATAAATAAGTCTTTGATGCATTAGTCTTGAATTGGGGTTATAGTAATAAATAAAACTTAATTAAGCTGCACTAAAGTAAATAAAAATCCGTTATAATAAAACATTTTACAGATAAAGTGAAATAAGATTTTCATAAATTTTGCCATTTAGTTTGTATTTTTTTTTTAAATTCATATATTTGACATCCCAAATACAAATATTAACCACTAGTTATCAATGATTTATAAAATTTATTTTTTTATTTTGTTAAGTTTTTTCTCAACTAATTTTACTAAAGAGAAAGCAATAAATACTACTAAGCATGAAGTCGTTTTTCATTTAGCTGAAAACAATTTAGTTTCAAAAACTGAACAAAAACTTTCTTTGATTGAAGAAAATTCTACGACAGTTCCTTCACTTGAAAGTTTTAAAGTAGCTTTTGAAGGGTTTGAAAATTTAAATTCTCAAAATAAATTAGAGAATAGTATTTTAACTATAATTGATTTTAGTTTGTCGTCAAACACAAAAAGATTATGGGTTATTGATATGGATTCTAACGAAGTTTTATTTCATACACTAGTTGCTCACGGAATGAATTCTGGTCAAGAATTTGCAACAAATTTTTCAAATAAATCACAATCGTATAAAAGTAGTTTAGGTTTTTATTTAACTGCAGAAATTTACATCGGAAAACATGGTTCTTCTTTAAAATTAGACGGAATTGAAAAAGGAATAAACGATAACGCTAGAGAAAGAGCAATTGTAATTCATGGTGCTGATTATGTAAGTGAAGCTTTTGCTGAAAACAATGGTAGATTAGGAAGAAGTCAAGGTTGTCCTGCTTTGCCAAGTAACTTAACAAGCAAAATTATTACTAAAATTAAGAATAAATCGGTTTTATTTATTTATCATCCTTCAAGGAAAAGTCTTGTCAAGGGATTTGTTTCTTAATTTTTTGTATAACTTTTCATCTAATTTATAAAGATCTGGACAAAAAATAATTTGATTCTTTTCAATCCAACATGTGTAATATAACAGAAATACTTTGATGTTAATTTTAATCGGAACAACTTTGGTTCTTGCCTTTTTAATTAAAGTGTCAATTTTAGATTCTTTCCATAACTCTTCATTTTCTTTCATTAATATTATCTTTGCAAAAGATAAAGGTTCCTCAAGACGAATACAACCTGAACTTAAAGCTCTATAGGAACGTGAAAAATATTCTCTATGATTAGTGTCATGAAGATATACCATGTATTTGTTTGGAAAATTAAATTTAACTAGTCCTAGTGAGTTATTATAACCAGATTTTTGAACGTATCTGTATCGTTTGTAGTTTTTATAATCCCAATCTTTTGGATTAATAGTGTCTTTTTTGTTATTCAATATGGTAATTCGGTTGCGAGTAAAATAACTAAGATTATTTGACGCAGAAGGAACCAAGTCTTCTTTTAAAATAGTTGGAGGAACAGTCCATGTTGGGTTGAAAATTAAATTGTTGATTTTTGAGGTTAATACGGGGGTTTTTCTAGATGGTTTTCCTACTACAATTCTCTTGGTTTCTATTGTGTCGTTTTCAAACACAAAAAGAAGTTTGTATTCTGGAATGTTTATTAAGATGTAATTTTCTCCAAAATCTTCTGGAAACCATTTCCATCGTTCTAAGTTGACTTTTAATTGTTCAATTCTTTTTTCTTTGGAATAATTTAAAGCGTCAACAGTACCTTTTCCAATTATTCCATCAGCTGATAAACCATTTCGTTGTTGAAACTTTTTTACAGCTTTTATGGTTTCAGTGTCATAAATAAAAGTTCCGTTATTGGAAGATAAATCACCCCAATAAACTAATTTTTGTTTAATGATTTGAATTGTTTTTGAAGAATCATTTGCTACAATTTTTGTTTCAACAACAGTTTTCGGAAATTTATACTCTGGTTTCTTTAATATAGTCTTCAACCCTTCTTTTAAGTCTATATATAGTTTATTTTTTACAGTTACATCAATTAATAAATCATTGATTTCATTTTTTTGTATAGCTTCTATTATTTTTTCAATTTTAATTGGGCTTTTATAGGGTAGATCCCAATCGTTATATAAAACTCTTGGATTTAATTTTCCTTTATGCAGATGATCTGCTAAATTTTTAAATCCGTTTGAAAGTAATAAATCAAAAGTTTGATAATTACTATAACTAATTTTCATTTTGTTTTTTTCAAAAGAATCTATTTCCTTTAAATGATAATCTTCAGGAAATAAACCGTCTTCTTTACTTTTTTTTATAAAGTCAATTAGTGTTTTTCTGTTCTTATCGTCGTTCCAAATTATTTTATTGTCAAATGAAGCATATAATTCTTTGATGAAATCATTCTCTTTTTCTAAAAACTCTGGTTTGATAGTTTGATTAATAGAATCCTGATCCACAATAAATGTTGACTCTTTTGTAGGGGCTGTTTTTTTTTCTTTACAGCTATGTAAAAAGACAATAGTAAAAAGTATAAAAAGAATGTGTTTTTTCTTAACCATGTCCTTCAAATATAGTTTTATTTTTAAAGATTTAAAAGCGCTATATCAATTTCTTAATCATAATGTAGTGTAATCCAATGTTTTCTATAAGAAAAGGTTTGCCACTTGTAGTGTAATTCATTTTTTGATAGAAGCTTTTAGCATTCTCCCTTGCATTAAACCAAATTAAGTCAACATTTAATTCTAAACAATAAGTTTCAACTTTTTTAATCAATAATTTTCCATATCCTTTTTGTTGATATTCATCTAAAACAGCCATTCCTCTAATTTGAAATTGTTTGTTTTCATTAAAATTTTCATTTTTTTGTTCAAAAAGTGAAACAACTCCGACTACTTTTTTATCTATAATAAGTCCAAAATGCCTTGTTGAATCTTTTTCGTCGTCTTCAAAATAGCAAGATTCAATCGGTTTTCCCTTTCTTAACACTAAATGTCTAACAGGATATGTACTTTTTTTGTCAATTTCTTTAATCGTTATCAATTTCTAAAGTTTTGTTTATTAATTGGTTAAGTTGAAAAATTAAATTAATGTAAATTTAGGATAAAAAAACAGTAAAATATTTCATTAAAAGTTTGCAATTAAAAAAAGATTTGCTGTATATTTGCACCATGTTAATGCGAAAGTAGCTCAGTTGGTAGAGCTCCAGCCTTCCAAGCTGGTTGTCGCGAGTTCGAGCCTCGTCTTTCGCTCTTAATTAAAAAAAGTCTAACCCACAAGGTTAGGCTTTTTTTCTTTTTAAGCTATTTAGTCTCATTAAGAAAAAAAAACTTAATTTTCTTAATGAGACTAAATATATTAATGTTTTTATTTTAATTCCTTTAACTCTGTTTCTGTTTCTATTTCAATTGGATTTTCATTTCGTCTGAATA
>JBLHNH010000058.1:0-16031 GCA_047622645.1 Flavobacterium sp.
AAAAACCTTTTTTTGAAACGGTTTCTTTCAATCCAGAATTTAAAGAACATATTTATTTTGTGTATTTGAATAAAAAGCAAAGTAGTAAATCAGCAATTAATAATTATCTAAATAAACAATTTTCTTTAGATAAAGTAAAAACTAAGATTGACAAAATCACTGCATTTGTAACCGAAACCAATGATGTAAGTGCGTTTATGGCTGCTTTAGATAAACATGAAATTTTAATGAGTGGTGTTTTGGAACAACTTACCGTAAAAGAATCTTTTTTTCCTGATTTTAATGGGACTGTAAAGAGTTTAGGAGCTTGGGGTGGAGATTTTGTTATGGTTGTGTCAAAAGAAAATCCATTGTTATATTTTGCAGAGAAAGGCTATGATACTATTTTGAAGTATGAGGAAATGATTTTATAAGTAAAACTCAAAAAAAAAATCAAAAAAAAACCCGAACAAATTGCTTGCTCGGGTTTTTTTATACTATTAAAGTTCTTCTTATTGAATTCTTAAATCTTCAATTTCAGATTTTGCTTTTAAAGCTTCGATAGCTTTGTTAGAGGCAGAACCTTGTGCTTGAGTTTTAGATTGATTTACATATGAAGTATAATTTGGCATTACATTAGCTTTTACAATAGCTTTTGTTTTTACAATATATACACCTAATGTTCCATCAATTAAATCTGAAGTAGTTCCTGCTTTTTGAGCAAAGGCTTTTCCAACAACTTTTGGTTCAGGACCAATGTTTGGTAATAAAGAACTTTTAAAAACAACGTCTATTGCAGAAACAACTGATGCATTAGTTGCTTTTGAAACTTCTTCAAGTGTTTTTCCAGTCATTTTCTTTCTAATGATAACTGCTTTCTTTTCGTTCTTTAAAATTGGTTCAACTTGAATTCTTGCGTTTTCAACTGAAGTCAACCCTGTGTCATTTACCGCTTTTAATTTTGCAATTACATATCCAGTTGGCACATCAAAACGTTTTACATTTCCAATTTCAGTGTCTCTTCCAAAGGCCCAAAGAACTATTCCTCTTTGTGGACCAACAACTGGCATATTTTCGTCAGATGTTTTAATATTTGGTGCTTGTGTAACTTCTAATCCCATATCTTTTGCTACTTGAGCAAAGTCTTTTGAATTAGCATCAGCTTCAAATTTAGAAGCTTTAGTATAGTTTTGATCAGAAGTTGCTTCAGATGGCTCATTCTTTTGAGCCACTGTTGCTAACAATACTGAATTGTATTTATCCGATACCTTAATAACATGGAAACCAAAATCAGTTTCAACAACACCAATACTTCCTATTGGGTTATTAAATACAAAATCGTTAAATGGTTTTACCATTTGATTTGGCGCAATATTATCATATTCACCTCCCGTTTGTTTTGAACCTGGATCATCTGTATTAGTTGTTGCTAAAGCTCCAAAACTAGATGGGTTAGCTTTTGCTTGAGCTAATAATTCGTTAGCTTTTACTCTAGCTTCATCTTTTGTTCGTGTAATACTTGGGTCAGCTCTTTCTGCTCCTTCAAAAGCAATTAAGATATGGCTCGCTTTTGCAGCAGCACCAGATTTACTCCCTACTTTTCTTGATAATTTTTGAAAACCATTATCTGAGTATGGCCCAAAAACTTCTCCTACAGGAAGGTTAAATAATTGTTCTTGATATTCTAATGGTAAATCTTTTTTTGCAACATAAGTTGAATCAAATTTAATATCAGAATTTTTGTTAACATATTCTGCAACATTAGAAGCATTTCTAAAACTTGGTATTGTATCATTTATACCAGTTTCTTTATTATATTCTACTTTTCCATTCAATAAGCCTTGAATAGAACTTTTCATTTGATCTTCGTCAGCTTTAGATGGTTTGTTTTCAATAAAAACTAATTCTAAATCAGCCATTTTATCTGATTTAAATTTTTTCTCATTGTTTTTAATGTAAGTCATAATTTCATCATCTGAAATTTTTACTTCATCATCATTTACTGTTGCGTAACCAACAGTTACAAAATCAAAATTTACTTTGTCATTTTCTTCCTCATACAATGCTAAACCTTCAGATTGTGTAGTTTGTATACCTGACTTTATTAATGTATAATACATTTGTTCAGTAAATGTTTTTTCTACATCCTCTTCAAAAGCTTCCCATTGCGCTTTTTGTTCTGGTCCTTGTTTGTAAAAGTTAGTACTAACATATTCTTTGAATTTTACTACATCAAATTTTCCTGCTTCGTTTAAGAATTGAGGATTAGATGCAAAGTTAGGATTCTCTTTCATTACATTGATTAATTGGTCTGAACCAACTCTTAATCCTAGTTCTTCAAACTGTTCTGCCAAGATAATTCTCTTAACTTCTTGATCCCAAACTCCATTTGAAGCTTGAACATTGGTCATACCTTGCTGTTCTGCCTGACCAACTTTCACCTGGAACTCTTGCCCCATTATGTTTTCGCCATTAACAGTACCCGCATATTTTGAACCACTACCAAAAGATCCACTTTTAATTACATCAGCTAGCACAAAAGAAAATAAGGCTAGTGCGATGATAACTATTAAGAAAAAAGAACGTTGTCTAATTTTTGATAAAATTGCCATTTTATAATTTATTTATTTTTACAGAGGGCGAAAATACAATTATCTATGAAATAATAAAAATACTAAAGCGATATTTTTTATCTTTTTTCTTCAGATAATGAAAGTTTTACAAGTTCAATTTTTTTATTGCTTGCAGAATGTATGGTTATTTCGAAGTTTTCTATGTGAATTTTTTCTCCGTTTTGAGGAAAATCTTTAGTGTAATCTACAATAAAACCTCCTAAAGTTGAGTAAGAATCACTTTCTGGAATATCTAAATTATACTTCTGATTGATAAATTCAACATCTAATCTCGCAGAAAATAAATAAACTCCTTCTTCAATTTCTTCGTCAATTTTTTCTTCCCCTAAATCATGCTCGTCTTCAATTTCACCAAAAAGCTCTTCAATTATGTCTTCAATTGTGATTAATCCAGAAGTTCCTCCATATTCATCAAGAATAACAGCCATGCTTTTTCTCTTTTTAGTCAAAATATCTAACAAATCTTTAATGAATATAGTTTCTGGAACATATTCGATTGTCATCATTATCGACTTAATGTCGTTGGGTTTTTTAAACAATTCAAACGAATGCACATAACCGAGTATATCATCAACTGAATTTTGATATACAATAATTTTAGAATAGCCAGTTTTTATAAATAATTCTCTTAACTCTCCAATACTATCATCAATATCAACACCAGAAATTTCTGTTCTTGGCGTCATAATGTCTCTTGCTTTAAGTTCTGAAAACTCTAATGCATTTTGAAATATTTGAATTTCTGAATCAATTTCTTCATGCTCAGAGACTGAACTCATTTGTTCGTTAATATAGTTTCCTAATTCTACTTTACTGAAATAATCTTGCACTTGATCTCCTTCTGTTTTGAAAAATTTCATCAAAATAAAATCTGAAATCCATATAATAAATTGAGAAACCCAAAAAAATAATTGATGAAAAAAATATGCAGGGACAGCGAATAATTTGATTAGTTTATTGGAATAGATTTGAAAAAAAACTTTAGGCAAAAATTCTGCTGTAAATAAAATCAATAAAGTTGACAATACAGTCTGAGAAATTAAGCTTACAAACTCATCTTGAAAAAAAGGAGATAACGTTTCTAACCATTTTGTTATTAAATCCCCCATTATAAAACCATAAATTACTAATGCAACATTATTACCGACTAACATTGCTGTTATAAACTGCGAAGGTTTTTCGGTGAGTTTATTTAAGATGTTTGCATTAAAATTATTTTGTCTTTTTTCTATGGACAAAAAAACTTTGTTAGATGAAAAATAGGCGATTTCCATCCCAGAAAAAAAAGCTGAAAGCAATAAACAAATAACTATAATTGTTATTTCCATAAAAGTGGATTAATTATTATACTTATTTTTCGTATTTTTTGTTAAATCTTCTTCTAAAGAAAAACATAAATAACGCACCAGCCGCGAGCAATAAGCTCATAGTTACACTTTCATTATTTTGATACTTTACAAATGCATCATAAACAAAAAAGACTGCGAAAATTATATAAACGTAATGAAATAGTTTTAAGAAACTCATAGATTAATTTTTTATCAAAAGTATAAATTTTATAAATAACTACACTATAATTAGTCTATATTATTTACTTCCCCACTACTTTTCTGCATGTTGAAAATTGTAAAATCCTTACTGAAATCGACTCCAGGACCTTGTAGAAATCCTCCTTGGCCATCAGAATATTTGAATTGTTTTTCAGTAAAAAACCATTCGTTTTTTTGATCGTAATATAATTGAGTTGTTTCTAGAATTTTATTATCAAATGAAGTTATTTTTACATTTCCTTGTAAGTCGATAAGGTTTGTTTTTTTATAAGACACAGCATAATCAGCATCTATATAACTTTTTTTGTCTTTATCGTCGAAAATAGTGACTTTTATACCTTTAGGAAATTCTGTATAAGGATTTTCTAGTGTGCCGTAATCAATCATTTTTGGACTAACTAAAATAACTTTTACTTTACCTGAATCGGTATAAACCAGGTTGATTGTATCTGCTTGACCTGAAGGGATAAATGTTTTTTGATTTAGTTTTTGTACTTCTTTAAAATTACTTTCACATGAAAAAAACATAGCCACAGCGAAAACTGTGACTATGTAAGTGATTATATTTTTAAACTTGTCAATCATGTTATAAGTTAGGAACTTTAACTGATTCTCCGATCCAACAACTAAAAGAAATTGTTTTTCCAGCCATATTATTGTTAAAAATATCAGTTCTTGATGGTGCATAACCATTGTAAGAAGTTGATTGTCTGTTTGCAGTTGCTTTTAAAGCTGGGTCTACTGAAGCTGCTTTATTTGCATATTGAGCACATAACCAATAAACAGCTCTTTTATCAAAAGGTGTTTTTCCACATTCGTTAGCACTACTAGCATATAATTGAGCTATTAACATATATGCTTGACCAAATGATGGCTTAGCAGACAAGGCTTTTCTAGCATATGCTCTTGCTTGAGATTTATTTCCATTACCATACATTGCGGCTATTTTATAATATACTTTTGCTTTTTTAGTAGCATCAGTAAACAATTGTGCAGATTGATTGAAATATTCTAAAGCTTTAGAAGTGTTTTTAGCTCTTTGGGCAGCAACTCCTAACAAATAAGCAGATTCTGCTGTTGGATTTAATTTATGTAATTGCTCAGATATTTTAGTAAATAAAGGGTCTGAATCACAATTTTTAGCCTCTAAACGTTCAGCAGCTCTTTTTAACCAAAGTACATCTGTTTTCTTTTCTTCAAATGATTTTTGGTAAAAGGGAATAAGTTTTTCACAAGTAGAAAGCAAAACAATTTTTGAATCCATGCTTCCTTTTACAGTACTAAACTGCTCTAGGTTATATTCATTTCTTTCTTTAAGTCTTGTTTCTTTGTCAGTAAGCTCTTGTTGTGCTTCGATTTTATTTAATAAAACATCTAACTCATCTGAAAGACCTTTTTCTTCTAATTCAAGTTTTTCAGTGATTTCGTCATATTTGTCAAACACTTGTTGTAACTCAAGGCCTTTTTTTAATGCTTCGTACTCATCTACAAATAATTCAAAATAAGTATATAATGCTTTAGCTGAAGTAAAGTTAGCTGAATCTGTTTTAAATGCATTATCTAAATAAGCATAAGCTTCTTCTTTAGCACCTACATTATTATCTAAAAGCAACATTGCTTTTTTTACAGCATTACCTGCACCATTTCCAGGATAGTTTTTATCATGCTCAGTGTATAAAGCAACTAAATCTTTAACAAATTTTTCTTTTTCTTCTGGAGCTTGAGCGTTGTCAATCTTATCTTTTAAAATAAACTCTCCATAAATATAAATCGCTTTGTGATAAGTAGGACATTCCTTTCTCATACTCTGTAAGTATGGGTAGGCGTCATTATAATCCTTAGATTTAGTAAATTGTACTAAATACTGAATTTCTTCTGCACATTTATCACTTGACTGAGCATTAGTTAAAAAACTAACTGCAATTAATAACACTAGTGTTAATTTCGTTTTCATTTTATAAAAATTAGTATTAATCATATTTTCTTTTTTCGAACCATAAATCATTTAAAGATAAACCTACGCTTATATTAAAATAATTCTCTTCTATTAAATTATTGTAGATAGTTCCTTTCTTTCCGTATTCAAATCCAAGATTGATATTTGAGAATCTTCCGCCTACTGGTAAACCTAGACCAAAATTTATGCCATAATCATTAATTTGCTTAGAATTTATTATTAGACCTGTGTTTTCATATCTAAATCCCGCTCTATAATTAACTCTACTCCAGTAATTTGTGAACGAATTATATTTAGGAATAAAATTTCCTCCAACTATTATTTTTTGAGAGTTTTCAAATGTTGCATTGTTAATGTCGTCAAATCTATTCCCCAAATTACTGTTTTCTTGGTAAATATACTCTAAACCAACAAACCATTTTTTAGGCAAACCAATTCCTGCTCCAAGTGTATATTTGGCTGGAATAACCAATTTAGTATCTGCAACAACTAAGTCATCGTTATCATTAACAAACTCCACTCCAGTTACTGTGTATGAAATAGTAGCAAGATTTCTAGAATTAGCTGAATTCAATTTTGCTTCAGGAGAATATCCAAAACTTGTATTCAATGTTAATTTATTGGCTAAAATTTTAGAGTATAACAAAGCAAGGTTAGTAGAAAGACCACTAATAGTTGATTGATTTTTTTCCCTTGACCCTAAAATCACATTTGGAAGAAATACAACAGATTCAGTTTCGATTGTTCCAAAATTATATTTAATATCTAAACCAACACTAAGATTGTTGGAAATATTATAAGCCGCACCTGCAAAGACTTTGTTAATGCCACCTTCACCAGTATATCTAGTACTTCTCAAATCTTCTCCAGATGTTTGATTTTGGATTTTATATCCTACTGAAGAAAATGGCATAATTCCAAAGGCTGCTCCAAATTTTCCTAAAGGAAGACCAACCGCTAAATAATCAATAGTTGTTCTTTGGGCCGTTTCTTTCTTTTCTTCATTAGATAAATTATTGTAGGTTGTTGTGCCTCCAATTGTAAAGTTTGTAATTTTTAGTCTCGAATAAGTCGCAGGATTCAATAAATTTAAATGTATTGAGTCATAAGCTATTCCTAAACCTCCCATGGCTCTGGCGTCATGAGTACCTTTAAATTTAATATCTCCTAATCCATAAAAAGAATATGGTGAAGATGTACCTTCTTGTGCCGAAACAACTATTGTTGCAAAGATCGTTAATGCAAGAAATAATTTCTTTATCATTGTATGTTATATTGATATAGTAAGTTCAAACTCTCAAGTAAGAAATTTGAATTGGCAAATATGGGGTTTTTTAATCTTTTAGCCAAAAAAAGTGCATCACCACCTGTTAAAATTATTGTTAAATATTTACTTTCCTTTAAATAATCATTGATAAAGCCTTCAATTTCATATATCACACCGTTAACCACACCTGAATGGATTGATTGATTTGTAGAATTACCCATATAAGAATCTGGTTCTTCAATATCTAATTTAGGTAACTTGGCAGTGTAATAATTTATTGCCTTGTATCTCATCTCTATTCCTGGAGAAATTGCTCCTCCGAAATAGTGTTTATTTTCATCTACAAAATCATATGTTATACATGTACCCGCGTCAATTATCAAACAATTTTGTTTTGGATATTTCAATACTGCACCTGAAACAATTACTTTTCTATCTATTCCTAGCGTTAAAGGTGTTGTATATTTATTTTCAAAAGGAAATTTACTCTCATTAGTAAGAAAATACAATTTATTCTTACTTTTAAGAAGCAGTAAAGCCTCTTCTGACAAGTTTGAAACGCTTGAAATGATTGTTTTATTACTTTTTGGAAATTTTTTGTAAATTTTTTTTAACCCTTCCACTAAAGTTTTGTTTGTATAATCTTCTTTTAAAATCATTGTATCTTGTTCAAAAACAGCTACTTTAATTTTTGTATTCCCAACATCAATTGCTAATATCATTTTTATCTTTTAAAAATTCAAAGATACAAATTGATTTTTTTTAATAATTGTTTTGTATAAATTAAAAATCATTCTATATTTGCACTCGCAAGAGCGAAAAGGTACCTTAGCTCAGATGGTAGAGCAATGGACTGAAAATCCATGTGTCCCTGGTTCGATCCCTGGAGGTACCACAAAACCCGAATAGTAATATTCGGGTTTTTTGTTATAGTCTAATTGCCTTAAAAAACTGTATATCAACAAACTAAACGATTTAAACAAAAAAAAACCAACTCTTTAAATTTGAAAAGACGTTGGTTTTTTTTTGTAAAAGGTATTTTTTATCCGTGATAAACTTTCGATTTCGTTATTTTACCTTCTCTAATTTCAAGAACTTCTGCCACTAACATATCTTCTTCTCCTTCAACTTTGCGAACATATTCCATAAAAACCCTATCAGAATTGGCTGTTAACGATTTTAATTCATATTTTAATGTAGGTAACGTATCAAAGGCATCTTGCCACCAAACTCGCATAGCTTCAACCCCAATTATTAATCCGTTGGTTATTGGTTGACTGTATTTTAATTTTGGACTGTAATGCTGCGCATCGCTTTCGTATAGTGATAATAGTTTATCTAATTGTTTAGCATTAAATGCCTCAAACCAGCGAAAAGCAATAGATTGTAATATTTCTGGGCTCATATAAGGATTAAAAAAAATCCCGAAAAATCGGGATTAAGTTATTAAATATTTTTTATATTTATTATTTCTTGTTCTGTTAAAAAACGATAATTTCCTCTTGGTAAATTCTTTTTGGTTAAACCGGCAAACGTTACTCTGTCTAATTTAATAACATCATATTTAAGGTGTTCAAATATTTTTCTAACCACTTTAATGTTAGCTGTTTTCATTTTTATACCAATTTCACTTTTAGGTTGATTGTCTATATAAGTAACCTCTTCAACATACACTCTATGCGTGTCAATCGTTAACCCAGAAGTAATTTTCTCTAAATCTTCAAAACGTAAATTCTTATCTAAAGTAACTTGATACAATTTACTTGTTTTCTGATTTGGTTCTGTGAATTTTCTTATAATATCTGTGTCATTTGTAAACAATAATAAACCCGTTGTTGTTTTATCCATTCTTCCTACTGGTTGAATTTTTGATTTAGTAGCACTACGAACTAAATCCAAAACACTTGGTGAATAAATATCGTCATCTCCAGCTGTTGAAAAGTTTTTAGGCTTATTCAATAAAATATATTCTTTCTTTTCTGGATTTAATTTTACGCCATCAAAAATAACTTCATCCGTTAATTTTACACGATGCCCCATTTCTGTGACAACGATACCGTTTACCTTTACATTCCCACTTTGAATATAGATATCCGCATCTCTCCTGCTGCACATTCCTGAATTCGAAATGTATTTATTCAAACGTAATTCGTCTGGATTTTTTGGTGTTTTAGGTGCTTGATTTGGTTTTTTAGCTGGTTTTGGTTCAGCTTTTGAATCTGACTTTACTGTTGACTTTGGCTTTTTTCGGATAGGTGCATTCCCTCTTGAAGTACTAGGTTTTTTTGGTCCACCTTGTCTTGAAGAAGTTCCATTTTTCTTATCGTTACTGTTTCCTTGATGACGTGTCATTTTATTCTAATTTTTTGCAAAGATATAACTAATAAGCGGAAATAAGTTTTTTTCCATGTAACAAAACAGAAGGTTCAATTAAAACTATACAAAAAACCCCAGCAACTATGATAAATTTTAATAGAAAGTGTAACTTAAGGTATTGTGGTTTTGTTTTAGCTTTTCGTAATTTAACTAAGAAGAAAAGTAAAATAAGCAAACTTATGTAAAAGTAAATATCCATGTGACCTATATCCCTATTAAAAACATCTACTAGATAATACACTGGAATTACTGTAGAAATAGTTAAAACTGAAATTATATTTTTAGCTACTTTTTCTCCAAATAAAACTGGAATAGTTTTATAATTGGAAACCAAATCTCCTTCAATATTTTCTAAATCTTTAACTAATTCTCTGATTAAAAGAAGTAAATATAGAAACATGGCATGAGCAAAAATAACATGGTAATAATTTTTATAGTACAATAAAATTCCAAAGAAAGGCAAAACAGCTAAAACAGAAGCAGTAATATTTCCGATAATTGGATGTTTTTTTAATTTATGAGAGTAAAACCAAATAAGAAATATGTAAGTTGAAAAAAACAACATTGCTCTCCATGAAACAATACTAGCGATTAGTGCAACTATAAAGTTAATTGCAAAATATACAGTTAATTTTGTTTTTTGACTAACTAATCTATCAATCATGACTTTTCTTGGGCGATTGATTAAATCTTTTTTGGCGTCATAAAAATTATTAATGATATAACCAGAAGCAATTGTTAATGAAGAAGCTAAAACCAAAATAAACAATTGATAGTCTAAGATTACATCTAATGCTCTAATTTCGGGTGAAAGAATAAAAATGGCTGCAAGATATTGTGCCAATATAATTACAAAAATATTATACCCTCTTATTACAGAAAAAAGACTGAAAATTTTGGATAATAATAATTTTGTTTTTCTAGTTAACATCTCTAAAACTGATAAACTACTTCTAATTTATAGTCTTTTAAAGATACTTTAGCTTTTTCAATATCTTGAGTAAATCCCAAAATATATCCACCACCACCAGAACCACAAAGTTTCAAGTAATAATCGTTTGTTTCAATTCCGTTTTGCCATAGTGAATGAAATTGTTCTGGAATCATAGGTTTAAAATTATTTAAAACTACTTTAGATAACTTCTTAGTATTAACAAATAAAGATTTGATATCGCCATGTAAAAAATTTTCTACACATGCATCTGTATGTTTAATGAATTGTGATTTTAACATTTTTCGGAAACCCTGATCTTTTAAATTTTCCATAAAAATACTAACCATTGGCGCTGTTTCACCAACAATTCCTGAATCCAACAAGAAAACAGCTCCTTTTCCGTTAATACTTTGTGTTGGAATTCCAGTTGCTTCAATATTATCTTTTGAATTGATAAGAATTGGTAAACTCAAATAACTATTTAAAGGATCTAAACCTGAACTTTTTCCGTGAAAAAAAGATTCCATGTTAGAAAAAACAGCTTTTAATTGTAATAATTTATCTCTTGTTAAATTTTCTAAAACTGTAATTTTATCTGAGGCGTATTTATCATAAATAGCAGCCACTAAAGCACCACTGCTTCCTACACCATATCCTTGAGGAATACTTGAATCAAAGTACATTCCGTTGGCAATGTCACTTTTTAATGCGTCATTGTCAAACTGAACTAGAGTTGGTTGTTCAACTTGTAATTGAGTTAAATATACGGCAAAACGAGCTAAACTTTTATTTGAATTGAATGCTTCTTGAGACGGGTTTTCGTCTGTTTTTAAAGCTCCATTATAAAAATTATAAGGAATTGAAAGTCCTTTTGAATCTTCAATAATTCCATATTCTCCAAAGAGTAATATTTTCGAGTAAAACAAGGGTCCTTTCATAAAGTATTTAGATTGGGATATGTAAAGTTACAAAATTATTTTGATTCTGCACCATTTCCAATTTGGTCACAAATATAATGACCATTTTGACAAAAGGCAACTAATTCATCCTTAATAAATTGTAAAACTTTTACGGTAACGTTTTCGGGATACAAAACATGTACATTAGCTCCTGCATCAAGCGTAAAACAGACTGGAATATTATTTTCGTTTCTAAATTTCCAAATTCTATTAATTATCTCTAATGTATTTGGCTTCATTAAAATAAAGTATGGCATTGATGTCATCATCATTGCATGAAGCGTTAAAGCTTCACTTTCAACAATTTTAATAAATTCCGCTACATTTCCTTCTCTCAGTATTTTGGTGATTTTAGCTAAATTATGATGAGCCTGTTCAAATCTTTTTTCTGCATAAGGATGATCAAACATCAATTCATGACCGACAGTGCTAGACACTTGTTTCTCTCCTTTATCAACTAATAAAATAGTGTCTTGATAATTTTTAAAACTCTCGTGAAGATCATTAAATTCAACTCCAAATAAATCTGAACTTTCTTTGATAGTTTCATTTTTACCCCAAGCAACAACCTGACCTTTTATACTTCTGCAAGCACTTCCACTTCCTAGTCGTGCTAAAAATGATGCTTTTTTGTAGAATAAATCTTCTGTTAAATTGGTGTTTATTTCTTTTTCTAAAGACATTACATTCATAGCTAAAGCTGCCATTCCGGAAGCAGAAGAAGCTATTCCCGAACTGTGAGGAAAAGTATTTTGTGTATCAATAACAATATGATATTCTTTTAAATAAGGACAGTAGGTTTCAATTCGTTGAAAGAATTTTAAAATTTTAGGTTTAAAATCTTCTTTTCGTTTTCCTTCAAACAATAAGTCAAATGAGAAATCATTCTTTAATTCTTTTTTAGTGAATTTTACTTTAGTAATTGTTTTGCAATTGTTTAAGGTAAAACTAATTGAAGGGTTAGCTGGAATCTGATTTTTCTTTTTTCCCCAATATTTGACTAATGCAATATTACTTGGCGCACTGCATTCAAAAGCAACGTGGTCAAGACTTAAATAATTTGAAACAATAAAATCCTTTTCGTAAAGCATACTATAAAATTTTAACAAAGATACTTTTTTTGTCTATTTATTAAATTGATATTTCGTTAATTTGTACAAAACATTTTAAGATGAACAAATACGTTAAAATAGTAATTACTGTTGCAATTTGCTTAACCGTTGGCTACTTGTCCTCATTA
Source organism: Flavobacterium sp. (assembly GCA_047622645.1). Classification (GTDB taxonomy): domain Bacteria; phylum Bacteroidota; class Bacteroidia; order Flavobacteriales; family Flavobacteriaceae; genus Flavobacterium. Next base: position 12,896 of record JBLHNH010000058.1, read on the forward strand.
GTAACTCAATCTAGTATTGATACTTGGTATCCGACGATAACAAAACCATCTTTTAATCCTCCAAATTGGATTTTTGCACCTGTTTGGACTTTACTTTTTATTTTAATGGGAATTTCAGCTGGATTAATTTGGGATAAATTGGATGAAAATAAAGAGATCGTAAAAAAAGGCCTTTTCTTTTTTGGAGTGCAATTGGGTTTAAATGCAATGTGGAGTTATTTGTTCTTTGGGCTAAATAATCTTTTATTAGCTAGTCTTGAAATAGTTTTACTTTTACTTATTATTTATGAAACTTTTCTGATTTTTAAGAAGGTAGATAAAAAAGCATCGTATTTACTTATTCCTTACATGTTGTGGGTTGCTTTTGCTACAATTCTAACCATTACCATTTATTTTCTTAATCGATAATTACAAAAAAAATCATCATCTATTTAATTTTCAGATATTTAGTATTGTTGTTCTAAGTTTTTTTTCATATTTTTATAGTGTTTATTTTATTTAAAAACATTTACACACAAAATTTATGGAATCATCTTGTTTAATAATCGCAATAACTCTAGGTATAATTTGCGGTATTGTTGGGTACTTTATTGCTAAAAGCAGTCAAAAGTCTTTTAAAAAAGAAGAACATAATTACAAAAGTGATTTAGATGCTTGCAATCAAAGAAATAGTCAACTGGAAACAGATTTAGATACTCTACGAAATCAAGCAAAAAAACCTGTAATTGAAAAAGCTACTTTTGTTTCTAAAACAACCAAAGCTGCAACAACATCAGTCATTGCTTTTAATGCAGGTGCAGCAAAAGCTGTTTTTGGCAAGAAAATAATAGAGGATGATTTAAAACTTGTGGAAGGAATTGGACCAAAAATCGAAGAATTATTTAAAACTTCAGGTATTTTAACTTGGAAAAGATTATCAGAAACATCTGTAGATAGATGTAACAAGATACTTCACAAAGCTGGTGAAAGATATAAAATTCATGATCCAGGAACTTGGCCAAGACAATCTAAATTAGCTTACCAGGGCAAATGGCAAAAACTAAAAGATTGGCAAGACAAACTTGACAAGGGAAAAGAAAAATAACAAATGAAACCTTGTAAACGCAAGGTTTTTTTTTATACAATAGATTTCGCAACAATAAACCCGCCTGTCCAAGCATTTTGAAAATTGAAACCACCTGTTATGGCGTCAATATTAAGAATCTCTCCAGCAAAATATATGTTTGGAATTACTTTACTTTCCATAGTTTTAAAATTGACTTCTTTTAAATCGATTCCACCAGCTGTTACGAACTCTTCTTTAAATGTGCTTTTGCCATTTACTTGAAATTCACCAGCAGTTAATTGGTTTGCTAAAGCATTTAGTTCTATTTTATTACAATCTGCCCATTTGGTTTCTTCTGAAATTCCAGATGCTAGAACTAAACGTTCCCACAATCGGTTTGGTATTTCAAAGGGTGACTTTTTGGATATTACTTTTTTTGCATTATCGATTTTTATATCCTTTAATAAATCAATAGCGTCTTCAAAAGTTGTATCGTTTAACCAATTTACTAGAATGGCAAAATGATAATTTTTATCGAATAATTCTCTTGCTCCCCAAGCCGAAAGCCTTAATATTCCTGGTCCTGACATTCCCCAATGGGTTATTAGCAATGGGCCAGAAGCTTCTAATTTTGATTTTTTTACTTTGACTGATGCAAATGTTGACAATCCCATTAAGTCTTTTAATCGAGCATCTTTAATGTTGAATGTAAACAAAGAAGGAACAGCTGAAACAATTGAATGACCAAGTGATTCAAGCATTTCCCACATTTTTGGATTACTTCCAGTTGTTATAACCACTTTTTCTGCTAAAAATGTATCTGTTTTTGTTTGGACTTTAAAATCAGTTTCTGTTTTATAAATAGATTGCACACTTTGACTAGTTAAAATATCAATCCCTAAATCTTGAGTGGCTTTTGTAAAACAATCGATTATGGTTTCCGATGAATCTGATTCTGGAAACATTCTTCCGTCTTCTTCTGTCTTTAGTTTTATACCAAATCTTTCGAACCATTCTATAGTATCTCCGCTACAAAATTGATGAAATGGTCCACGTAATTCTTTTTCACCTCTTGGGTAAAACTTGACTATATCATTTGGCACAAAACAGGCATGCGTTACATTGCATCTTCCACCACCAGAAATTCTTACTTTTTCTAAGGTCGTTTTTCCTCTTTCGAGAATTGCTACTTTTAAACTTGGGTTGTTTTCAACAATATTGATTGCTGTAAAAAAACCAGCTGCTCCACCACCTATGATAACTATGTCGTAATTAGAATTCAATGTTTTATCTTTTTTTTGCAAATATCGTTATTTATAGAGTTTTTGTCTGCAAATTCGCAAATTGTTTTTCGGAACACAGATTTGAGAAATTTGAGAAATCAGAAAATAATTAAACACAGACATGAATTCTATCTGGAAAATTGCAAAAAATTCCATCCACATTAAAATACAAAGCTTCTTTTATATCAGGAATTTCGTTGACTGTGTAAGTATAAACTTTTAAATTATGTTTGTGAATTTCTTCAACTTCACGCTTTGTTAAAGTGTAAAACCATGGATTTATGGCAATTGCATTTAATTTTTTTGCGATTGGAATTGCATCAAGATGATTTTGTTGGGATATAAGTGCGATTGGAATTTCGTGATTGAGTTTTCGGAATATTTTTAGTTCATTCCAATTAAAACTTGAAATTAGAAAATGATGATTCTTGTAATTTTCTTTTTTAATTAAATTCTCAACAATTTTATGTGTTGGCAAAGCTGTACCTTGACCTTTTAACTCGATGTTTATTGGAACTCTTTTGTTTACAAATTCAATTACTTCAATTAATGTTGGTATTTGATGATTGCCAATTAAATTGATGCTTTTTACTTCTTCTAATGTTAAATCTTCAATGTTTTCTAATGATGAAGCTAATCTACTTAAAGTTTTATCATGAAAAACTATGACTTCTCCAGTTTTTATGACATATACATCAATTTCAATAACATCAACATACAAGTCTAATGCTTTTTGAAAAGACAGAATGGTGTTTTCGGTTTCATAACCCATTGCTCCGCGATGTCCAATTATTAACGGTTTTTTCAT
>JBLHNH010000059.1:0-15888 GCA_047622645.1 Flavobacterium sp.
ATGTATTATTTATTTTCTCTTTCAATTTTAGCATATGTAAATTTACAAAAATTACATTTTATTTAACTTTCTCATTTCATAAAAAATGGTTAATTTGTCTATAAATCAATTAAAATCTATGAAAAAACACCTTTTTTATACTATTGTTGTTTTAATTTTCAGCAATTGTTCTACAATAGAAAAACACAATGTCTTATTGAATAAGGACTTATCGGTTGAAGAACAAATTGAAGATGTGAATTATTTGGAACGAAAAATTAAAAAAATTCAACCTAGTTTGTATAAATATGTTTCAAAAGATGAATTAAGAAGAAAATTTGATAGTGTAAGAAATACAATTACTATTCCTTTAAAGCCCAATGATTTTTATTTTAAAGTAAGTCCGCTTTTAGCTTTAATTCGTCAAGGTCATTCTTTTATGAGTCCCTTGGTTACTGAGTATTCTAAAAAAGAATTAAAGCAAATGAAGAAAAAAGGACTTGGACCAGTTTCTCAATTTGATTATAAATATATTGATAACAAGCTATTTATTGTAAAGAATAAATCAAAGGATTCAACTATTCAAGAAGGTACAGAAGTTGTTTCAATTGAAAATATTACACCACAAGAATTGTTTTCAAAATATAGAAAAACGTATTCTTCAGATGGTTATAATGAAACCTTTATTCCTTATGCTTTTACATCGCGTTTTGGTTCATATATTTATTATGAATTGGGATTAAAAGATAGTCTAACTTTTAATTTAAAATGTTATGATTCTATTTATACTAAATTAATTAAACGATTTCCAGATAAAAAAACTACAGAAAAAGCAACAAAAAAAGATTCTCTTTCAATTTCTAAAACTAAAAATTTAACGGTTAAAAAATTAACAAAAAAAGAGAGAAAGTTAGCTAAGCTAAAGAAAAAAGAGAAACAAGAATATGACTATAACTACGGATATGAGAAGAGTAATAAAGAATATACTAAAACATTAACTTTTACTGATATTGATAGTTGTACAGCTGTTTTTAAAATAAAGAACTTTTCAAAAGGAGATTATAGAATTGCTTATAAGGAAGTGTTTGAATTGTTAAATAAAACGGATACTAAAAACTTGATTTTAGATTTAAGAAATAATCCAGGTGGACGATTAAATGAAATTCATGAATTGTATTCTTATTTGACTGCTGATTCAACTTTTCAGTTGATTGAAGAGGCAAAAGTAACTTCTAAAACTAGTTTGTTAAAAGCTGATTATTTGAGTTCAATACCAAAATCATTATACGTTTTTGCTATTCCTACTTATCCAGCCTATGCAATTCTTTTGATGTTGAAAACAAGAAAAGATGATAATGGTGATTATCATTTTAGAATGAAAAGCAGTAAAGAGAAACCTCATAAGGCTAACTATTTTGATGGAAAAGTTTATGTTTTAATCAATGGAGGTAGTTTTTCAGCAGCTTGTATTATTTCTTCTAAATTAAAAGAAAATCCAGAAATTATTTTTGTTGGAGAAGAAACAGGTGGCTCATTTAATGGAACAATTGCTGGTAGATCTTCTACTTATGAGTTACCTAATTCAAAATTAAGAACACGTTTGTGGATTATGGATATTGCTGCAACAAATAAAACGGATCAAAAGGGCAGAGGTATTTTTCCAAATAAAGAAATAATTCCGTCTGTAGATGATTTATTATCTAATGCTGATCCTGAGTTAGAATGGATTAAATCGGATATTAAAAGTAAAAAATAAGAATCAAAAAAATCCATTATAAATTAATATAATGGATTTTTCTTAGTTATAATTTAGTTGAAATTAAATGTCATCAAAGCTAATATCTGTAAAGCTGTTTTTTGATGATTCTTCATTAGCATCATCTTGATTTTCAAAACTTTCTTTCTTAAAATCTTTTTGATGTCTTTCTGAAATAACTTCTTCTCCTTTATGTTCTAAAACATAATCGGTCATTTCGTCTAAAATTTCTTTAAATGCTGCAAAATCTTCTTTGTATAAATAAATTTTGTGTTTTTTAAAATGGTATGATCCATCTTCTTCTGTGAACTTTTTACTTTCTGTGATTGTAATATAATAATCATCAGCTTTTGTTGATCTAACATCAAAGAAATAAGTTCTTCTTCCCGCTCTTAATACTTTAGAAAAGATATCTTCCTTTTCGTACATGTCTTTATCGCTCATAATCCTTGATTCTTTTTTACGTTTAAACTCAACCAAAATTCTAAAAAAAAACAGTAAAAAACAATAGTTTAGTAAATTTCTTTTTCTAAAAGTTGTTTATTGTATAATTCTTTATAATAGCCATCAACTTCTATTAATTGATTATGAGAACCTTGCTGTATAATTTGACCTTCATCTAGTATGATAATTTTATCAGCATTTTTTGCTGAAGAAATTCTATGACTCACAATTATTGTTGTCTTTTGTTGTGATAATTGCAATAAATTATTTAAAATTTGTTCTTCTGTTTCAGTGTCTACTGCGCTTAGACAATCATCTAAAAGTAGTACGGGAGCTTCTTTAATAAAAGCTCTTGCAATAGAAACACGTTGTTTTTGACCACCAGAAAGCGTAATTCCTCTTTCTCCCAAAACAGTGTCGTATCCTAGAGAGAAGTTAATTATGTTATCATGAACGGCTGCTTTTTTCGCAACATTTATTATTTCTTCGTCAGTAGCATTTTCTTTTCCAAACTTAATATTATTTTTTATGGAATCTGAAAACAAAAAAGCATCTTGAGGAACAACTGCAATACTGTCGCGTAAATCGTTTAAATTTATGTTTTTTATTGTCTTGTCATCAATTAGAATTTCTCCACTTGTTGTATCATAAAGTCTACTAATTAACGTTAAGATAGTAGATTTTCCTGATCCTGTTTTTCCTAAAATTGCTAACATTTTTCCGCTTTCAACTTCAAAAGAAATATTTTTAAGAGCTTCTATATTTGTATCATCATAAGTAAATGATACATTTTTAAAGGAAATTTTTCCGTCTATGTGAGACTTTTGAATGTTATAATTTTGAATATCAGATTCGGTATTTAAAAACTCATTTAATCTTTTTTGAGAGGCTTCTGCTTCTTGAATCATTGATGAAACCCAACCTAATGAAGCAACTGGCCAAGTCAACATGTTAATGTATAATATAAATTGAGCAATAGTTCCAATATTTTGAATACTTCCATTGATATACATCATCCCACCAGCATAAATAACAACTAAATTAGATAAACCAATAAGTAAAATCATTAATGGTCCAAAAAAAGAGTTCGTTTTTGCTAACGATAAGTTTTTGTTTTTACTTTCTTGAGTTAATTTACCAAACTCTTCTGATTTATTTTTTTCTAAAGCATAAGCTTTTACAACTCTTATTCCAGAAAAAAATTCTTGAGCAAACGAAGATAAAGTTGATAAATTTTGTTGATATAGACTGCTTTTTTTGTGAATTTGAGCACTAATTTTAAAAATGCTATAAGACAATAGTGGCAGAGGTAATAACGAGTATAATGTTAGTTTTGGTGAAATATTATACATGTAAACAATTACTACTCCAAACCTAATAATGGTATTAAGAGAATACATTACTGCTGGACCAACGTACATTCTTACTTTACTAACATCTTCACTTATTCGATTCATTAAATCACCAGTTCTATTTTTTTTATAGAAATTCTGTGATAATTGTTGGTAATGATTATAAACTTCGTTTTTTAAATCAAATTCAATATGCCTTGACATAACTATTAAGGTTTGTCGCATTAAAAAAGTCAAAAAACCTGCAATAATAGTAGTAGCTAAAATTATTAAAATGTTGTTTAAGAGTTCTTTTCTAGCAAAAGTAGGATTTGATTTAGCAAACTCCTGAATAGTGTTTATTGAATTACCAATATATTCTGGTGTATATAAAGAAAAAATTTGAGCTAAAATTGTAAATAACAATCCTAAAAAAAACCTGTATTTATATTTGACAAAATACTTATTTAGATACTTTAATTCTTTCATTGTTGTAAAAAAAGTAATTTTTTAATATTAATTTAATAAAAAACAGCAAAATAATGTAATTATCAAATTGTTAGTTAAAACATAACTTATTAATAATTTTTTAAAATAATCAAACATTTTCGGAACATATCGAATTTATACTTAGTTTTGTTCCTTAAATATATGAAAACAACAATCTAAAAATACGACTATGACTTCAAATATTATACCTGTAAATGAAATCCATAAAGTTGATCCAGTTTTTGGTCAGATTTCATTTGATGGTCATGAACAAGTTGTCTTTTGCCACGACAAAGATACTGGTTTAAAAGCAATAATTGGTATTCATAACACAATTTTAGGACCAGCATTAGGTGGAACAAGAATGTGGAACTATACAAATGAATGGGAAGCACTTAATGATGTTTTGCGCTTGTCTCGTGGAATGTCTTTTAAATCTTCAATTTCTGGATTAAATCTTGGTGGAGGAAAAGCAGTTATCATTGGAGATGCTAAAACACAAAAATCACCTGAATTAATGAGGAAATTTGGTGAATTTGTTCACTCTTTATCTGGAAAATATATTACTGCAGAAGATGTTGGTATGGAAACGAAAGATATGGATATAGTTAGAGAAGTGACTCCATATGTAACAGGTATTTCAAAAGCTAAAGGAGGTTCAGGAAATCCATCACCTATAACCGCATATGGTGTTTATATGGGAATGAAAGCTGCATCAAAATTTCAATTTGGCACAGAGAACCTTGAAGGTAAAAAAATATTAGTGCAAGGAATTGGTCACGTTGGAGAAGTTTTAGTTGAACACTTAACCAAAGATGGTGCAATAGTTACTATTTCTGATATAAACGAAGAAAGATTACACCAAGTTGGAGCCAAATACGGTGCTAAAATTTTTAATGGTGAAAGTTTGTATTCAGCTGATGTAGACATCTACGCTCCTTGTGCTTTAGGTGCAACTATTAATGATGATACTATAAAAATGTTAAAAGCTAAAGTTATTGCGGGTGCTGCAAATAATCAATTAGCAAATGAAGTAATTCATGGTCAAATATTAAAAGACAAAGGGATTTTATATGCTCCTGATTTTTTAATTAATGCTGGTGGTGTAATTAATGTTTATTCTGAATTAGCTAAATTAACTAAAGCTGAAGTAATGGAAAAAACTGAAAATATATATAATACTTCATTAGAAATTTTTAAACATGCTGAAGTAAATAATATTACAACCCATCAAGCAGCGTTGTCAATTGCTCAAAAAAGAATTGATGATAGAAAAAAAGAAAAAGAACAATAATAAACTATAAAAAGTGTATTTTTGCAAAGCGAAAGAGAAGTCTTTCGCTTTGTTAATTAAATAAGTTCTTATAAAATGTTGAATAGAAGACATATTCGAGTTAAAGTAATGCAAAGTATTTATGCCGTTCATCAGCATAAATCAGACGATTTAAACAGAGAAGAGAAATTTTTGTTTTACAGTATTGAAGCTATTCAAGAATTATATCTCTTGCTTTTTTCAGCTTTTATTGAGTTAAAAAACAAAGAAGAAAACTATCTTAATTTAGCATCTAAAAAGCATTTAGCTACTCCAGAAGAAAAAAGCCCGAACAGAAAGTTTGTACAAAATGAAGTGCTAAACTTATTAGAAAATCAGTCTAGTTTATCTGTAGCAATCGAAACTAAAAAAATTAATCATTGGAAATTAAATGATGATTTAATTTTGCAGTTATTAGAAGATATTAAGAAATCGGATATTTATACAGTATACATGTCTACAGACGTTTCAACTTTTCAGGAAGATGCTAAATTTGTTGCAGATTTATTTGTAAAAGTTTTAGCACCTAATGATAGGTTATATGATTATCTGGAAGACAATAAATTAACTTGGATTGATGATTATGCTCTAGTAAATACTTTTATTAGTAAACAATTGAAGCAATTAAAAAATCCTTCTAGCACAATTGAAATTCCTAGAGTATACAAAGACGAAGATGATAAGGATTTTGCTAAACAACTCTTTATTAAAACACTTTTAAACGAAGGTGAATTAGCTAAAGAATATGTAAACAAAACACCAAATTGGGATTCTGAAAGAATTGCAGAAGTTGATACTATTTTATTAAAAATGGCTATTTGTGAATTTTTAAAATTCCCTTCAATTCCCGTTAAGGTTACTATCAACGAATATCTAGAAATTGCTAAAGAATATTCTACTCCAAAAAGTAGTATTTTTATCAACGGAATTTTAGATAATTTGATAAAAGATTATAAAGAAGAAAATAAACTGAATAAATCAGGAAGAGGTTTAATGTAAATTATATACAATTATGAAAATAAAATTAATACCAATGTTCGCTATTGCTACTCTAATTTTAGCAGCGTCATGTAAAGATAATGCTTCATCAAGAATTACTGAAGCTGATATGAAAGTTGCTAATGAAGTTTCTGCAACGACTGGAAAATTACCTGTTTTAGAATTTGATAAAACAGAACATGATTTCGGTAACATCAATGAGGGTGATAAAGTAACAACAGAGTTTATTTTAAAAAACACAGGTGATGCGGATTTAGTTATTGTAAGCGCTGTAGGAAGTTGTGGATGTACAGTTCCTGAACCTCCAAAAGAACCAATTAAACCAGGAGATTCTGCTCCAATTAAAGTTACTTTTGATTCTACTGGAAAACCAGGTCAACAAGAGAAAACAGTTACTATTACATCAAATACGGCTATCGGTAAAGAAACGTGTAAAATAAAGGCTAACGTAAAACCAAACCCAAACAAACCTGTTTTAAAACAATAAATAAAAATTATGGATTCAAGTTTAATAATACAAATCGTTTTAATGATTGCTGTTTTTTATTTTTTATTAATTATGCCTCAGCAAAAAAGAGCTAAAAAAGAAAAAGCTTTTGAACAAGGTATAAAAGTAGGAGATAAGGTTATAACTAAATCAGGTATTCACGGTAAAATTGCAGAATTAGCTGCAGATTCAGTTGTAATTGAAACTATGGCAGGAAAAATTAAAATGGAAAGAAATTCAATTTCAATGGAAATGAGTTCTAAAATGAATGCACAGAAATAGAATTATTTTATATACTTATCATTTAAACCGATGTTCGAAAGAATCATCGGTTTTATTTTTTCTAAACGATTTGCCTTAGTCTTTTCTTGTTTTGCCTCATTAATATATTCCATAAATTCTCTCTGTTTGTATGGGGAGAATAAATTAAATGCTTTTTTTAAATCAAAGTTTGTTTTAAATTCAGATTCAAGAAATTCACAAGATATTTCAGCTTTTTTTTGAGGATTTATTTTTAAACCTTTTTCTTCATTTTTAATAGCTTCATTAATATATTCAAGAATAATTTTTTCGTCTACTTCTTCAATTGAATTAAATCGCATTTGGCGTAATCCTTTGGTGTTTTCTTCATTGGCATTGATTAATAAATTCTTTTCATCTTTTAAAAACACACCATTAAAAAACCAAATTCCAAAATAAGATTTAAAACCACCAATACCAATGATATTTTTATTAGTATGTGTGTATACTGGTGTTCCCCATTTTATAGTTTCAATAAGTACTGTTTTATTGATAATAGTTTTTAATAATTCTAATTCTTCTGGCCATTGATTGGTTTTGGAACTTATTTTTTTTTCTGCCATTATGTTTTAATAAAATTTAGTTTTAATCTATTGAATTTAATTTTGTCTAATAATCTGCATAGATTTTTTGGGCTAGTTATAATGAAGAGATTTACTTAACAAGGAGTTTGTATTTTTTAATAATGTTATCTTTAGTAAGATGCATAAAATAAATTGAAGAGCTAAGATTTATATTAATTATATCGCCAGTAAATGATTTTTGATCAAAAACAATTCTTCCCATTGAATCGTAAATTGTTACTTTATAGTTTTCTATTTTTTTATTAAATAGTAATGTGCTTTTAATTGGATTTATAACACTAATTTCATCCTTAAAAAAAACATCAGAATTCAAAGTAATACAAGCGTTTGAAACTGTATTTGAATTTTCTATTATTCCATTTGAATTTAAAATTAAGTTATTGAATCCAGCATAAGTTAAAGGATATTTCTCAGCTCTAAAAATGCCGTTTATGTTTGAAGAAATTGAGCTGTTTTGTGTATAAATAGTATAATTTGAATTTATAATTGGCCCTGTAGGGTTTTTATAAGACCACAAATGTGTACCTGTTTTTGTTATTTCAGAAATTCTACCTGATGATGTTTCACAAATTAATAAATTTCCATTTGTTAAACTTTGAACTCCTGATTGCTTTCCTTCATTTACAATTGTTCCAAGAATACTTCCGTTCCAAGAAAATTCGAAGTTTTGAGGATTAAAAATGGAGTTTGTTTTAGTATAAATTCCGTTTAAAATTTCAGGTGAAATAATATGTATAGAACTAAAAGTTCCACTTCCGTCTCCGTCATTATTAAAGACTGATATTTTTCCAGCATCTAGATAACCAGTTTCTACCCATTTGCAATCATGTTGTAGAAAGAGTTTTTGATTAACTGTTGTTCCTTGTTTGTAGACTTGAGAATTTCCCCATCGCCATAAAAAATCACCACCTTTATTAGAGTTTCCTCCTGTATTACTAGCTGCTTGAAGTGTAGTTGTACTATGATCAATAATATAAACTTCACTTAAATGTCGTGCAGAAATTATTATTTGATCTAAATTTGGGTTATAATCAATTGCATTTAAATGTGTGTAATCAAATATTTGATTGTTAACAAAATTAATATCTAATAATTCTGGATGGTTTTGAACAATGCCATAATTTTGTTTAGTCGCATCAAAATCTTGAATAAAATGATCTATAAACTTCCATTCCCAAACAATATTTGCATTATTTATTCCTATAGGCTGAAGCTCTATTATTTTGTCAACTTTAAAAGTTGTGTCAGTTATAGCAGGATTTCTACCTTCAGCTGTAATGTTTGCTAAAGTATAGACATCACTTACTATACATAATATATTTCCATTTGGAAGTGGTTCAATATCGTGATGTTGGGCTATTCCGTTTGATGTAGTAGGATAAGACCATATAATATTGTTACTCCAATCTCTAATTTCTAAGTTATCTTTTCCAGCTCTTAATAGATTACTATTTGGTAACAAATAACAAGTTGCTCCTGGAGTTTCTGTAAATGTCCATTGATGTATTTTTTGTCCACAATTATCCATTAGAAAAACTTCATTATTTCTTTGAGGCGTAAACAAAGTGTAACCCTCAGAAACATTTAAATCATTAAATAATAAACCAACCGTAGTTTGTGAATAGCTAATGGCATAAGCAAAGGGTAAGATTAAACAGAGGAATTTTATTTTCATTTTTGTCTAAACTATTTTAGATAATTAATTTCTTTTTTGCTAAAATACAAATAGTATTTTATTTTAGAACCATCTATTTTTTTCTTGACATTATAAATATTAATTGTAATTTTGAAGAGCTAAAATTATAAAAATTATACAATAAATGAAAATTGGAATTCTATCAAGAAATAGTAAGTTATATTCTACAAGAAGATTGGTTGAAGCTGGAGAAAAATTAGGTCATGAAATGCATGTAATAGATCATTTAAAGTGTGATTTAGTAATTGAAAAAAAAGCTCCCTCAATTGTATATAAAGATACAAAGTTAGAAGATTTTGATGCTATTATTCCTAGAATTGGAGCTTCTGTTACGTTTTATGGAACAGCAGTGGTTCGTCAATTTGAAATGATGAAAGTTTTTACAGTTGTAGAATCTCAAGCTTTGGTTCGTTCAAGAGATAAGTTAAGAAGTCTTCAAATTTTATCTCGTGCGGGTTTAGGTTTGCCAAAAACTGTTTTCACAAACGACACTAGAAATGTTGAAGCAATTATAGAAGAAGTTGGAGGTGCACCATTAATTATTAAATTACTTGAAGGAACTCAAGGTTTAGGTGTAGTTTTGGCTGAAAATGCAAAAGCAGCCGAATCTGTTTTAGAAGCTTTTCACGGTTTAAAAGCAAGAGTAATTGTGCAAGAATTCATCAAAGAATCAAAAGGTGCAGATATTCGTGCTTTTGTTGTTGACGGACAAGTAGTTGGAGCAATGAAAAGACAAGCAAAAGAAGGTGAATTTCGTTCAAACTTACACCGTGGTGGAAGTGCGGAAATTATTGAATTAACAGATGAAGAAGAAAACATGGCAATAAAAGCTGCAAAAGCTATGGGATTAGGTGTTGCAGGTGTTGATATGCTTCAATCTGCTCGTGGACCTTTAATTCTTGAGGTTAATTCTTCTCCAGGTTTGGAAGGAATTGAACGTGCAACAGGACAAGATATTGCTAAAAAAATAATGAAATATATAGCTAGAAACGTATAGTTTTTAGTTCATAAAAATAAAAAAAGTGTAAAGAAAATCAATTCTTTACACTTTTTTTTATTTTATACTTTTTAAATATAATTGTTCAACTTTTTCTCTTGCCCAAGGAGTTTTTCTTAAGAAAGTTAAACTCGATTTTATAGTTGGATTATGAGTAAAGCACTTAATGTTTATTTTTTCTCCTAATGTTTCAAAACCATAGTCAGCGACTAGTTTTTCTAAAATATCGACTAATTTTATTCCGTGTAATGGGTTGTTGTTTTGCATATTATATTTTCATCCAATTAATTTTTGCAATTGCATTATTATATTGTTCTTTGATCGCACCATCTAAAATTATATTTGAATCATTTTTTAATTCTATTAATATTTTTTTGGCTTTAAGGTTATTAGTTAATGCTAAAATCTCTAATCTTCCAATTAATTCTTCAGTATCAATTGTTTTATATTTATTTGTTTTGAAAGAATCCAAAAATAAAATTTGTTCCTCAATAGAAATTTGATGAGTTAATTCTAGGGGAATTTGCACGTGTACAATTAATCTTTTTTTATTTTGACTGATTTTCTGTAAAGCAATTCTTTGTGTTTTCCACTTCCAATTTATTCCACTTGGAAATCTGTCTAACTCATAAATATCCAATTGATTTTTATTAAACTCTATTTTGCAATTTTGAGTTGCACCATATTCTATTAAAGAACTTCCATTTGAACAATCAAATACATTAAATTCACTAATAGTATCATTTTCGAGATAACCACATAAACTAATTGATTGATTCTTTTTAAATAAAAATAGATAGTCAGGAATAGATTTTTCATTGCTACCAATGCTATTATAACATTTGCAATTATTAACTACCGAGCTTTCTCTGTTTTTACAATTTATAAATAAAAACGTAAATGCAATTAAAAGAAACACTTTCATATTAAGTTAAAGTAAAAAAAGGGAAACCTAAATTTGATTTCCCTTTCTTAATTTATTGTTTTGCTGTTAATTCAACTATTTTTACAATTACTTCGGTTGCTTTAACCATACTTTCTACTGGAACGTATTCGTATTTTCCATGGAAATTATGACCACCAGCAAAAATATTTGGACAAGGTAAACCTTTGTATGATAGTTGTGAACCATCAGTTCCACCACGAATTGGTTTGATTAAAGGTTCAATGCCTAATTCTTTCATCGCTTTTTCAGCAATATCAACAATGTGAAAAACAGGAGTTACCTTTTCCTTCATGTTATAATATTGATCTTTGATTTCTGCTTTGCAAATGTTTTCGCCAAACTGTTTTTGGTATGCTGCATTAAATTCATCAGCAATAGAATAAATCAACTTTTTACGAGCTTCAAATTTTTCTTTGTCATGATCACGAATAATTAATTCAACAGTAGATTCTTCAATTGAACCGTTTAAGTGATGTACGTGGAAAAAGCCTTCATAATCTGTTGTTCTTTCTGGAACCTCATTTGCGGGTAATTTTGCAATAAATTGACTTGCCAATAACATAGAATTAATCATTTTTCCTTTAGCATAACCAGGATGAACGCTTTTTCCTTTGAACGTAATTTTAGCACCAGCAGCGTTGAAATTTTCGTATTCTAATTCGCCAATCTGACTTCCATCCATAGTGTAAGCCCATTCAGCACCAAATTTTGCTACATCAAATTTATGAGCACCACGACCAATTTCTTCATCTGGAGTAAACCCAACACGAACTTTTCCATGCTTAATTTCTGGATGATTGATTAAATGTTCCATGGCTGTCATGATTTCTGTAATTCCAGCTTTATCATCTGCACCAAGTAGAGTAGTACCATCCGTTGTAATAAGGGTTTGTCCTTTGTAAAGTAACAAATCTTCAAAATAATTTGGTGATAAAATTATATTTTGTTCAGCATTCAGAACAATATCTTTTCCATCATAATTTTCTATAATTTGTGGATTTACATTAGCTCCTGTGAAATCTGGAGTAGTGTCAAAATGAGAAACGAAACCAATTGTAGGAACTTCATGTTCAACATTACTAGGTAAAGTTGCCATGATATAAGCATTTTCGTCAATGGTTACATCTTGCATTCCCATTGCTTTTAATTCATCTACCAATTTGTTGGCTAAATCCCATTGTTTAGCTGTACTTGGAGTTGTCTCTGAATTGGGATCAGATTCTGTATCAATAGTTACGTAACTTATAAAACGGTCTATTATTTTTTGCATTTTTTTATTTATATTTTCCGCTAGCTAAAGCCAAACGGCAATTAAGCAGTAAACTGCGACTAAACACTGAATACTATTTTAATGAACCAACCATATCTTCTGGCTTAACCCAAGCATCAAAATCTTCTTCAGTCACATAACCTAAACGAACAGCTTCAACTTTAAGAGTTGTTCCATTTTTATGAGCTGTTTGAGCTATTTCAGCTGATTTATAATAACCAATTTTAGTATTTAAAGCAGTAACTAACATTAATGAATTGTCTACTAACTCTTTAATTCTAGTGTAGTTTGGTTTGATTCCAGCTGCACAATGATCGTTAAATGACATACATGCATCTCCTAATAATCTTGCTGATTGTAAGAAATTAGCAGCCATCATTGGTTTAAAAACGTTTAACTCATAATGACCTTGCGTTCCGCCAATTGTAATAGCCACATCGTTACCCATAACTTGAGCACAAACCATTGTTAATGCTTCAGATTGTGTTGGATTTACTTTTCCTGGCATAATAGAAGAACCTGGTTCGTTTTCTGGAATTATAATTTCTCCAATGCCTGAACGTGGTCCAGAGGCCATCATTCTAATATCATTGGCAATTTTATTTAAAGAAACAGCTAATTGTTTTAAAGCTCCATGAGATTCAACAATAGCATCATGTGCTGCTAATGCTTCAAATTTATTTTCAGCTGTTACAAAAGGCATTCCTGTAAATTTCGCAATGTATTCTGCTACTTTTACATCATATCCTTCTGGAGTATTTAATCCAGTTCCAACTGCAGTTCCACCTAAAGCAACTTCAGATAAATGCGCTAAAGTGTTTTTAACGGCTTTTAAACCATAATTTAATTGAGCGACATAACCTGAAAGTTCTTGACCTAATGTAAGTGGAGTAGCATCCATAAGGTGTGTACGTCCAATTTTTACAACAGTCATATATTCTTTAGACTTAGCTGCCAAAGTATCTCTTAATTTTTCTACTCCAGGAATAGTTACTTCTACAACTGCTTTATAAGCTGCAATGTGCATTCCAGTTGGATACGTATCGTTTGAAGATTGTGATTTGTTTACATCGTCATTTGCTTTAACCACTGGTTCACCTTCACCAATTTTGAAGCCAGCTAAAACTTGAGCTCGATTAGCTACAACTTCGTTAACGTTCATATTACTTTGTGTACCAGAACCAGTTTGCCAAATTACTAAAGGAAATTGATCGTCTAATTTTCCGGCTAAAATTTCTTCACACACTTGACTAATTGCATCTCTTTTTTCAGTTGAAAGAACACCTAAATCGCAATTTGCATAAGCTGCTGCTTTTTTAAGATAAGCAAATCCCATAATTACTTCTCTAGGCATTGAAGCAGAAGGGCCAATTTTGAAATTGTTTCTTGAACGTTCTGTTTGGGCTCCCCAATATTTATCTGCAGGAACTTTAACTTCACCCATGGTGTCTTTTTCTATTCTGTATTCCATTTTTATTGTTTTATTAATCAATTTTTGATGTTTTGATATTTCGATAAATTTAATAATATAATAATCGATTTCTCCCTTCAAAATTAATCATTCTAAAACCTTTTTAAAAATAAATTGAAGTATTTATTGCTAAAAAATATAATTACTTTATATTTGTAGAGAATTCATTAAAATTCCGGAAAACATGTTTGAATTTGATCAGTATTTAGGGTTTTTATTATTCTTAACCATCTTAACGATTGGTTTTTGGGTTATGTTCTTTTTAGTTGCTTTTGTTCCTTATTGGATTGGTGGTGCTATTATGGAGTTAATCAAAGAAAAGAAAAATAAAAACAAAGATGACGAAGACAAAAAGTAATTTTGTTTTAATCAAAAAAAAAAAGCTCTTTAGTACTAAAGAGCTTTTTTTATGTTTATTGTTTTTAAGGAGTTCCCATCATCTCATCACCACCTTCATTGCCTCGTTGATTTTCACGTTCTTTTTTCTTGTTGAATCTATAAGTAAAGGCTAAAGTTATTTGTCTTTGTCTCCATTGAAAAGTTGAATAAGATGAAACATTATTTAAATCTACTGTATTTCTTCTTTTTCTAGTGTTAAATAAATCACTAACATTTAAAGCAAGTGAACCCTTGTCTTTTAAAATATCTTTACTAAACGAAAGGTTAACAGTTGTCATATCTAATCTTTTACCTTGGGCATTCTTTTGTGATGCATTAAAAGTAGCATTTGTTTGCCAATCTATTTTATAAGGTAATGTTACCCTTGATGTTATTCTAGTAAACCAAGTTGAAGCAACATTATCAAAGTTTTGAACTACATCAATTCCTTGAAAGTTTGTGTATTTATAATCTCCCTGATTTTCAACTCTATAAAAATTGAAATTTCCGTTTAAACGCCACCATTTGTATGGAGTATAATTGGCATTCATTTCAAACCCTGTTCTATATTCTTTAGCTAAATTAATTGGAGTACTTATAATAACTGGAGTTCTTGTATCTGGCTCACCAACTGGAGTAATTACACCAGTAATTGGATCAACAATATCTTGACCATCATTAATAGAAGTTACAAATTCACCAGATTCTTTTCTGATAAATTCAAATGTATTATCGGTAACGTTAAAGTATATAGAAGTGTTAAAAGTAAGTCTATCCCATTTTTTTAAATAACCTAAATCTATTACATTAGTATAAGAAGGGTCTAAATCTGGATTACCTTGAAAAATATTAATATTACTAGAAAAACTTGAAAAAGGATTTAAGAACCTTCCTCTAGGTCTATTAATTCTTTTACTATAACTTAAAGTTATGTTACTATCATCATTTATTTCATAATTTAAAGTAGCAGAAGGAAAGAAGTTATTGTATTTTTTTGTGTTGTAATCATTTACTGTAATTGAATTTACTTCAATATTACTATCTTCCCATCGTAGTCCAAAAAAATATGAGAATTTATTAAATTTAGAACCATATTGAGCATAAAAAGCATTTACATGTTCCTTATATTCTAATAAGTTTGTAAAAATAGAATTTTCATTAACTCTAAAATCGGTTAAGTTATTTTGAAAATTACCTCGATAACCAGCTTCGAATCTTGAATCTTTTCCAATTGGTAAAACATAATCAGCTTGTAATAAGTTTCTTAATTGCGATTGGTTATTAAGTGTAACATCTGTAAAAAGAGTTGATGGATCACCAACAATTTGGTCATAAATTATTGAGTTTTCATTATCTTGATTTTTAGAAAAAGCAACATTTGCAGTTAATTTATGATCTTCTTCTTTAAATTGTTTAGTAAATATTGAAGAATATTCAATACTATATTCC
>JBLHNH010000060.1:0-15741 GCA_047622645.1 Flavobacterium sp.
TGCTCAAGACAATTATATTGCTTGTAGTTTTACGGTAAAATCTGAAATTGTAGTTCCTTTATTTGTAAACGGAAAAAACATTGGTCAAATCGATATTGATTCACATGTAATTGATCCTTTCACAGAATCAGACGAACACTTTTTAGAATTTGTGAATGAGCAAGTTGCAAAATTATTTTAACTCAAGAAAAATAATTCACAATTCATAATTCACAATTCACAATTATTCTTATCTTTGCATCCGAATTGCTACCATACAATTCATACATAATAATCATTTAAAGCAATATTAGCATGTACTTAACTAAAGAAGTAAAAGCAGAAATCTTCGCTAAACACGGAGGA
Organism: Flavobacterium sp.; assembly: GCA_047622645.1. Lineage (GTDB taxonomy): Bacteria > Bacteroidota > Bacteroidia > Flavobacteriales > Flavobacteriaceae > Flavobacterium. The sequence goes on from JBLHNH010000060.1 coordinate 346, forward strand.
AAAGCAGAAAATACAGGATCTGCAGAAGGACAAATCGCGTTATTCACACACAGAATTTCACATTTAACAGAACACTTGAAAAAAAATCGTCACGATTATAATACTGAGCGTTCATTAGTTCTTTTGGTAGGAAAAAGAAGAAGTCTTCTTGACTACCTAATTAAGAAAGACATTTTGAGATATCGTGAGATTATCAAAGAATTAAACATCAGAAAATAAATTATACTAGGGGCTTTGTGCCCCTTTTATTTTACGTTTTATATTAGAAAAAGTTCAGTTTTCTCATTGGGTTTTACACAACTACACACAACTACAACACAACTTACCCTTTGTTTAATTAAGAATTAAAAAAATTATGATTCCACAATTATTTGTAGAAACCATCGATTTAGGTGATGGAAGAAACATCACAATCGAGACAGGACGTTTAGCTAAACAAGCTGACGGTTCTGTAGTAATTAGAATTGGAAAAACTGTTATTTTAGGTACAGTTGTTTCTTCTAGAAAAGCAAGCCCAGGCATTGACTTTTTACCTTTAACAGTAGATTATCGCGAGAAATTTGCTGCTGCAGGTCGTTTTCCTGGAGGTTTCTTTAAAAGAGAAGCGCGTCCAAGTGACAGCGAAGTATTAACAATGAGATTAGTTGATCGTGTTTTACGTCCACTTTTCCCAGATGATTATCATGCTGAAGTGCAAGTTATGATTCAGTTAATGTCTTATGACGAAGATGTTATGCCAGATGCATTAGCAGGTTTAGCAGCGTCAGCAGCACTTGCTTTATCTGACATTCCTTTTGAAACTTTAATTTCTGAAGCTAGAGTTGGAAGAATTGATGGTAAATTTATCATTAATCCAAGTCGTGCACAATTAGAATTATCTGACATCGATATGATGATTGGAGCTTCTATGGATTCTATCGCAATGGTAGAAGGTGAAATGAAAGAAATTTCAGAAGCTGAAATGCTTGAAGCTATTAAATTTGCTCACGGACATATCAAAAACCAAATTTCGGCTCAAATGCGTTTGCAAGCTGCATTTGGTAAAAAAGAAGTTCGTACATACGAAGGAGAGAGAGAAGATGAAGCTATTTATGCTAAAGTAAAAGCAGCATCTTACGATAAAATTTACGCTATTGCAAGTAAAGGTTCAGCTAAACATGAACGTTCGGCTGCATTTGACGAAGTGAAAGAAGAAGTTAAAGCTTTATTTACAGAAGAAGAATTGGCTGTTGATGGAGAATTAGTTTCTAAATATTTCAAAAAAACCAACAAAGAAGCTGTTCGTAACGTAACTTTAGATTTAGGAATACGTTTAGACGGAAGAAAAACTACAGAAATCAGACCAATCTGGTGTGAAGTAGATTACTTACCATCTGTTCATGGTTCTGCTTTGTTTACTCGTGGAGAAACTCAAGCATTGGCAACTGCAACTTTAGGGACTTCTAGAGAATCAAACCAAATCGATTCACCTTCACAACAAGGAGAAGAAAAATTCTATTTACATTATAATTTCCCACCATTTTCAACTGGAGAAGCTCGTCCATTAAGAGGAACTTCAAGAAGAGAAGTTGGTCACGGAAACTTAGCACAACGTGCTTTAAAAAATATGATTCCTGCTGATTGTCCTTATACAATTCGTGTTGTTTCAGAAGTTTTAGAATCTAACGGTTCTTCCTCTATGGCAACAGTTTGTGCTGGAACATTATCATTAATGGATGCTGGAGTTCAAATGATTCGTCCTGTTTCTGGAATTGCAATGGGATTAATTACGGATGGAGATCGTTATGCTGTTTTATCTGATATTTTAGGTGATGAAGATCATTTAGGAGATATGGATTTTAAAGTAACTGGTACTTCAGAAGGAATTACTGCATGTCAAATGGACATCAAAATTGACGGTTTAAAATACGAGATTATGGAAGCAGCACTAGCTCAAGCTCGTGACGGTCGTTTACATATCTTAGGAAAATTAACTGAAACATTAGCTCAACCTAGAGTAGATGTAAAAGCTCATTCTCCAAAAATCATTACAAGAAGAATTCCAAATTCATTTATTGGAGCATTAATTGGACCTGGTGGAAAAGTGATTCAAGAATTACAAAAAACTACGGGTTGTACAATTGTTATCAATGAAGACCCACTTACTGAAGAAGGAGTTGTTGAAGTTTTAGGAACTGACCCAGCTGGAATTGCAGCAGTTATGGCTAAAATTGATTCAATCATTTTTAAACCAACAGTTGGTGAAGCTTATGAAGTAAAAGTAATAAAAATGTTAGATTTTGGAGCGGTAGTAGAATACACTGATGCACCAGGAAACGAAGTTTTATTACACGTGTCTGAATTAGCTTGGGAAAGAACTGAAAACGTTACTGATGTAGTAAACATGGGTGATGTATTTATGGTGAAATACTTCGGTGTAGATCCTAAAACAAGAAAAGAAAAAGTTTCAAGAAAAGCTCTTTTACCTAGACCTCCTAGAGAAGAGAGACCGATTGAGAAAAAAGAATAACTCTTAAGGTTAATTTTATTTTTTATTTCATAAAAAACCCCGTTTCATTCACATGAAATGGGGTTTTTTTATAAACTGTACAGAAATGTTTTTTACGCTTTTGATATTTTTATTGTATCAATACCAATTTTAGTTGTTATTTTTATAAAATATAAGCCCACTTGAAGACCTTCTAAATTTAAAATTACTTCATTACTATTGTGTCTAGTTGACATGATTTTTCTGCCATTAACATCTATAATTTCTGTTAAAAATATAGTGTTTTGGGCTTGTAAATTTACAATTGTTTTTACTGGATTTGGAAATAAAATTAACGCTTTTTCAACAAATGTCGAAACATTAAGCATAGAACAATCAATTATTGTTGGTGCAAATTTATTAGCATTTGTTCCATCACCTAATTGCCCAAAATAATTGTAACCCCATGAATATAGACTTCCGTCTGATTTTAAAGCAAGAGAGTGGTCTTCAGCAGCACAGATATCCTCCCAATTGTTATCTGAACCTATTATTGTAGGCGTATTCTTATCTACAAAAGTTCCATCGCCTAATTGACCAAAATAATTTCTTCCCCAAGACCACAAAGAAGAATCCGTTTTAATTGCTAAAGTAAAATAAAAACCTGATGAAATAATTTCCCAGTTGGCACCAGAACCTATTTGAATTGGCAAAATTTTTCCAACATTTGTGCCATCTCCTAATTGACCATAATTATTTTCGCCCCATGCCCAAAGTGTACCATTAGATTTAAGAGCAATAGAATGAGTAGAACCTGCACTAATCATCTGCCAATTGATGCCGGAACCTATTTGAATTGGCAAAATTTTTCCAACACTTGTCCCATCACCTAATTGGCCATAATAATTACTGCCCCAAGCCCATAAGGTACCATTATCTTTTAATGCAATTGTATGTGCATATCCTGCACTCACACTTTGCCAATTCATTGCTGTTCCTATTTGTGTTGGTATATTTTTATTAGTAGTCGTACCGTCTCCTAACTGTCCAGAAGCATTAATCCCCCAAGCCCAAAGAGTACCGTCAGTTTTAATAGCAGTTGAAAAAAAATCCCCAGAACTGATACTTTGCCAATTCGTTGAAGTGCCTATCTGTGTTGGTATTTGCTTACTAAGATTTGTTCCATCACCTAGCATCCCATAATCATTTCTACCCCAAGACCAAAGAGTGCCATCTGCCTTTATAGCAAGTGTATGTTCAATTCCGACACTTACACTTTGCCAATTTGTGTTAATTCCAATTTGTATTGGAACATTTTTATGAATTGTTGTTCCATCTCCTAATTGTCCTAAAGAATTATAACCCCAAGACCAAAGCGTTCCATCAGTTTTTATGCTATGACTGTGATCTCCACCTACTGCAATTTTTGTAAAACATTGGGCAAAACTTTCCTGACACAGGTTTATTAATAATAAAAGGAGTAATTTTTTCATTTATTTAACTTTTTTACATTTAAAACATTGCTTATTGATATAACAAGCAATGCTATGATTATAAAAATACACAATATTTTTATAAATTATTAAATACACTGTAAAATAAACTAATTTTAGTGAACTATAAGTAAAAGGATTATTTCATGAGTTTTTATAATTAAGTGTAGATCCTAAAACAAGAAAAGCTCTTTTACCTAGACCTCCTAGAGAAGAGAGACCCATTGAGAAAAAAGAATAACTCTTAAGGTTAATTTTATTTTTTATTTCATAAAAAACCCCGTTTCATTCACATGAAATGGGGTTTTTGTTTTTTTTCAGTATAATCTTACTTTTAACAGTTTTATGTAAATATTTTTTCTACTTTTATCAAAAGTTAATTTCATGAAATTTATACAATTATTCCTTTTATTTAGCAGTTTCTTCTTTACTTCTTTACATACCATATTTGCACAAGAAAAAGAAGATTATTTAATAACATATGACAGCATTATTGGTAAAGAAAACTTAGCCATAACAAATGGTTTATTTCACTATAATAACTATAGAGTTAACAATAATAAAGACATTTATTTTAATACCGAAAAGTACACCACTGGCTCATTAATTTATTTGGGACAAGTATACTATAATTTATCGTTAAAATACGACGCCTACAATGACGAAATTGTATACAGATCTTCTGGAAATTCAGAAAAAACAGGAATAAATATAATTAAATCGAATGTGAATTCTTTTAAAATTCATGGATTAAATTTTGTGAATTTAGACAAAGTAGCTTCCGATAAAAATGACTTTATAAAAGGATTTTATGAAGAGAAAATAAAAAACAATGTTTTAAGATTTTACATAAAACACTCTAAAAGCAAAAGAGAAGTGTTTATAGGTAAAAGTGTTTTTGTAGAGTTTAGTAATGAAACTGATTTTGTATTATACATAGACAAAAAATTCAATAAAATAAAATCTAAAAAGAGCATTATTAATTTATTTCCTGATAAGAAAAAGATGATTAGTGAGTATTACAAAAACAATTCAGAATTAAAAAAGAAGAACAAAAACTTATTCTTTAGTAATTTATTTCAAAATATTAGCCAATAATTTTTTATTAAAAACATGAAAAAAATATTCATCCTTTTCTTTTTAATTCTTTCACAAGTTATTTTTTCGCAAGTAGAAAACCGAACTTTCTCCGTTGAATTTAAAGATTCTAAAATTTCTGACGTACTTAAATATATTGAATCAGAAACAAATTATAAGTTTTTTTATAACGACGATTGGATTACTGAAAACGACATAACTATATCCAAAACTTATACTAATGCTGGTTTAGATGAAATTATAAAAGACACCTTTAGAGAAACAAATTTAAATTATTTTACTGTCAACAATAAAATCATACTTACCAAGAATAGCATCATTTATGATAAAATTCCCGAAACTATTATAACGACAACAACGGTAAAAACTGAAACAATTAACAACAATAATGACCCCGTATTTTATCAACAATATCAAAACAAAAAAAGCAGTTCTATTGTATTGATAGGTAAAGAATCAAAAAACAGTTCTCAAAGTTACTATGTGCTATCTGGTGTAATAAAAAACGAAAAAACAGAAGAACCAATTTCTAATGTTGTTGTAAGAACGTCAGACAAATTAAAAAACGTTGTTACTGATGATAATGGAAAATATTCCATAAGCATTCCTGCTGGTTTGAATGAAATAGAAATAGTTTCTTTAAATTATTTAGGTGAGTTTAAAAAAGTAATGATGTACAATAATGGAAAGTTAAATTTCTCAGTTACAGAAAAGATAAACCAACTTGATGAAATTGTACTTACTGGAAAAGAAAAACAAAACATCAATAGTGTTACAAGTGGGGTTACAACCATTACATCAGAAGAAATTAAAAGTGTTCCAATGGTTCTTGGCGAAAGAGACATCCTAAAAGTAGCTACAATAATCCCTGGAATTAAAAGTGTAGGGGAAGGCTCGTCTGGCTTTAACGTACGTGGAGGAAAAGAAGATCAGAATTTATTTTTATTAGACGATGCTGTTTTATATAATCCTTCTCACTTCTTTGGGTTTTTCTCTTCTATAAATGCCTATACCATAAAAAGTGCGGATATTTATAAAGGAAGTATTCCGCCTCAATTTGGTGGTAGATTATCTTCTGTCTTTGACATTTCAACAAAAAATGGAAATTTAGAAAAACTTACTGGTGAAGGTGGAATTGGCCCAGTAACATCTAACATAACAATAAGTACTCCAGTAGTTAAAAACAAATCTAGTCTTTTAATTGGAGGAAGAGCCACCTATTCAGGTTGGATCTTACGCTCATTAAGAGATTCACAATTACAAAATAGTAAAGCCTCATTTTATGATGGAATTGTAAAATATAATCACACAATAGACGAAAAAAACGAACTTGAGACTACACTATATTATAGTGACGATAAATTTAGTATATCATCAGATTCAATCTATCATTACAACAACACTTTAGCAACTGTTAAATGGAAGCATAAGGTAAATGACAAAACAAATTTTACGGCAAATCTTTCCAATAGCCAATATAAATTTGATATTGATTATGATAATGGCTTGTCAAACTCTTTTAAATATGGTTATAAAATTAATGACTCTCAATTGCAATTAAAGTTTAATACTAACTTGAGTGAAACGCATAAATTTAATTATGGTATTTCTACCAAACATTATAAATTAGATCCGGGAGAAATTAGACCGTTAGGAGACCAATCTTTAATACTATCTAAAAGAGTGGATAGGGAAAAAGGATTAGAATCTGGTATTTTCATTAATGATCAAATTAAGGTTAATGACAGATTTACGGTTAATGTTGGAGCAAGATATTCTTATTTTGTATCTTTAGGTGAATCTAGTCAAAATATTTATGAAAATGGTCTTCCAATTAGTCAAGCAACAATTGTAGAAACAAAGACTTTTAAAAACAATGAAACCATAAAAGCTTATGGTGGTTTTGAGCCACGTATTTCTGCTCGCTTTAAACTATCGGAAGACATGGCAATAAAAGGAGGTTATGATAGAACTTATCAGTATTTACATCTTTTATCTAGTAACACAACACAATCACCTTTAGACACATGGAAAACTTCTGATTTAAATGTTAAACCTCAATCTGCATCTCAATATTCATTAGGGTTATATAAAAATTTTAAAGAAAACATATATGAAGTAAGTGTTGAAGGATATTATAAAAAATTAAACAATATTCTAGATTATAAAGTTGGTGCTGATTTAGTTTTAAACACAAATGTAGAAACAGAGCTACTACAAGGAGAAGGAGAGGCATATGGTGTAGAATTCTTGCTTAAAAAACAGTCTGGAAGATTAAACGGTTGGATTGGTTACACGTATTCTAGAACTTTTATAAAATTAGACGGACAATTTAATGAGCAAAAAGTAAACAATGGTGAATATTTTGCAGCTAACTATGACAAGCCTCATGATTTCAGTGCTATTTTAAACTATAGATTTACTAAACGATATAGTTTTTCTGCTAACTTTATTTACCAAACGGGTAGACCAATTACATACCCTATTGGATCGTACCAATATGGAAATGCAAATTACACTTTGTATAGTGATAGAAATAAATTTAGAATTCCAGATTATTACAGAATGGATATTGGATTAAACATTGAAGGAAATCATAAATTAAAAAAATTAGCGCATAGTTTTTGGAACATATCTATTTATAACGTTTTAGGTAGAAACAATCCATTTTCGGTCTTTTTTGTAACTGATGACGGAAAAATTAAAGCTTATAAAACATCCATATTTGCAATTCCAATTCCTACAATAACATATAATTTTAAATTTTAAAACAACAAAATGAGACAACTTAGTAAACTTATATATATTTTATTTTTCGCGATTTTATATGGTTGCACAGATCCTTACGCGCTTCAAACAAATACTTTTGAAGATATTTTGGTTGTCGAAGCTACCCTTACAAACGAACTGAAAAAGCAAGAAATAAAAATCAGCCGAACTTTTAAATTAGAAGAGACAGAACCAAGTATTGAAACTAACGCAACCGTTTATGTAACTGATGATTTAGGAAACCAATTCAACTTTGAAGAAATGAGTGGAAAATACATTTCAGAATTTGAATTTCAAGCCTTTCCTGATAGAGAATATCAGCTTTATATTAATACAAATAGCGGAAAACAATATACATCAACTAGAGAAAAGCTTACAACTATAAACAATTTAACTTTACTTGAAGCAACTGTTAAAAACAAGTTTGGAGTAAATGGCGTAGACATAACAGCCAATAGTTATGATCCATCGGGAACTTCAAAATATTACAGGTATGAATATGAAGAAACTTATAAAATAATTGTTCCTTTTTGGGCACCAGATAGTTTACAAATTTATGGTAATTCTGAGAATTTTAGTGTTAATCCTATGCAAATTGAATATGCTTTTACACAACATCAAAGAACGGGTGAATCAAAAACATGTTACAAAACAGAAGTTTCAAATGATATAATTTTAGAAAACACAACTTTAACGGGAGAAGATAGAATTAAAGATTATTCCATTCGATTTATAAGTCAAGATAATTATAGCATTGCAAATAGATATAGCATTAAAGTTAGGCAATACATTCAAAGTATAGCTTCATATACATATTACAAAACATTAAGAGACCTATCGGCTTCTGGTAATGTATTATCTCCAAGTCAGCCAGGGTTTATAAATGGCAACATCTCATCGGTTGAAAATAAAAATGAAAAAGTAATTGGCTTTTTTGATGTTTCTTCTGTGTCTGAAAAAAGAATATTTTTCAATTATCAAGATTTATTTCCAGGCGAACCTGAGCCACCTTATTTTTATGACTGTCAAATTTCAACTTATGACAGAACTAAGAAAAAGACACAAAGCATTACTCCTTTCGATGGTTTAACATATTTAGTTACAAACACAAGAAGCGGCAAGATAATATTATACCAAAGAGAAGATCCATTATTTAAAATGGTTCCTCCTCAATGTGGAGATTGCAGAACAGTTGGCTCAAATATAGTTCCTGCTTTTTGGCAATAAAAAAAAATAAAAAACATATAAATGAAAAAAATAATTCTTTTTGCTTTAATTTCAATTTGTTCAGTAAATGGCTGGGCACAAACTAATTTAAATTCAAAAGATGTTAAAACTTTTGATTCATCAATTAATGAATCTATTTATTTGCATATAAATAATCCAACTATACTTGTTGGTGAATCTATATTTTATAAAGTATATTGTTTAAATTCTGTTGATCATACTTACAGTACAATAAGCAAAATTGCCTACGTAGAAATTTTTGACGCTGACGGAACAAGTCTTTCTAAACAAAAACTTCTCTTAAAAGATGGAGTTGCTCAAGGTGATATTTTCATCCCAACTTCTGCAAATTCTGGAGCATACAAACTGATTGGATATACTAATTGGATGATGAACTTTTCAGAATCTAATATGTTTGAAACTGACATTACAATTATAAATCCATTTCAAAGCAAAATTGTCATTCCTCAATTTAGCACTACTCCATTGGTTAAAAATGAAAATGGACTTCAAATCAATTTAAATAAGAAAATTTACAATTTAAGAGAAGAAGTAAAGCTGTCAATAAACTCAACTATTAAAAAAACAGATAAGGGAAATTATTCTTTATCAGTTAGAAAAATAAATGATTCTATTGAAAACCAAGTTATTAGCGCTGTGAGGTTTTTATCTAATTTAAAAAATACTAAAAGTTTAAATCTTAATGTTACTACTTTACCAGAAGTAAGAGGTGAAGTGATCTCGGGGAAAATAACTGCGCTTGATGTTAATAATACTATTGAGAATAAAACTATCTCATTATCTATTACAGGTAGATCATTTCAATTCAAATTAACAAACACCAATAAAAATGGTGAATTTATATTTATCTTAGATGAGTTACCAAACAAAGCAAACGTAACTCTTCAAGTTGCTGATGACAGTAGAAAAAACTATACTATTGAAGTAACAAATCGCACTATAGATTATTCAAAATTCCAGTTTAAACCCACACAAGAAGTTTCAAAGGAGTTAAAAAAAATAATTGAAAAGCGATCAATAGCTAATCAAATTGAAAATGCTTATTTTTCTATTAAAAAAGATACTATAAAAGACCAACCTAGTAATAAGGCTTTTTATTTTCCGCTTGAAAAAACAATTTCATTAGATGATTATACTAGATTTTCTACCCTAAAAGAAACAATTATAGAAATACTTCCAAATACATTTTTCAAAGAAAAAAACGGAATTTACACTATAAACTTAAGAGATAAATTATCAAATGGAGTTGATAGTGGTTATACTTTAGTTTTAGTTGACGGGTTATTAATACAAGATGTAAAAGAGCTGTTTGAATATAACACAAAAAACATCGATAAAGTAGAATACATTACTGAAAAATACGTTTATGGTTCAAAGATTTTTAATGGTCTTATTAATTTTATAACCAAAGAATTTAATTACGAACTAAAGGAAACGGGTGATTTTATTTTAAAGACCGAAATACAAAGACCTTTAGCTACTAAGTACTATTACAAACAAAATTATTCAGATATTTCAAAATTCGAAAGAATTCCGGATTATAGATATCAATTACTTTGGAATCCAAGTATTGACTTAGAAAACGGAAAAGAAATATCTTTTTTTACTTCAGATATAAAAGGAAAATTTGAAATAAATATTGAAGGTTTTTCAGAAGATGGCAAACCGGTTTCAAGTAAAGAATATATCGAAGTAAAATAAAAATTACTCCAGTAATAAAAAAGTCAATTTCTAAAATCAGAAATTGACTTTTGTGTTTTATTTTAATTACTTTTATCAAAATTGTGACATTTATTCAAAAGTGAGTCTTACATAGAATATAAACTATATTATGCAAAAAAATTTACAAAGCTTAAAAGCTAATTTTGGAACATTACCTGTTTTTTTAACTGCAATATCTACAATTCTTGGAGCAGTTATGTTCTTACGTTTTGGTTATGCCGTTGGAGAAGTTGGGTTTGTCGGAACATTACTAATCATTTTGGTTGGGCACTTAGTTACAATTCCAACAGCTATGGCTTTGGCTGAAATTGCTACCAATCAAAAAGTTGAAGGTGGTGGTGAATATTTTATTATCTCACGTTCGTTTGGTGTAAATATCGGTGCTTCTATCGGTATTGCCTTATACCTTTCGCAAGCTATTAGTGTAGCTTTTTACATTATTGCATTTGCAGAATCATTTGAAGCTGTAAAACCTTGGATAGAATCTGAATTTGGATATACTATATATGATAATAGATTATTTAGTATTCCTGCTTTATTACTATTGATTAGTCTTATGGTAACCAAAGGTGCCGATTTAGGTATGAAAGCACTATACGTTGTTGTTGCAATATTATTTGTATCCTTAGTTATGTTTTTTTTCGGAACAACTGATTATTCAAGTACTTTCGATAGTTCATTGTTATTTAAAAATGTAGATTCAAAAGTTGGAATATTTGCTGTTTTTGCTATTATTTTTCCTGCTTTTACAGGAATGACTGCTGGTGTAGGTTTATCTGGAGATTTAAAAGATCCTAAAAAATCTATTCCAATGGGAACTTTAGCAGCAACTATTATCGGAATGGTAGTTTATGTTTTCATCGCTTTAAAACTCTCTTATTCTGCTTCACCAGATGATCTATTAAATGACCAATTGGTAATGAGTAAAATTGCATATTGGGGACCGATAATACCTTTAGGACTAGCAGCTGCAACAATTTCGTCTGCTTTAGGTTCTTTTATGGTTGCACCAAGAACTTTACAAGCTATTGGGAGTGACGATGTATTTCCTAGAGATTCTGTAAACAAATGGGTTTCCAAAGGAACTCCAAAAAAGAACGAACCAAGAAATGCTACAATATTAACCAGTGTTGTTGCCTTAATCTTCGTTTTGATGGGTGATGTAAATGCTGTTGCCGAAGTTATTTCGATGTTCTTTATGGTAACTTATGGCTCATTATGTTTAATCTCGTTTATGCAACATTTTGCAGCTGACCCAGCTTATCGTCCTTCGTTTAAATCGAAATGGTATTTATCTTTAATGGGTGCCGTTTTATGTGTTTACTTAATGTTTAAGATAAATGCTGTTTATGCTTTAGCTTCAATTTTATTAATGGTTGGAATTTACTTCTATATTACACACAAAAATGAATCAAAAAAAGGAATGGCTAATATATTTCAAGGAGTAATTCATCAATTTAGTCGAAATTTACAAGTATTCCTTCAAAAAACAGACAAAGAAAAATCTGATGATTATTGGCGTCCAGGTGTTTTATGTTTATCAAAAAATTCTTTTGAACGATTGACTGCTTTTGAAATGATGACATGGATTTCTGATCGATATGGCTTTGGAACTTATATTCATTATGAAAAAGATTATTTTTCAAAACAATCTAAAGAAGTTGCGGATGAAAAATTAGAAAGATTAATTAAAATCGCAAACAATACACATTCGAATGTATTCTTAGAAACCATTATTTCTCCTTCAAACACTAATGCAATTGTTCAAGCTATTCAACAACCAGGAATTTCTGGACATAGTAATAATATGATGATGTTTGAATTTAAAAAAGGCACTAATGAATGGTTGGAAGATGTAATTGATAATTACAAACTAATTCAAAGTGCAAATTATGATTTATGCATTTTGGCTAGTTCAGATAAAGGATTTGGTTATAAAAACGAAATTCATGTTTGGATTAAGAAAGAGGATTATGAAAATGCTAACTTAATGATATTACTTTCTTATATAATTCTGGGTCATAAAGACTGGAAAGGTGCAGAAATTAAAATATTTGCAGCTGTAAACAAAGAAAATATTGACGAAGAAAAAGCTAATCTAATAGAATTAACTTCTTCTGGTAGATTACCAATTTCTTCAAAAAATATTATTGTTATTCCTATTGACGAAACAGTTGACAAAACTGAATTAATTAATGAAACTTCAAAACATGCTGATTTAACTATTTTAGGTTTTCATGAAAGTTCTATAAAATCAAAAGGAATTGAAACTTTTAATTTATACGATAAGCTTGGAACTATTTTATTTGTAAATACTTTAAAAGGCAAACAGATTAAATAAAAAATCGCTTCTTATGCAAACAAAAGCCTCATTCGTTAAAATGAGGCTTTTGTTTTTTAAGAATAAATCTATTACTCTTCTTCACTTTCTGTTAGCAAACATTCACCTTCAAATTCTGAAGCTAGTAATTCTTCTTTACCTAACCAATATTCAGAAGTTATAAATGTATAGTTATTAGCCTCTTTTTTATTTAATTCCCATAAAATATCTTCAGCTTGTACAAATGCCTCGTCTGTTGTCATTTGATCTGAAAACAATCTTTTGATAACATTTCTATCTGAAATTCCGTTATTAAATGACTTTAGAACAATTTCCTTTGTAATTTCATCATCGAAACCATCTAAAGAAGTAATTGAAAAATCTACAACTGTTGCTTTAGCATTAAGAAATTTTCCATTATAAGCTTTAAATAATAATTGATTAATGTTGTATAAAGCATAATGCAAATCTATTTCTGGATATTCTTCACACACTTTGTCAATCAACATATCGTTTGAAATTTGCGCAATTTGTCCTTCGTTTAAGTGTTCCGAAAGTTTATAGGCTAAAACAACTTCCGCAGCTTCATTAGGCTCAAAATCGACAATTGCCATAAAAAGCATTTCCTTTAAATTTTCTGACTTAATGGTTTTTGCATCTGGAAAACTGAATAACTCTAAAAGAGTAACATAATCTTGATTTTGCCAATAGTTTTCTATTTCCTCTACAGTTGTAGTCTTATTTAATTTTATACTGAATTTCATACTATTTAATTTAAATGATTTTTATAACTAGAATAATATAGCTATATTTTTTAAAATTCCTACCTTCCTATTAAAAAATCAGCGAAAAATAAAGATAGATATCATTACTAAAAATAAAGAAAATTTCATTACTGATTAAAAAAAGTAGCTTTTTTGTAACTTTTTTGAAACACTTACGTATAATCATTGTACACGAATAAAAAAGTACTGTAAAAAGAATGAGACAACTAAAAATTACCAAGCAGGTAACGAATCGTGAAACTGCTTCCTTAGACAAATATTTACAAGAAATTGGAAAAGTTGACCTAATTACTGCTGATGAAGAAGTAGAGTTAGCACAACGTATCAAAGCTGGTGACCAACGTGCACTAGAAAAATTAACAAAAGCAAATTTACGTTTCGTAGTATCTGTTGCAAAACAATATCAAAATCAAGGATTAACGTTGCCCGATTTAATTAACGAAGGAAACTTAGGTTTAATTAAAGCTGCACAACGTTTTGATGAAACGCGTGGATTTAAATTTATATCTTATGCTGTTTGGTGGATTCGACAATCTATCTTACAAGCTTTAGCAGAACAATCTCGTATTGTGCGTTTGCCATTAAATAAGATTGGTTCTATCAATAAAATCAACAAAATGTATGCTTTGTTAGAGCAATCTAATGAAAGACCACCTTCTGCTGAAGAAATTGCAAAAGAATTAGACATGACAGTGAATGATGTAAAAGAGTCAATGAAAAACTCTGGTCGTCATTTATCAATGGATGCACCTCTTGTGGAAGGTGAAGATTCAAACCTTTATGACGTTTTACGTTCTGGTGAATCTCCAAATCCAGATAGAGAATTAATACATGAATCATTACAAACTGAAATTGAAAGAGCTTTAGAAACATTAACGCCAAGAGAAGCTGATGTTGTTCGTTTATATTTTGGTTTAAGTGACCAACATCCAATGACTCTTGAAGAAATTGGTGAAACTTTTGACTTAACTCGTGAGCGTGTTCGTCAAATTAAAGAAAAAGCTATCAGAAGATTAAAACATACTTCTAGAAGTAAAATATTAAAAACTTATTTAGGATAAAACCTAATTACAGCGAACAATAGTCTTAGACTATTCGTTTTTTGATTGATGATTGAAACTCCGGCTGATTACCGGAGTTTTATTTTTTAGGAATAAAACTCCAGTCGATTCGCTAAAGCTCGGGTTTCCGGAGTTTTATTTTTTAGGAATAAAACTCCAGTCGATTCGCTAAAGCTCGGGTTTCCGGAGTTTTATTTTTTAGGAATAAAACTCCAGTCGATTCACTAATGCTCGGGTTTCCGGAGTTTTATTTTTTAGGAATAAAACTCCAGTCGATTTGAAAAATTCGGTACTTAAATGTTTTGAATTTTATAGTTTGATAATAATTTTTAAACTTTTAAACTAAAAACTATCTTTGCACAAACAACAACACAACTACATGAAAAATACTTTAATTGCTCCATCAGTATTAGCTGCTGATTTCGCTAACTTA